>CAJMSV010000006.1 GCA_905216175.1 uncultured bacterium | reverse complement strand
CCCGTGGTCCCCGGCATCAACTGCGAGTACGATAGCGCCCGCGCTTTCCGCGCCGCCGGCGCCGAGGCCGACACCTTCGTGATCAACAACCTCACGCCCGAGGCCGTCGCCGAGAGCACCCACGAGCTTGCCCGCCGCATCCGTGCAAGCCAGATCGTCATGATCCCCGGCGGCTTCTCGGGCCGCGCCGCGCCCGACGGCTCCGCCAAGTTCATCACGGCGTTCTTCCGCGCTCCCGAGGTCACCGAGGCAGTCCGCGACCTGCTCAAGGCCCGCGATGGTCTGATGCTGGGCATCTGCAACGGCTTCCAGGCCCTGGTCAAGCTCGGCCTGGTGCCCTACGGCGACATCGTCGACGCCACGCCCGATGCGCCCACGTTGACGTTCAACACCATCGGTCGCCACCAGAGTCGTCTGGTGCGCACCCGTATCTCGTCCAACCTGTCCCCCTGGCTGTCGCAGTGCAGCCTGGACGACCCCTACACCGTCGCCATCAGCCACGGCGAGGGCCGCTTTGTCGCCAACGACGAGGTACTCGCCCAGCTGATCGCCAACGGCCAGGTCGCCACGCAGTACGTGGGCGAGGACGGCAAGCCGAGCATGGACCTTTCTGTCAACCCCAACGGCTCCGCACTCGCCATCGAGGGCCTCACGAGCAACGACGGACGCGTACTGGGCAAGATGGGACATGCCGAGCGTCGTGGCGACAACCTGTACCGCAACGTGCCCGAGCATGTCCCCGGCGATAAGTTCATGCCGATCTTTGAGAGCGGCGTAGCCTACTTCGCCTAAACCTTTCCCATCGGGTACAATCCCTTCGGGTAACAACACCCGCCATCGGCACGCCCGGTGGCGGGTTCTTTTTTGCTTTGCGCGTATAGGAAGGACATTATGGAAAGCCGCAAGCCGTATCTCGCCACCCTGCCCGGACTCATCCTGGGTTGCCTCGTCTGCTGTGCGCTCTGGGGGTCGGCATTCCCCTGCATTAAGATCGGTTACGGACTCTTTGGCATCCCCGCGCACGATGGCGCCTCACAGCTGCTCTTTGCAGGTTTGCGCTTTACGCTTGCCGGTGCCCTGGTTATCGTTGGGATGAGCGCGGCCCAGCGCCGTCCACTCGTTCCACAGGCTCGCGACATCAAGCCCATCTTTGTCTTGTCGCTCTTCCAGACTATCGGGCAGTACTTCTTTTTCTACCTGGGACTCTCGCGCGCCAGTGCCATGTCGAGCTCCATCATCGAGGCCAGCGCCAACTTCCTCGCAATCCTCTTTGCCGCCCTGGCATTTCGCACCGAGAAGCTCAATACGGCCAAGGTGCTTGGCTGCGTGTTGGGCTTTGCCGGCGTCGCGCTTGTCAACCTTTCGGGCGCGGACGGCACCTTTGGCTTTACGCTCGACGGCGAGGGCTTTATCTTGGCTTCCACTGTTGCAGGCGCCCTATCGACCTGCCTGATCGGCATCTTCTCGCGCGAGCACGACGGCGTCTTGCTTGCCGGGTGGCAGTTTTTAGTCGGTGGCGTGGTCCTTACCGCCATCGGGTTTTTGATGGGCGGCACGTTGTCCCCCACCGAAATCGCCCCCGCCATCGCGCTCATCATTTATATGGCACTCATTTCCGCCGTCGCGTACTCGCTGTGGTCGCGCCTGCTTGCCGTCAACCCCGTCAGCCGCGTCTCGGTCTTTGGGTTTATGGACCCCGTCTTTGGTGTGGTGCTGAGCGCGCTGCTGCTCGGCGAGGGCGCTGGCACGAGCCCCGTTACCGTCATCGTTGCCCTGCTGTTGGTCTGCAGCGGCATCATCATCGTCAACAGGCCCAAAAAGGCCTAACGAGCTGCCCTTATTTAGCAGAAGGGATTCACATACTTTAGCTTAATGGAGTACATCGGTGAGCCGAGGGGCGCCACGCACGCCAGCGTGCGCCCTTTTCCTAGCGTATCTGGACGCCGGCCTTCTTTTTCTCGGCCTTGACGCGGTAGAGCTCCGCGTCGGCAGCGCGAAGCAAGTCTTGCCAGGTATCGACGCCGTCACCGACCCGTGCGTAGCCGATGGACATCCGCAACAGATACGGCACCTCGGCGCGCGCGAGCTCGTCGTTGATTGCCGCGCACAGACGTATGATGTCCTGTTCCGCTGCCGCCTTTTGAAGGACTACGAACTCATCGCCGCCATAACGTGCGATAAAGCTGCCAGACGCCGTGCAGACCTTTTTGAGCGCAGCAGATAAGACCTGAAGAGCATGATCACCCTCCACATGTCCATAGCGATCGTTAATCTGCTTAAAGCCGTCAGCGTCCATCATGAGAAGATACACATCGTCCGTATGACCAACATTTGAGAAGAGCGACAGCATATAGGTCTCAAAACGGTTGCGATTGTTGAGGCCAGTCAACGGGTCGGTCGAGATGAGCTGCTCCTGGCAGATGATATAGAGCAGCAACATGCTAATCATTATGCCGACACAAAGGCCAGGCACCGAGTATACGATCTGAAAGGTACCGCCCACCAGGGCCGGAATGGCGAAAAATGCTAAGGTTCGATAGATAGCCTTCGTCTGCAGGCTCTCGACCCTGCGAGATTGCACAAACGCATGCAGGGACGTATGTATAACGTAACAGTAGCTGACAATGGGCTGGATCATATAGGCAAAGCCGCGACGATACACGCCCTGCGAATCGATATAGAACAGGGCGTGCGTCCAGTAACTGGTAAAAGCCAGCACGACCACCAGAGCCGTAGGCAACGTTACAAGCACCACCCTATAGCGCGAGGTCACAAGGTGAGAACCCTGCATCGTCTCGGAATAGATAAACCAAATGAGACACGCGATGGCGAAGAGCGAAAACGAAACCGCGTTGGAAATCCAGTTGGCTGCAATGCCCAACGTGCCGTCCACACCATCCGAAAGCGTCCAGATCATATCGAAGAAAATGTAGGCAGCAGACGTGTAGCCCAGCATGCTAAACAAAAGCTGCTGGGTGCTCGAGAACAGGGAGCGACGGCTTCGTACGGCAAGCCCGATAAGAACAATCATGCATAGCAGGAATATCTCAATCTTGAGTGCCTTAACCACTAGACGCCCTCCCTTCAATATCCAAGTGGTCAGAATCGCCCGATTCGTGTCTGGGCAATAAACGCCCCTTTCTCCGCAGGGGTAAGGGGAATAATAGCAGAGCGCCCGAACGTCACTACAAGACAGCTCTCGTTCGGGCGCTCAAACGGCGCGAGTTGCACGCCGGAATCATTGATGGGTATCGATTGCTACTCGCCATCGATGTCGGTCGCGACAGCCTCTTCGATGGCCTCGACACCGGCAGGCGACAGGTCTTCCTTGCCCTGGCAGAACTTCTTATCGACCCAGCCGGTCAGAATCGGGGCCATGATTGCCGTGATGATGACGGCAGTGGCGATCTGCGCATACGCGGTGGGCGCAAGCTCGGCATAGCGCGGAGCGACCTCGGCGAGGGCGACCGGCGTGGTCATGGCCGTGCCGGCAATGGTGGAACACGCCACAGCCGCCTTACCATTGCCGCCACACAAGCGCTCGAAGGCAAAGGTAATGGGACCGACGATAAAGAGCGTGATGAGGCCCAGCAGGATGCCCGAAATACCGCCGGCGATAAAGCTCGAAAGGCTCATGGACGCACCGAGCTGAAAGCCGATAACGGCGATCGCGGGATTGGCGCCGGGGATCAGCAGGTTCTTGATAAACGGGAACAAGTTGCCCAGGACCATGCCGATAACGAGCGGCAGGATGGATCCGATGATGGTGCCGACGGGTATGTTGGCGAGACCCGAAACACCAAGGATGATCATCGTGACGGCGGGGCCGGCCGTAACGAACAGGATACCGACAGCGCCCTGCTCGGACTCATCGCCGACCTCGCCCATGATGCCCGTATAGAGCGCCATGTTGCAAAACGTAATGCCGCCGATGATGGAAACCGAACTCAGGCCTAAAAAGTTATCGTTAAAGAAGTACGCGACGCCCAGACCCAGCGCGGCTGCCACTACAAGCTTAGGAATCAGCACGACAATGCCGGTCTTGATGGCGCCCGGCGTGGACTTAAAGCTGATACCGGCGCCCACGAACAGCAAGATCGCGGCAACGATGGTGTTGGAGCCGCCGCGGCAGGCAGCCGTAAAGAAGCCGCCGACCTCAAAGACCTGCGGGCAGAAGGGAGAGAGCAAAAGGCCGACGATCATCGGATAGATCATGATGTCGCCCGGGATACGCGGGACCTTGAATTTCTTTTGCTCGTTGGCGGTCGCTTCCTGTGCCATGAAACCCCCATTTCCGCTGACGCAGAACAAAAGCCCACGTCACGCTTTGCTACAGTAAAGTTTGACCATGGTACCAGAAGAAGCAGACCGCCTCGGTGAGAAATTCGATTCGTTAAGCTGGGACGATAACGCGTCCTGCTCCTATACGAGGCTCAAAACGATATAGAACACGATGCCCGAAACGCAGCACCACAACATCGACTTTGTCTTGATTGCCACCGCCACGACGCCGGTGGCCGCAATCCAGGGAACCAAGGCAGGCCAGAGTCCCGCGTCGAACGCGCCGGGGTTCACCAAGTCGTTGGCGACCAGCGCGGCAAAGGCAGCGGGCGGGATATAGCCCAGGGCCTCGGTAATGCGGGGCGACAGGGTCCGCCCGCGCAAGGCGAACGCCGGCGCGATGCGAAAGAACGCGATAGCAGCCCACGACGACAGCCACAGAACCAAGAACTCGTTAGCGGGCATCGCGGGCACCTCTTCCGTCAAATACAGCATCGCACGCCAGCGCAATGGCAATGCCGACCACGACGCTTGCCGGCACGGCAATATTCGCGAGGCCCAAGAACTTGCATACGGCGACGGACACCGCGCCCGAAACCGCCGCGACAACGTTACCGCGCGACAGCCGCTGCGAAAAGAGCAGGCAGATAAAGAGCGAGGTGCAGACAAAGGCTGCAATGGCGGTGGGAACATCGACAACGGCGCCGACGATGGCGCCCATCGTACACGAAACGCCCCATGTTGCGATGAGGATCACGTTGAGCACAAAGGACTCGCGCGGGCCCCAATCCTCCCCTTCAACCAACTTGGCAAGCGAGATGCCATACGCCTCCTCGGTAAGTGTCGCGGCAACAGCCAGCGTCTGACGCTTCGAGGCACCCCTCAGATGCGGCGCGATCGATGCCGAGTAAAGCGCAAAACGCGAGGAGATGGCGGCAACGCTCGCGATAATCGAAGGTGCCGGCACGTCCGCCAGCCAAAGATTGCAGATCATAAACTGGCCGCTGCCCGTCACAAACGTGCTGCTCAGGGCAAAGACCATCCAGGGCTCCATTCCCGTCTGCCCCATGATCATTCCGCACGGCGCGCCTATTGCAACATAGGTAAGCATCACCGGCCAGACGGTTCTAACGATTTTGAACACCATACGCTTCTCATCCTGACAAGGTCTCCGAGCCGCATGTAGCGATACGGCAGAATCATCATCCGACAGCAACCGAGTTCACCTACAATTGCCACCGGATCGAAAGACACAACTTTTTAGGAAGTCATTATGACAGCTATCGATCGAGACCGGGCGCGCGCGGCCTTCAAAAGCTACACCGATGCCTACGACGCCACCAACCCACGCATCGCGCTCAAAATCGAGCATACGTACCACGTGGCCGAGGCATGCGATGCCGTAGCGCGCGAGCAGGGCTGGTCGTCAGAAGATATTGACCTGGCATGGCTTTGCGGCCTGCTACACGATATGGGCCGCTTTGAGCAGCTGCGACGCTGGGACACCTTTAAGGACGCCGAGAGCATGAGCCATGCGGCGCTGGGCATCGAGGTCCTCTTTGGCGAGAATTCCGCCGATGCACCCGCCGTAACGAGCATCCGAGACTTTATCGATGACCCGGCAGAAGATGAGCTCATCCGAGCGAGCATTGCCTATCACAGCGATTTCCGCCTACCCGCGCAGCTCGACGTGCACACGCGGAGCTTCTGCGATATCGTGCGCGATGGTGACAAGATCGACATTATGCGCACCATCGCCGACAGCACCGTCGACACTATCCTCAAGGTGGACGAGGACGCGCTTCTAGCAAGTCGCTTTGCGGCACCGACGCTTGCCGCCTTTGACGAGCAGCGGTGCGTCGCGCGCGACGAGCGCAACGAGCCGGCGGACTACCTGGTGGGGCTCGTCTGCTTTATGTTTGAGCTCGTCTATCCAGCAAGCCGCGCGCTGGCGCGCGAACAGGGCGATATCTACCGCCTGCTCGACGCACCCTTTGGCATTACGCGCCCCTTTACCAATCCCACCACGCAAGCGACCTGGGAGTGCCTAAAGGACGAGATGCGCGACTGGCTGGCGCGCGCCTAGCGCTCAAGCTGGGCCAGCAGCTCCTCGACGACCTCGACGGCGTCCCCAACAACCTTGTACTGGGCAGCACCAAAAATGGGGGCATCCGGGTCCTCGTTGATGGCGATAATGCACTCCGCCCCACCGATGCCGGCAAGATGCTGGATGGCGCCCGAAACACCGATACTCACGAGAAGCTTGGGCGAAACCGATACGCCGGTCTGGCCAATCTGATGGCGATACTCCAACCAGCCGGCCTCCACGACAGGTCGCGTGCAACCAAGCTCGGCTCCCAGAGCCTTGGCGAGCCTTCGCATCAGGGGCAGATTCTTCTTGGAGCCAATGCCGCGGCCCACCACGACCAAGCGCTTGGCATCGGCGATCGAGGCCTGCTGCCCCCACTCCTCGGCGGGAATCGAGATCTCGACACGAGCCTTAACGTCTTCCGCAAGCATCACCTGGGTGATCGCGCCGGAACGGCCGTAGTCGAAGTCGGGCGCCTTAAAGATGCCGGGACGAACCGTTGCCATCTGGGGACGATGATTGGGGCAGACGATGGTGGCCATCAGGTTGCCGCCAAACGCCGGACGCGTCTGTTGCAGCAGTCCCGTCTCCGTATCCATCGATAGTACGGTGCAGTCAGCCTTAAGGCCCGTCTGCAAGCGCACGGCAACGCCGGGTGCCAGTTCGCGGCCAAAAGCGGTCGCACCGTATAGGATGGCCTCGGGTTTGCGTTCGGCTACCAAATCGCAGATCAAGCGGGCGTAGACCTCCGCATCGTTTTGGCGCAGGCGCTCGTCGCGACAGGCCAGGACTTCGTCGGCGCCCGCGCAAACCAGATGCTCCAGGTCGCCGAGAGAACCCTCGGGGCCCATACCGATCAGTGCCACCAGACGGCAGCCGCGAGCATCGGCAAGCTCGCGGCCCTTGCCCATAAGCTCATAGGCAACGGGAGTCACTGTATCGTGCTCGTCGGTCTGCACGAATACCCAAATGTCTCGATACGCATCGAGGTCAACCGCACCAGCGGCCTCGTCACGCTCGATCGAGATAGCGTTGACGGGACAGGCATCGACGCACCCGCCGCACAAGATGCAGCCTTCGGTCACGCGGGCGCATCGGCTGGGTCGCTCGCCTTCCACTACGATGCCGCCCGAGGCACAGGCGCGAACGCAGCGACCGCAGCCGATACAGGCTTCGCTATCGATAATCAGTCCGCTCATCTATACCATCCCCTCGATAATCTTGGCAAGTTCTACCGCCTGCTCGGACGCCGCCCCCTCAACGGCCTCGCACGTTTGGTCACGGTCGGGCACAAACGAGCGCACGACCTGTGTCGGCGACCCGGCAAGACCGCAACGCGCGGGGTCGGCGTTCACGTCGGCGGCACTGACCACGCGCACGTCCGCCTCCTCCGCCGCGCGAATACCGGCAATACTCGGCATACGCAACTGGCCAATCTCCTTGGCAGTCGTCATCGCGCACGGCATCTCAAGATACACCGTCTCCTCGCCGGCATCGCATCCGTGAATGAGCGCCAGCGAGCCACAGGTCGTAAAGCCCGCACTCTGCACGCAACTCACGTCGGTCACGCAGGGAATCTCAAAGGCACCGGCAAGCTCGGGACCAATCTGGGCCGTATCGCCATCCACCGCCATCTTGCCGCAGATGAGCAGGTCGAAGTCCTCGTCGAGCGCCTCGATGCCGCATTTGAGAGCATAGGTGGTCGCCAGGGTATCGGCACCTGCAAAGGCGCGATCGGTCAGCAGCAGCGCGTCGTCGGCGCCTCGGGCGATGCAGTCGCGCAGCAGCGACTCGGTCGCGGGGATGCCCATCGACACCACCGTCACGCGCACATCCATGCCAAAGCCGATAAAGTCGTCCTTCAGCGCCAGCGCGCATTCCAAAGCGCTCGCATCAAAGGGATTAATGACCGCCTGCTTGCCATCGCGCACGATGGTATTGGTCTTGGGGTCCATCTTGACCTCGGTGCTTCCCGGCACGGCCTTGACGCACACCACCATATGGAAATCGCTCATCTTCACGCGCCCCCTTTCTGGACGAGCTCATCCAAGAGCTTCTCCGAAAACAGGTTACCGCGACCCAGCTGCCCGTCGGGATCGAGCTGGAGCTTGAGCCGCGCCGACTCGACCATGGCCTCGTGACCGTACATCGTCTCCAAGAAGCCCGCTTTGATCTTGCCGACGCCGTGCTCGGCAGAGACGGCGCCGCCCATGGCCGTGACCTCGGAAGCCCACTGGGCAAAGAGTTCTCCGCCACGGCGGTAATCCTGCGCATCGCGCGGCAGAATGTTCACATGCAGATGGTTGTTACCGATGTGTCCCCAGGCAGCAGACTCAAGTCCGCTTTCCGCCAGCGTGCGGCGATAGAGGGCGACGACATCGGCCAAGCGTGCATTGGGCACCGACATGTCCGAGCCCAGCTTGGTGATGGTAGGATCCATGCGGCGACGCTCGTCGATAAGCATGTTGACGCTCTCGGGCACCGCGTGGCGGAAGAACCGCTGGCACTCGCGATCGACCTCGGTGCGCGCGACCCATGTCGCATCGTCGCTGCCGCCCGCAAGCTCCAGTACCCACCCCAAGTGATACAGCTCCTCAGTCGCCTGAACTTCGTCGTCGCAGTCGAGCTCCACGTAGACACAGACCTTGGCCTCTTTGTCGAGCGCCGGCAGCGAGGCGAACGCGGTCGACTGCTCACGCTGACGACGCAGGATATCCAGGGCGCCCGCATCGAAATATTCGATGGCAGCCGCGTGGGACAGGACGGGACGCACAGAATCGGTGAAGGACACGGCCTTGTCTTCGCTGTCAAAGAAACAGCTCACACCCCAAACGACCGCAGGCGCCGCCTGCAGGGCAATCTCGAGCTCGGTGATAACGCCGAGCGTGCCGCAAGCACCGATAAAGAGGTCGATGGCGTCCATTTCGTCCGCAACGAAATAGCCTGAGGCATTTTTTGTCTTGGGCATGGTATAGCCGGGAAGATCGAGCTCGAGCGTACGGCCCGCTGCCGTCACGAGCGACAGGCGGCGGCCCTGGGCAAAAGCCTCGCCGCGCTGAAGCTCAAGCAAATCGCCATCAGCCAGCGCGACGCGGAGTCCCGTGATATGTGGGCGCATGGGGCCGTAGGCGTAGCTGCGAGCACCGGAGGCGTTACATGCCGCCATGCCGCCCAGACAGGCAGATGCCTCGGTGGGATCGGTGGGAAAAAACTGCTCGGGGGCCTCTTGGAACTCCTCGTAGGCTTCAAGCGATGCCTGGTCCCAACCAGCGGTCGGCAGCA
The DNA here is from genome assembly GCA_905216175.1 of uncultured bacterium. Classification (GTDB taxonomy): domain Bacteria; phylum Actinomycetota; class Coriobacteriia; order Coriobacteriales; family Coriobacteriaceae; genus Collinsella. The sequence goes on along the minus strand of CAJMSV010000006.1, from coordinate 32,111 downwards.
CCTTCTTGCTCAGCTGCTTGCGCAGCTCCGAGAGCACAACGCCCGGCTCCACGCGCAGCAGAAATTGGCCTTGTTCATCGCGGCGAAGGCCCAAATAGCGATTCATACGGGAAGTATTGAGGATATGCCCGCCGTGGGGCACGGCGCCGGCGGCAAGGCCGGTTCGGGCGCCCTGAACCGTTACCGGAACACGCTCGGCATGGAGCTTTCCCAAAATGGCACGGACCTCGTTTTCCGTTGTCGGAAACGAGATGCTCGAGGCCTCGCCCGATGCGCGAGATTCATCGCGGCCATACTCTTCGAACTCGTCGGTGAAGGGTTTGATGGTTGCAGACACGCGAACTCCCCCTTTAGCTAACTACAGTGTTTGCAGGGAGATGTTACCGCATCGTTTCGTCGACGTGTTCGAGACCGTCTCCATAATTGGCGTTTTTTACGTTCGTGCAATTCGGCGAGCGGCTTGATTTCCTCGGCAGACGATGCTTTTGACACATATGGCCCCGCCGTCGCCGACCGCGCGATTGTCGCTCGAAAAAAGTTGGAGTATTTTTTGCCGCCTTTTACCTGCGGAGACGCCAATCCGTCAAGCATTTGGTCAGAAATTGGTCAAGTAGCGGCTGATACGGTCGGCGTCGACAGCCAAAACCGATAGAAGTTTTGGCCCAGAAGCAGGGAGGTTCCCATGGCATATTACTGGCCCCAGTACGGCATCGCCATCGAAGTCGACGACGATCCCCATCTCCTGCCTTTCGACGAAGAGGCATTCCCCGATACGACGGTCTACCACGTTACCACCGATGTGATCTGCGACCCCGAGTCGTTCTCGGCGCTCGCCCACCACATCGCGCATATCCACGACATCGAGCTCCCTCCCGACTTCGACGAGCTCGTCTACTCGCGCCGTCTGATGCTTCACATGCTCTTTGGAGCGGACCCGTCCACCTTTGCGCGCGTCTATACCGCCAAGGATGCCGCATGAGCGCGAAGAAGCCACCCCACTTTGCAGGCCTGGGTCGTCGCAAGAAGCTCATCGTTGCCTGCTTGGCCATCGTCTGTGCCCTTGTCGCCGTAGGACTATACGTTTGGCAGTCGCAGCCCGTACCCGAGGCGGGCGCTTCGGTTACGACGGCCGAGGGCAAAACGCGCCAGGAAATCCAAGATGAGCTCGACGCCATCGTCCGCGACAACATGATGACGATTTCGGTCGCGCCGGTCGCTCAGCTGCAGGAGGACGGCAAGCTGCGCGTCAACGTGCAAAACGTCCAAGACAATAAATTTCCCCAGCGATTCCGCGTCATCCAAAACGACGAGACCATGTACGAATCCGGTGTGGTCGAGACCGGCAAGACAATCGAGACGTGCCCCGCCGGCGACATCAAAGAAGGCGAGGCGTACATCGAGATCCAGGCACTCGATGCAAAGACCCTCGACAGCCACGGCAATCCGACACGTGTCAAGGTACGGGTTGAGCAAACCGAGAACTAGCCTTCCGGCCGACACGGCACCGCATGCAATTCACCAGCATTCGTCCAATCATCGCGGGGACGGCCCGCGGCGAATAGAAAGGAACGACCATGGACATCACCAGGAACATGAACGGAGTCAGAGCGCTCGTCGTGGGCACAGGGCTCGCGCTCGCGCTCGCAATGGGCGCCGCCCCGACGCCAGCTATGGCAGCCGGGCGCGTTGGAACCACGAAGGTAATGGTCAGGACCGAGATCGACAACGTTGAGTTCAAAGTTCCGACGGTTATTCCCTTCGTCGCCAAGGCCGACGGCACGCTTCAGGGCCCCTCAGAAGACGCGACCACCATCGACAATCATTCGGCCTACGGCATCCATGTCACCAACATGAAGATCGACGCCATGAACACCTGGACCATTGCCGCCGACGCCAAGGCCGGAACCGCGCAGAACTCCATCGACTTTAAGGTCGGCCCCGACGGCGCGCTCCAGAACGCCAGCGCCGCCGCGCAAGGGACGGGCCTCGATCTTTCCAAGAATGCAGCCTTCGACATGGGCTACCAGGGCATTGCCGGCGGCACGGACAAAATCAAGCTCAAGACAAGCGGAAACGTCGCCCGCGTCACGCGCGACATCTTCCGCGTAACCGGCGAAGGCGATCAGGTTGCGACGATCACCTGGACGGTCGAGCCCGGTGCGCACACGGCATAAGGCCGTCGCCCTGGCCGCCGCCGTCAGCATCCTAGCGTTTGGGCCAGCCATGGCCTTTGCCCAGCAAGAACAGGCGCAGGCCGCCACGCAAGTGACGGTCGACCTCTCGGAGCTCGACCGCGGCGACCGCGAGGAACCGTTGGCGCAGACAGGCGACAGACGATGGCTCTTGACAGCAGGCGCCGCAGCAGCAGGCGCGGGAACCGCCGGCCTCGGTCTGCACATCAAACGCAGCCAGAAACAAAACACGGACAGGCCACACTAAATTAGCTAAGGAGACCCCATGGCATCGAAGAACCTTTTGCCCGTCGTCGCACTCTGCGGCGCGCTCGCAACCGGAACGCCTGTCGCCGCTTGGGCGACTCCCGTCATGGCAGACTCCTTACCAGTAGCCCTAAGTTCCGCACCAAATCCGTCGAGCGCCATTGCGTGCGAGCGTTTTTCGATCGCACAGGCCGTGATCTCAACCTCGGGATGCCTTCGTCGTAATACGGACGGCTCGATAGTCGTGGATATCAAGCGTTCGAACAAGGCAAACGGCTCCCAGGCGGGGTGCGCCGTCTGCACGTGGCGCTCGGTTGTGCTCGATGCAGATGGCGATCCATGCAATTTAGAGCTGCGCATCGACATCGCTTCGGTCGATGACTCGGCGAACGGAGCGAAGGTCGCCTTCGACGGTGCGTTTTTCGAGAAAGGAGGCGGTATATGTCTGGGCTGCGCCGCCGCGAATGCAGACGATGCGCAGCCCACCCTCTCATTCACGGCATCGTTGCGGCTGACCAAAGCCGGTACCGATGTTATCGCGGCGGGAGAAGCGTCCCTGCTGTTCTACGCCGTCAGCACCAAAGACACAGACGCTCATTTCGAGAAGCCAGCCGGATCACTCAGCCTTACACGAGGGATAGAGGCAGGCCCTATTGAAATCGATGCCCACGCGCAAAGCAGGCAACGCATTCTTGCCGACCCGGCGCTTCTCGAAATGGAGTGGAACGGATCCGGAGCCATCGGAATTCTCCCCTCCGCGTTTGACGCCAAGACGCTCCCCCCAAACGACGAACCCATCAACGCAACCATACAAGAAGAGAGCGCGGACAAAGAAGCAGGTGCGGGCGACACGCCGTCGCCGACAAACAGCGTCCCAGCTTCTTTCGAAGCGCCGAATGAGCCCGCTGCCGATCCAAACGATCCCGAGCTCGCGGACAGTCTGGGGCTTGCTGATCCTCAAGAGATCGATGAAGGTAACTGCTGCGTGCTTGCCACGCTCGACCACACAGAGGTCATCGACGCTGCGAACATCGAAGTTGCCGCCGCCAATCAGCCCGTCCGCAAGTCGGCTATCATCGCATTTCCCGAATCCATCGAAGTCGTCTTTTTGCCATCGGGCGAGGTCGTGGCCCCAACACTGCTCACCTTGTTGGGCGCCAAGAATACTCGAAACGAAATTAAAAAGGTCACGGTTGTCGACCCTGCAACCACCGCCAAGCTGCGTCTATACGCCGTTGCTCCAGACGGAGGCAAGACCTTGGAATTCGATGGTGACACACTCCTAGCCTGGCGACGTCTGGACATTATGCAAGACGTCTCGTATCAGATCGAACTCGAAGGGTTTGATCGTGCCCGCGATGCCAATATCATCGCCGCGGCTATTGAATCCCCGCAGCGGCTTATGACACTGCGCTTTGAATACTATCCCTATGTCCCGACAACCACCTGAGGCTTAAATGCTGCACATCATTCCTAACACCACTTATATAACGTATTAGATGAGTCGCGATGTGCCTCGCATTTCGTTCTGCTACGATTGCCACGTTGGCATCAATACAGGAGGGCTCATGCCGGGCTTGGGAACAATCATCAACGTTGTGCTTTTAGTTGCGGGCGGTCTTTTGGGATTAGCGGGCGGCCGCTTCATCACACCGCGCATCCAAGACACGCTCATGAAAGCATCGGGGCTGTGCGTCCTGTTTATCGGCCTTGGCGGCACCATGCAAAAGATGCTCCTTATCGATGGGAAGGCGCTAGCGACCACCGGCACCACCATGCTCATCGTCTCATTTGCGCTCGGTTCGCTCATCGGCGAGGCCGTCAACTTGGAAGCCGCCATCGAGAACCTTGGCGAATGGCTCAAGCGCAAGACCGGCAGTGAGGGCGATAACGAGTTCACCAACGCTTTTGTCTCGACTTCACTCACCGTGTGTATCGGCGCCATGGCAATTGTGGGATCGATCCAGGACGGCCTGCTCGGCGACTGGTCAACGCTTGCCCTCAAGGGCGCACTGGACTGCATCATCGTCTGCACCATGACAGCGTCGCTCGGACGCGGCTGCATCTTCTCGGCCCTGCCCGTTGCCGTATTCCAGGGATCGATTACGCTGTTTGCCGGCGCGCTCTCCCCCATCATGACTGCCGCCGCCCTCGACAGCTTATCGCTCGTGGGCTCTATGCTCATCTTCTGCGTCGGCGTCAACCTCATCCGTCCTCAGACCTTCCGCACGGCCAATATGCTCCCCTCCGTTGTCATAGCCGTCATCTACGCCCTCCTGTTCTAAATCTATCTACGCAGCAGTATCTCGAACACCTGTTTGATGCTGTGCTATGATATGAGGTCACCGAAGCTGCGTTAGGAGAGGAGAAGCGGTGGCCGACCAGGACATCAAGATGCTCATCGAGCGCATTATGGCCGAGGCCCGGACCCATCAGTCCGCCCGTTTCTCACATGAAGTCTACGCAGACGAGCCGATTCTCAAAACCGGCCGACAGATGCAGAACTTCCTTCCCGACCAATACCGCAAGATGCGCGAGATATCGCGCTGGCAGGATGACCCCAAAGGCGGCGCGGGCCGCTGGCTATCGGAGGCCGAGCTTTTCTACCGCCAAGGCTTGCTGATGGCCGATTTTGAGGACGACTGCCCCTACAACGGCACCTTTAAGTCGTACTTTCCCACCTACAACGCCATGAGCGACCGGCAGCTGCGCGGCTACTTTACCTGGCGTGCCCAAGTGCGCCGCGGAACCGTCGAGGAAACGTCTACGTCCTTTGCCTTTCTGTATCTCTATGAGCTGGTTTGCGGCATTGGCGTAGATGACCCGCTCGATGGTTTTAACAAGATCAAGGCCTTTTGGGATGCCTACCGCGCCTTCGAGCCCGGCATCGACCGGTTTGCACGCGTGTGGTTGCAGGACTACGCCGTGTTCCACGGGCTTGACCCCAAGCTGCTTCGCGACTCTAAAACCGTCATGTTCGCTAACGCCCTTATCGAGCTGCGGCGCGCGGCACGAGACCTTGTACCGGCACCGGCACCGTCCGACCAGACCCCCAAACGTCGCAAAACCTCCGAGCCCACGCTCCCCCTTCCGCCCGATGAGGTGCGCGAGGAGCGACTCATGGCCGCCATCAACGCCCTCTCCACGTACAACCTAAGTAACTCGCGGCTTGACCGCAGCCACCACCGCGATCTGCGCCACGTGGCATGCGCCGTGTATGTCCGCATGGCGCGCTACTATGACACGCACCGAAAGACCGGCATCGTGGCGAGTTTATTTGGGGAGGAGACGGCCATGCCCTACACCATGTTTGCCTCGGCCGTATTCTTTGCGCCCGAGCGCCACGAGGACTGCGAATACCGCCTGGATCCTATCCATATCTACCGTTGCCAAAACGGCTTTTGGGAATGCATGCGTATCCACGGTAGTAGGCAAAAGAGCAGCAAGCTCGGTGAAATGATGCGCGCCTGCGACCAACGCCTGCGCCTGGCGCTGGACCCCGCCCAACCCCATAAGGAAGAAAAGGTCCCCAAATATATGGCCAAGATTATCGATGACGAGATTGTGGCATGGCTTTCGTGGGACGCCGCACACCAGCCCGTCAAGATCGATATCGACCTGACTCAGCTGGGGCACATTCGGAGCGCCGCTGCGCAAACGCGCGAAGCACTTTTAATCGACGAAGAGCGCGAGGACGGCGCACCTGTGGAAGCCGAGGCAGCGGACTCAGGGCAACCGGAAGCCGAGCCCGTAGCCGACGCGATTGTCGAGGCGGTCGCGGCACCCATTCGGCAGGACGAGACCGACGAGCCAACCATATCCACCGAACAGTTTGGTGTCGTGGCACCGCTCCTCGTGTCTGCGCCCGCACCCGTAACGCCCGCGCCCATCGAAGCTGCGAACAAACTCGCGCCCGCCGCAGATGCCTTCCTTCGTGCACTGCTCGAGCAAAACGCAGCGCAAGCGACATCGGCGGTAGTGCAATCGGGACAGAGCGAGGACATGCTCGTCGATACCATCAACGAGGTACTCTTTGACCTGGTGGGCGACACCGTAATTGAATTTAGCGCGGCAGGGCCGCAGATTATCGAGGACTACGAAGCAGACGTGAGAGGATACCTAGACCATGAGTGATACCGCATCCGCAGCACCCCGCGTGCCCAAGCGCGTCGCTGCCGTCATTCTCAACTCGCTCAAGGGCGGCGTGGTCCCGCGCATCGGCCTTCCCTATATCACTGTGGGACGCGAGGTCGAGATTCGCGCCTTGCTCACCGATTTGAGTCTCATCGCCGATGGCGGCGCGAGCTTCCGCTTTTTAGTCGGTCGCTACGGCGCCGGCAAGAGCTTCTTGCTTCAGACCATCCGTACGCACGCCATGGGCGAGGGATTCGTCGTCGCCGATGCCGACCTATCGCCCGAGCGCCGCCTGCAGGGCGGTCAGGGGCAGGGCCTTGCCACCTACCGCGAGCTCATCCGCAATATATCGACCAAGACGCGCCCCGAGGGCGGTGCGCTCAACCTTATTCTGGATCGCTGGGTCGCCTCGTGTGCCGATGCCGATGAGTCTGCCGTCAATGCCCAACTGGCCCCGCTCGAGGAAATGGTCCACGGCTTCGACTTCACCCGCATGCTCCGACGCTATCGCACGGCCGTATCCGAGGGCGACGAAGAGGCCATGAGCCGCGTGACCAAATGGATCCGCGGCGAATACCGCACCAAGAGCGAGGCTCGCGCCGAACTGGGGTCCTCAACCATCATCAGCGATGACGACTGGTACGACTACGTTAAGCTCATTGCGCGCTTTTTGGTCTGCAGCGGCTACAAGGGCATGCTGGTGCTCATCGACGAGCTCGTGAATCTGTACAAGATTCCCAACGCGATCACGCGCCAATACAACTACGAGAAGATCTTGACCATGTACAACGACACGCTCCAGGGCAAAGCGCAGTACCTGGGCATGATCATGGGCGGCACGCCAACCTCCATCGAAGACCGCCGCCGCGGCGTGTTCTCCTACGAAGCCCTGCGCAGCCGACTCGCTCAGGGCCGCTTTGCGCGCGAGGACCTTAAGGACATGCTCGCGCCCATCATTCGTCTGCAGCCACTCACCTATGAGGAGCTGCTGGTGCTCATCGAAAAACTCATGCAGATCCATGCCGGCTACTTTGGCTGGACGCCCACGCTTACCGAGAACGACTTGGTGGACTTCCTCAAGATCGAATTCGGTCGCGTGGGAGCCGATACGCACTTAACGCCGCGTGAGGTCATCCGTGACTTTATCGAGCTGCTCGACATCCTGTGTCAGAACCCCGACGCCAACGTAGCCGAGCTGCTGCAAAGCGTCGGTGGCGACACGCTGGCGCCAGCAACCGCAACAGGCGACACCGATACCGCAGGCGGCGACCGTAACTTCGCCGAATTCACCATCTAACCTGCCAAAAAGGGACAGGTTTATTTTGGCAGGTTTTATCTGGGCAAACGTCGAGGCATTAATGCAGCAAGCCACTGCCCACCGCGTTGAGAGATTCGTTTTTGAAAGGAGGCCCCGCGAACGCCTTTAACCGCTACGCCCCGTTTATCCAAGACTTCATCTACTCCCACGATTGGGAGAGCCTGCGCTCCATTCAGGTTGCGGCGGCAGATGCCATCTTTAACTCGCAGGACAATGTGCTCCTGACGGCATCCACGGCTTCCGGCAAAACCGAGGCAGCCTTCTTTCCCATCCTGACCGAGTTTTGGGAGAACCCGCCCGCAAGCGTGGGCGCCCTCTACATCGGCCCCCTCAAGGCGCTCATCAACGACCAATTCGTCCGCCTCAACGACCTATGCGATGAAGCCGATATCCCCGTCTGGCACTTGCATGGCGATGTCTCTCAGTCACACAAGGCCAAACTCATCAAAAAGCCGAGCGGCATCCTTCAGATTACGCCCGAATCGCTCGAGGCGCTCCTGATCCATAAGCATATGGCGATCCCGCGCATGTTTTGCGACCTGCGCTATGTGGTCATCGATGAGGTCCACTCGCTCATGCGCGGCGATCGTGGCGGGCAAACGCTCTGCCTTATCGAGCGACTCTCGCGCATGGCCGGCGTGCAGCCTCGCCGCATTGGCCTTTCGGCCACCATCGGCGACCCCGAGCGCACGGGCGCCTTTCTCTCGCAGGGAACGGGACGCGACTGCGTTATCCCCCGCTTTGAGGAACCGCGACGCGTGTGGCGCATCTCTATGGAACACTTCTACAACTCGGGTCCTCAGGCGCAGCAGCGAGGATTCGAGAGCATGGGTCCTCAAGAGGCCGAAGTGCTTGCGTGCGAGCGCATTGAGGCAGCGACACCCGCGGCACTGCCCGCCGGCACCCAAGACGTGCGTCACAGCGGACAACTCACACAAGAGGAATGCCGTCAACGTCGTGAGCGGGCACGGGGCAAGGCCGCTCCCAAGGACCGCCGAACTTCCTCGGCCCCCGAGGGCGAAGTCGACATCCCCCGCGCACCCGACCAGGCATTGCTCAACCCCACCGACACGGCACCAGACAACGCCGACCCCGGCATGGGCAATATCTTTGAGCACACGCGCGGCCGCAAGTGCCTGGTCTTTGCCAACTCGCGCGAGGAGGCAGAGGCCGTGTGCTCCATGCTGCGCAGCTACTGCGAAAGTCGACACGAGCCCGACCGCTTCCTCATCCACCACGGCAACCTTTCGGCATCGCTGCGCGAGACGGCCGAGGAGCTCATGCGCGACGAGGAGCAGGCGCAGACAACCGTCACCACCTCTACGCTGGAGCTCGGTATCGATATCGGCCGCCTGGAGCGCGCCTTCCAGATCGACGCGCCGTTTACCGTCAGCTCCTTTTTGCAGCGCATGGGCCGCACGGGACGCCGCGACCTTCCGCCCGAGATGTGGTTTGTCATGCGCGAGGAAGAACCCGAGCCACGCACGATGATGCCCGAGACCATTCCTTGGAAGCTCCTGCAGGGCATCGCGCTCGTACAACTCTATCGCGAGGAAAAATGGGTCGAGCCGCCTGAGCTCGATCGACTCCCCTACAGTCTGCTCTATCACCAGACCATGTCGACCCTCGCCAGCACCGGAGAGCTCACGCCGGCCGAACTTGCCCAGCGCGTGCTCACACTGAGCTATTTCCATCGCATCTCGGCCGATGACTATCGCGTATTGCTGCGTCACCTCATTAAGATCGATCATATCCAGGTCACCGAGGGCGGCGGACTCATCGTGGGTCTCGCGGGCGAGCGCATCATCAACAACTTTAAGTTCTACGCCGTGTTCCAGGAAAACGAGGAGTTCACCGTTCGCAGTGAGTCGGCCGAGTTGGGCACGATCGTCAATCCGCCACCGCCCGGTGAGCGCATCGCCATCGCAGGCCATTGCTGGATTGTCGAGGAAGTGGACTGGAAGCGCCACACTGTCTTTGCCACGCAGGTCAAGGGCCGGGTGCCGGCCTACTTTGGCGACTGCCCCGGCGACATCAATACACACGTACTCGAGCGCATGCGCAAGGCGCTCAACGAGCACGCGACATATCCGTACCTCATGGGTAACGCACGGGCCCGCTTAGCGCAGGCTCGTCATACGGCCAAGCTTTCGGGCGCGGGAACTAAGCCGCTCATCAACCTGGGTGGCGACACCTGGGTGCTCTTCCCCTGGCTGGGTAGCTACGCCTTTTTGGCACTCGAGCGCATGCTCAAGATTAAGTGTGCCGCGGAGCTGGGCCTTCGCGGACTCGACCCGTCACGTCCGTACTTTATGCAGTTCAAGATGAAGGCCGACGAGGAGACGTTCTTTGAGGTGCTCGCCGCCGAGGCCGAGAAGGACTTCGATCCCATCGAGCTCGTCTATCCCGGCGAGGTGCCTTACTTTGATCGGTACGATGAGTTCGTTCCCGAAGAGCTCGTGCGCAAGGGCTTTGCCGAAGGCGTGCTCGACATCGAAGGCATGAAGCAGCGCGCTCTCGGCTGGCGCGACCACGCCTAAGACCAGTCTTTTTGGGACGAGGAGACTTATTTGTCGTGAAGGACGGTGCCGAGGAAGTCGGTGTCGAAGGGCACGGCTTCGGCAAAGGCGTAGTTGCCGTCGCTGGCGATTAGCAGGTAGTTTTCCTCGCCGCCGAACTTCGCATCGTCACATGGGACCACCCAGGCGTGGGCGAATACCTCGAGTGCCGTGGCAGTGCAGTCGCGCAGGAACGTCCCGTCGCTCCCCTCGTTTGCGCTCACGATATTGGCCACGTAGATACCCCCGGGGTTCAGGCTGCCCCGCACCAGGCGCAGCGCCTCAACGGTCGCCAGCTCGCACACGGGCTCGGCACCGCCAAAGCAATCGCTCACGACCACGTCGTAGCGACGATGGCCCACGCTCGTCACACCCAGATACGAGCGAGCCTCAGCGGTTATCACCCGCAGGCGATCGCCCGCCGCGCGCTCCAGCTCGTCTAGGTAGAACCAGCGGCGCGCCAGGCGCGTAATCTCTCCGTCATACTCGATGACGTCCATGCGCAAGCCCTCGTGCGACATCAGGGCGAATTTAGGATAGGCAAACCCGCCGCCGCCCAGCATAAGTATGCGGTCGATACCGTGACCATAAGCGTCACGCATTGCGTCCTCGGCCTCAAACACATCGTCAAATGCGCGATAGTATGCAAAGACCGGCTCCGCCCAGCGCTCGCCAACGTAACTCGCGCTTTGGTAGACGCCGCCTTGCACCAACACGCGAATCTCATCGCCGCACTCATCGTGCACGCGCTTCACACGCGCCAACCCATTGCGGGTTCGCGCAACCTGCAGACAGGCGGCACGAACAGCGACAGCGGCCGCACCAAGCGCCGCGGCCCCCAGAGCAACGCCGGCAACGACGCCGGCAGAAACACTCGGCTTGTTCATCTAGAGCTCCTTTTGCAGATAAAGGCCATGGTCATAAAATCCAAGATGGCGATAGTACTCGCGTGTGCCAATCGCGCTGATCACGTTGATACGCGCATAACCCGCATCCCGGGCAATCTCGCACGCACGCTCTACGAGCAAACGCCCCAACCCGTGATGCTGCGCCGCCTGGCCCTGGTCGCCCACGCGTGCCGCCATGCCATACACGTGTACCTCGCGAATCATCGCCTCGTCCGGCGTCGTCGGCAACTCGTCCGCATGCGCGGCAACAAACGAATGGCCGGGCAGCGACAACCGTAAAAAGCCTGCGATCTTGCCCTGCGGCGTCACCCACTGCAAAAAGCGTTCCCGCGTCACCGGCGTCTCGTACGCCACTTCCTCGTCAAGGGTCAACTCGTCCAGGTCGGCACCAGCCGTGCTGATCTCGCGATAGCGAATCTCGCGCACCGTCGCGCCTTCCCCACGAGCCGCCAGGCGGTTCTCGACGAGCTGACGCAGGTTGGGTTTCTTGTTGCCCACCATGATGTCGTCGGAGCTAAAGTCGCGGATCATGCGGCTGATGCGGCAGAACGCCGGCGTCACCACGATATCGTCGGCCAGCACATCGAGCAGCTCTTCCTCGGTATAGGGACGCCACTCGCCGCGCTCATAGCAGCCCACCAGACGCGAACCCTCAATGAGCGCACACGGGTAGACCTTGACCTCGTCGGGCATAAAGGCCCCCTCGGTCATAAAGTGCTCGTAGTCGCGCTTGTCCCCCCCGGGCGTAGCGCCCAACAAATTGAGCATAAAGTGCGCGTGGATCTTAAAGCCAAACAAGCGCGCAAGCGAAAACGCCCGCTCGATCTGCGCCACCGAAATGCGACGCTCGTTGATATCGAGCAAATGTTGGTCGAGACTCTGAATGCCCATCTGAATCTTGGTGCAACCCAGGCGGCGGATGAGCGTGAGAGCCTGCGGCGTTACGGCATCGGGGCGCGGCTCGATAACGAGCCCCACCACGCGATGCTTCGCCGTCTCGTTGATGCGCTGCTGACGCTCGAGCTCCTCCATCGTTGCCGTCTGCCACTCGGCGACCTCGCCCCATGGCGTACCGGGGCCGTACAGACGACGCACCGCACGGTTATAGCCGCCCACGGCAGCATCCACACGCCCCTGCTCGCCGGCAACACCTGCTGCAAGCTCGACCTCGTCTGTCGCAATGCCGGCAGCCCGATAGCGCTCGCGGCGCTCTGTTACCACCGGCGGCAGGGCATCAGCGGGAGCGTCATCGAGCAGGCGCCCCGCCTCGGCACGGTTGATGCCCGGACGCGCCAACATGGGGTTGGCCGCCACGCCGGCGACGGCATCGTCATTGAGCGCACGGAAAAGTTCCGACATAAACCACGTCTGATACCCTTGCGGATAGTCGCTCCAGGTGCCGCCGAGCACGATGAGCTCTATCTTGTCGGTCGCATGCCCCATCTGCGAAAGCGCCGTCAAACGGGCACTCACCTGCAGATACGGATCGAAGCAATTTTGCTCCGCACGGGCACACGCCGGCTCAGCGTGCAGATAGCTCTTGGGCATGCGCAGATCGTTGGGGCAAAACAGGCAATCGCCCGAGCATGGCCAGGGCTTGGTAATGACGGTAATGGTCGCCACGCCCGAGGCCGTTCGGCGCGGCTTCATACGCAGGACCTGCAGCAGTTGACGCTCCAGATCGGAATCGACATTCCACGCAGCCCACCGAACCGGCTCCTCACGTTTAACCCGCTGGTAGAACGGCAGCAGACGGCGCTTGGCCAAATCGCGTTTGTCGGCACCCTCACGGCGCGCCTCGGCATGTATCAGTTTGACGAGCGCTTTGTCGTCCACGGTCTCGCCGCGACGCAGAGCCTCGAGTATGTTCAAGATAATCTGTTCCATGTCCCCATTGTAAAGGCAAAGGCGCCGAAGCCCGTCACGGCTCCGGCGCCTCCATCAAAGAGCATGCCTATATGTACCGATCTCCGAAAACCGCATGTCACTCCGGATCAAACGACATGTCGCCCGAACCGACCTCAAAACGATACGTAGCAGACTTATCGCCGTTATCGAATTCAAGATTCAAAATGGTCTCGCCGTCGTAGCCAAGCGGAAGGAAATCGCTCTCGAAGTCGCCGCTGCCCAAGGTGAGGCTCGCCTTAAAGCCCGTCGAGTTCGGAACCGTCATCTCCACATCGCCCGAGCCCACACTCACGTCCATCGACTTCGCGGGGGCCTGGTAGAGCTCGAACGTCACATCGCCCGAACCGACCTCAGCACTGAGCGCATCAGTCACGCTGCCCGCAAACTCTACATCTCCCGCACCCAGGAAAAGGTCGAAACCATCACAGGTGACACCGGCAATCTGCAGATCACCCGAGCCCACGTGCGCGTTGACTCCCTTCAGATGTTCGGCAACACGGCGCGGCAGCTCGACCGTAACTGAGCGATCGATTGCCTTACCGTCATCACTTCCAAACTGGGAAACCTTGAGCGTCGAGTCCTCGACGGATGCGATGTTCTGCGTCGCGGCCTTGGAGGCATCCATACCATTGGCAACGCGTCCCCGCTCGATAACGCGAGCCTTGTTACCATCAATAACCTTGACGTCCACCGTAGCCGCATCGATATCGAAATCGAGGTAGCGAAACTCATCGGCATCAAAGGTCGTACACGAAAGCTGCTGAGGCCGAGCGGAATAGTTACCGCCATCGTTCATAAAATCGTCGTCATCAACCACATCGTCCATACCGGACAAGCCGGGTATAACATCGTCGAGATCCCACGGGCCATCAAAATGAATCAAAGTCCGCGAAATGCCAAAGACAAGCCCGATGATGAGCACAAACGCTCCGATGCCAACGCCCAAGCGTACCTTGGATTCATGCGAAAGCTTCATCATTCATCACTCTCTTTGGCAATCGGCTCAGCGGTAGTCGCGGTAGCCACGTCAGCATCAGATTCCGCAGAAGTATCCTTCCCCTGGGCCTTGACCGCCACCGACGCCGAACCAACCTGAATATCCCCGCGCGCCCAATCGCCATCGAGCGCACGCGCCACCCAGTGATAGATGGGAATCGTAAAGAAGATCAGTGCGGCAAAGGGGCCGGCACCAAACAGGAACATCAGCAAAAAGAACAGCAGCCAGCACACGGCCCAATACGGGAACGACTGGAACGGGCCCTTCACCGGAGTCGAGCCAACTGCGCTGCCACTCGTCGCCTGCGCCGTAGCGGCATTGGCGGCCTGTGCACTCCAGCTTGCCGCTTGCGCCGCCTTGGCGGCGGCATCACTCGCCTGCGTTGCCGCCTCGGTGGCACGTGCCGCCGCCTCATGGGTGCGTGCGCGCTCTGCCGCCTCGGCCTCGCGTTGGCGAGCGCGGTCCTCGTTCTCAAACTCGATATCGTCCTCAATCTCGTCGCTCGGATTGAGCAACTCGTCCAAGCTCACGCCATAGAGTTTGGCGAGCGAGATCAGGTTCTCGGTATCGGGTGAGCTCTCCGCGCGCTCCCATTTACTGACCGCCTGGCGCGACAGCCCCAGCTTTCGCGCCAGCCCTTCTTGGCTAAAGCCTTTGCTGCGGCGAAGGTCGGCGAGCCGCTGCGCAGTTTCTACATTCATGGTTCCTCCTATGTGATGCCAGCCGTGCCGCCGGACCGTTTTTGTTCTTAAGGCGCCTTGCACAGTTAAAAATCTATCCGCCACCGCCAAAAACATGCCACCTATTCTAGTGAGATTTTTGACAACCGGCGGTTGCGGGTGCATATGAGCTGCGGAAATGTGTCCAAACAAAGCAATGACCCGTAGCTTGGTTGTCCCCGTTGCGGCGTTAACGGTAGTATGGTCGTACTGTTAATTCCGCACCGCCAACGGAGGGAGTTCCGCGCCGTGAACCGCGATTTCGCCTCATCGCTCATCCAGCTCAACAACACGTTCTATCGCGAGCACTCCGCCTCCTTCTCCGATACGCGCCAGGCCCCGTGGCCCGGCTGGGTGCGCACCATGGACATCGCGCTCGGGCAGCTCGACGTCGCCACGATCGAGCATCCCGTCCGCGTCTTCGATCTTGCCTGCGGCAATATGCGATTCGAGAATTTTGCCGCCGGCGGCGCACTTGCCGCCAAGGGCGTCGACGGCGCAAACCCCTCGGCAGATGCCAGCTGCCCGTTTGAGTTCTATGGTGTCGACTCGTGTCAAGATTTGGCTATCGATGCACATGGCCACGCCCTGCGCATTCCCAACCTGCACTTCCAGGAGCTCGACGTGCTCGACGCCCTCATGAAGCTCAACCCCGCCGAGACGCCCGACGTGCTTTTCGACGCCCCGCTCGCCGACATCTCGGTCTGCTTTGGCTTTATGCACCACGTGCCGTCGTGCGAGTACCGCGTACGCGGGCGCGACGCCCTGGTGCGCCAGACGCGCCCGGGCGGCATCATCGCCATCAGCTTTTGGGAGTTTATGAACGACGAGCGCATGGCGCGCAAGGCCGTTCGAGCCGAAGCCCGCGCCGAGCTCACCCCGCCGTTTGAGGGTTACGATTCCGCACAGTTTGAAGCCGGCGACCACCTCATCGGCTGGCAAAACGACCGCCACGCCTACCGCTATTGCCATCACTTTGACGATCAGCAGATCACCGACCTGGTGCGCGGCGTCCGTACGTTCTACAAGAGCGGCGAGGTCCCCGTGCGCGAGCTTGAGCGCTTCCATGCCGACGGTCGTAGCGGCGAGCTCAACCGCTATGTGATTCTCAAGCGCCTGTAGGCACCGACGACTCGCCGCCGAGCCGCACCACATCTTTCGGGCAATCTATGCCCGCCCTTTTCAACCCATTGACGGAACGCGCGGCCATGCGTTTCGCATTTATGACCAAGGAGCCTCATGGGAGCCGTCCACGTTCGCACGCCTAAGAACTTTGTGCTCGAGGAGCGCCTGGAGCGCTACGCCGATGCGATCGAGACGAACCCCGAGGCTCATGCCGGAGATTGGCGCGAGGCTTGCGCGCCAGCTGGCAGCAAGCCCTTCGAACACCTTCACCTGGATCTTGGCTGTGGCAAGGGAACCTATCTGGTCGAGCGCGCCCACCGCGAGCCCGACACCCTCTTTATCGGCATGGACCAGGAGCCCATCTGCATCGCCTATGCCGCGCAGAAAATCTGCGAACAGGGGCTATCCAACGCACTCGTCCTGCCCCGAGGCGCCGCATCGCTGCCACAGCTGTTTGCCGCAGGCGAGCTCGATGCCATCACCATTAACTTTCCCACGCCGCAGCCCAAGGCCAAGTACGCTAAAAAACGACTCGTCCATGTCGACCATCTGATGCTCTACCGCCCGCTCTTTTCAGCCGGCGCTACCGTCACGCTGCGCACCGGTAGCAAGCCGTTGCGCGATTACGCCCTGGGACAGTTTGCCGCGGCCGGCTACGATACGCTTTGGGTAAGCGACGACGTCCGCCGCGACCATCCCGAGCATCCCGAGACCGAGTACGAGCGCCGCACGCGCGAGATGGGTGCCGCCGTCTATGGCATTTGCGCCACACCTGGAGCGCAGCCCAGCGATGAACAGCTCGCGGCGGGCCGCGCGCAGAAGCAAAGCCTAGCCTGCTACCTGCCCGATAACCTCGATGAGCTCGCCTATGTGCCTCTGGGCATGGAAGAGGCCGTCGAGAACTTTAGAAACCGTGCCCGCAAGGGCAAGAAGCGTCTACCGCAAGAGTCCTAGGGGCTTCTGATGGTCGCGGCGTCGACAAACAAGCGCAAATAGGCGCCAGCGAACGGCCCTCAAACCTAAGTGAGTAGACTTTTTTGCAATAGCCAAGCACAGCCCGCATAGCGAAAACTAAAACCGCAGGTAGAGCCCTTGCGCAAAAGCCATGTGCTCGCGACATCGCAAATAGTCTACTCACTTAGCTGGCAACTGCACCAAACGGCCGGGCAGAACGCCCATTTCCTGCATTTTCTCGCGCGCTGGCACCCCGCGCCGCCGCTACGCCATAATAGTTGGCGGACAAACGCGAGAGAAAGCAACCACATGGCACAGACCACGACAGATACCGCCGCCAGCACCGTTTCCGGCGCCGGCGCCGCCAGCTCATTCTCGGGCGGTACGGGAACCGAAGCCGAATTCGGCTCGCTCGGCGCGCTCTCCCCCACCTGGTGGGAGCCCGAGGACGGCAGCGAGCCCGAACCATGGCTCACGTCCGATCAGGCCTTCGAACGCTTCTTTGAATGGACAAGCGACCGCGGTATTGAGCTGTGGGACCACCAGGAAGAGGCCCTCATGGATCTAGCCGCCGGTGACCATGTCATTTTGGGAACTCCGACCGGATCGGGCAAGTCGCTTGTCGCGCTAGGCATGCTCTTTATGGGCATGGCGCAAGGCAAGCGCTGCTACTACACGGCTCCTATCAAGGCTCTGGTCAGCGAAAAGTTCTTCGACCTGGTACAGGTGCTCGGCCGCGATAACGTTGGCATGATCACCGGCGATACGCACATCAACACCAAGGCGCCCGTCATCTGCTGCACGGCCGAAATCCTTGCCAACGATGCGCTGCGCGAGGGCGAGGACGCCGATGTGGGCTGCGTGGCCATGGACGAGTTCCACTACTTTGCCGACCCCGACCGTGGTTGGGCCTGGCAGGTGCCGCTGCTCACCCTGCCCCACACGCAGTTTATGCTCATGAGCGCCACGCTCGGCGATGTCACCGCGATCGCCGCCTCGCTCGAGGAACACACCGGCGCTGCTTGCGACTTGGTTGTCGACGCCCCACGTCCTGTTCCGCTGAACTACGACTATGTGACGACCTCCCTCGAGGGCACCGTCGAGCTCGCCATGCGCCGCGGCGAGGCCCCGCTCTATATCGTGCACTTTAGCCAGGATGCCGCCCTTGCGACGGCACAGTCGCTCGCCAATTTTGGCATCGCCAGCAAGGAGCAGCGCGAGGCCATCAAAGAAGCAGCAAAGGGAACGAGCTTCTCGACGGCCTTTGGTAAGATTCTCAAACGCCTGCTTGGATGCGGCGTCGGCGTGCACCATGCTGGCATGTTGCCGCGCTATCGCCTGCTGGTCGAGCGCTTGGCGCAGCAGGGCCTGCTGCCCGTCATCTGCGGTACCGATACGCTCGGCGTCGGCATCAACGTGCCCATCCACACCGTGGTGCTCACCGCGCTCACCAAGTTCGACGGTTACAAGATGCGTCGCCTGCGCGCCCGTGAGTTTCATCAGATCGCTGGTCGCGCCGGGCGCTCGGGCTTTGACACCGAGGGCATGGTGATCGCCGAGGCCCCGGAGCACGAGATCGAGAACGCCAAGCTCATGGCCAAGGCGGGCGACGACCCCAAAAAACTCCGCAAGATTAAAAAGAAGAAGGCCCCCGAGGGCTTTGTCACCTGGAACAAGCAGACCTTTGAGCGCCTGATCGAGACGCAGCCCGAGACGCTCAAGCCGCGCCTGCGCATCACGCACTCCATGGTGATTAGCGTGGTCGAGCAGGGCGGCGACGCCCGTGCCCGCGTACACGACCTCATCGAGACAAGCCTGCAGCCCCCCGAGGAAAAGGCCAAGCTCGAGGTTCGCGCCGACGAAATCTTCGCCACGCTCATCGATTCCGGCGTCGTCGTTCGCACCGAGGTGCCGCCCGCGCCCGACGCCCCGACTGACGCCGCGCCAGACATCGACTATGCACTGACGGTCGATCTGCCCGAGGACTTTGCGCTCGACCAGCCGCTCTCGCCGTTCTTGCTTGCCGCGTTGGAGCTGCTCGATCCCGAGAGTGAGACCTATACCATGGACCTCATCTCGATGGTCGAGGCTACGCTCGAGGACCCCAAGCAGGTATTGCGCGCACAGGAGCGCGCCGCACGCGACCGCGCGATGGCCGAAATGAAGGCCGACGGCGTCGAATATGAGGAACGCCTGGAGCGCATTCAAGACATCACGTACGAAAAGCCGCTCGAGGATTTGCTCGACGCCGCCTTTGACAAGTACTGCCAGGAAGTGCCCTGGGCCAACGACTACCAGCTCTCTCCCAAGAGCGTCCTGCGCGATATGCTGGAAAGCGCGAGCGATTTTAAGGGCTATATCCAAAAGCTTGGCATCGCCCGCTCCGAGGGTATTCTGCTGCGCTACCTAGCCGAGGCCTACCGTTCGCTCGACCGCACCGTGCCCATCGAGAAGCGCGACGAGCGTCTGCGCGACATTATCTCGTGGCTGGGCTTTGTGGTGCGCTCGGTGGACTCGAGCCTGGTGGACGAGTGGGAGAACGCCGGCAACCCCGCTGCACTCGACGCCGCACCGCCACAGGGCATCGACGAGGTCGTTGCGGACCGTCGCGGCTGCACGCTGTTGGTGCGCAACGCGCGCTTCCGCCGCGTGACCCTTGCCGCCCGCGAGCACGTTCGCGACTTGGGCGAGCTCGATGAGAACTGGGGCATGAGCGAGGTCCGCTGGCAAAGGGCGCTCGACGCCTATCACGAGCAACACGAGGAAATCCTCACTGACGGAGATGCCCGCAGCGCCGCAATGTTTTCCATCGATGAGGGCGACGAGAAGACCGCGCACGTATGGCACGTGCACCAAATCTTTGCCGACGAAGATGGCGACCACGATTTTGGCATCATGGGCGATGTCGATCTGGACGCCACGCAAGACGGCGGCGAGGTCATCTTCAAAAACTACCGCGTCGGCTTTATCGAGGACCTGCTCGAGAACTAGCCGACCATACTGGAACGAAACGGGGCCGCTGGCAACATCGCCAGCGGCCCCGCTTTTGCACTATATGCTATGCCTTACTCGGCATCCTCGACCTCATATGAATCCGCCTCGGCGGGCTCATCGTTTGTCTCCGTCGCAGCCCCGCGCGCCTCGTCAAACGCCGCCTTCATGGTCTTGTTGCCCCACGTGAGCTTGCGAATGGTAAGATCGTCGGCCTTCTTGTTAGCTAGGCGCAGATTGTTCTCGGAGGACAGCAACGCCTCCTTGGTTTTCTGCAGATGGCTAATCGTCTTGTCGATCTCATCGATCGCCGTTTGGAACTTGCGGCTCGCGATCTCGTAGTTGCGACCGAAATCATTCTTGAACTTCTCCATCTTGGCTTCGAAGTTCGTGACGTCGATATTCTGCTGTTTGTACTCCGCCAGCTCCTGCTTATAGCGAAGCGAACCCATGGCGGCGTTGCGAAGAAGCGTGATCATGGGAATAAAGAACTGCGGGCGAATCACGTACATCTTTTCATAGCGGTAACTCACGTCGACGATGCCCGCGTTATAGAACTCGCTCTCGGGCTCCAGCAGGGTGCAGAGCACCGCATACTCGCAGCCTTTCTGGCGACGATCATGATCGAGCTTCTTAAAGAAATCCTCGTTTTTATGCTTGGTCGCGGTCTCGTCGTTCTCGTTTTTCATCTCGAACATAATCGAAATGACCTCGTTGCCGCTCGCGTCGCACTCGCGGAAGATAAAGTCACCCTTGGTGCCCTCGGACGCATCGTTATCCTTCTCGAAGTACGCGTTAGGAAACGCCGTCATGCGCAGACGGTTAAACTCGGTCTCGCAGTGCTGCTCGAGCGACTCGCCCACCATCTTGGTGGACAGGCGGATCTTCATTTCCTTAAGGCGCTCAATCTCTTCGTCCTTGTAGCGGATCAACTCGTCGCTCACGCGCTTGGCCTGCGCGAGCTCAAGCTCGTGGGCTGCCTTGGCCTGTTCCTCACGCGAATCGCGCACCGCCAGCTCACTCGTCAGCTTGGCACGCGCCTCATCACGCTCACGCTCCGCCGCGGCGACCGCCTCCGATAGGTTCATTTTGGCCGTCAGCTCCTGTTCGCGCAGCTGGGCACGCAGGCCCTCGGCCTCTTGCTCGGACTGAGCCTTTGCGGCGGAAAACTTCTCTTGTACCTTCGCGCGATAGTCAGCAAGCGCGCGCTCGGCCTCGCTGCGAGCGGCATCGAGCTCACGCTGCGACTCTGCCGCGGCAGCGGCAAGCGCCATCTCCTGGGCCTTGTCCGCAGCGGAGAGCTTTGCCTGTAGCTCAGCAATCTGAGCGTCGCGGGCGGACAGATCGTTTTGAGCAGCATTGCGCGCCGCCGCCTCGGCAAGTTTGGCTTCGTCATCCTTGCGTCCCAGCTGCGCGCGCAGGTTGTCAATCTCACGCTGGAGCTCTGCGTTTTCCTTCTGCGCATCCGCACGGGCCTCAACCGCTGCGCGCTGGCTTGCACTCTCGCGCTCCGCGGCAGCGCCCTCAAGCTTGGCGCGCAGCTCGGCAAGCTCGGCATCGCGCTTGGCGACTTCTTGCGCCAGCTGCTGGGCCGCAGCGTTCTTCTGCTCGACAAGCTGAGCGTTGCGCTGAGACTCTGCCTCTTGCAAGGCGGCCGTCGAACGCGAGCGCTCAAGTTCCAGCGCCTGCTCGCCCTCGCGCTGGACTGCCTTCACACGCTCATCCAGGTCGCGCGAGAACTCGGCATCGCGCACCTGTTTGACGATATCCGCATAGCCGGACGCATCGACCTTAAACACTTCGCCGCAATGCGGGCACCTGATCTCGTTCATAGCAGCTCCTCGATGGACGCAAATTTCAACCGCCTACACTCTACCGCGCCGCACGGACAAAAAAGACGCCGCCGCCATAATGGCAACGGCGCCAGAACCACCACAAAGGGGACAGGCACCTTTGTGGTGGTTTGTGTGGTGGTTCGAGCATTACAGTCCAAAGAAGCCCAGGATTTGATCCCGGCTTACGGGCTTGTACTCGTTGGCATCGAGACCGACATCGTAGCGAAAGATAGGGCGCTCGCGATCGCGGTTGCGTGCGTTGGTGCGGTCTCCCCTGCTGTGGATATGTCCGTGCAGCATGATGGCGCCACGCGCCTTTCCATTCCAGCTGAGCATGGGGTAGTGGCTCATTACCAGGCGATGGCCTTTGGCGTAACCGGGAGCGACTTCCAGATAATCGCGCACGTCATCCCAAATCTGCGGTACGTCGGGATCTTCCCAGTCGCCGTCATGGTTACCACGAATGAGCGTCACGTTCTGACATTCGATACGCTCGCGCAGGCGCACCGCCTCCGCCAGGGGCAAACGATAGGTAAAGTCTCCCAAGATATAGAGACGGTCGTCCGCCGCTACGCACTCATTGGCGGCATCGATGACCTTGCGGTTCATCTCCTCGACCGAATCAAACGGCCGATCCATATCGTGCAAGATATTCGTATCGCCCAGGTGCAGGTCGGCGGTAAACCACATCATCGTCTATGCCCTCATTTCGCAACGCGTCAAACTCGTGCTAAGTATACAGACACAGCGATACGGCGGTTAGCCAAAGAGCCCGCCGAACGGGCCGCGGCTGCGTTTGTCTTGCTTTTTCGAAGCGTCACCCTGAGTTTTCTTGTCCCGCCGTTTCTTACGGTCCTGTTCCAGATCATCGTCGTCGAGCAGCAGATCCCACTCAAACGGATCATCCGTCAAATCGAACAGGTCATCGTCGTCAAACATGGCAGCTTCCCTTACCGACTAGCGAGCATCCACCACATAGAGCCCAACGCGCACCTGATGCCACGGGCTGCGCTCGGGGGCAACCTGTTGAACACGGGCCTCAAATACGTCCTCGTGGCCGTAATACATCATCAAGGACAGTAGGCCGACCTCGTTTCCTGGAACGTAGCCAAGTTTGGTCTTGCCATAGTGGATCGCAACTGCCTCGGGGTCATGGGGATTATCGCACTCGGCACACAGCGTCAGTTTATCGCCCGCTTTAAGATCGCCCAAGACCAAGGCGCCATCGGCATACTGAAATCCTGCAATGTGAAATGACAGAAGAACACGCGAAGGCTCGTACATAGCAGCTCCTCTAACGGCCGGATAAACCGGTGTGTAACCTTATTGAGAAGTCTACGGTCCCGTGCGGACACAAATACATCCTGTCTGCGTCCTTCAATCGTTTGCCTCAACGCTTGCGCGACAGAACGCTTGCAGATAAGATAGGAACACGGATGGCACCCGTTGCCGCGGGTCTTGCCAACTCCGATACACGTTTTCATCGTGAGAAGTGGCCGTCTTCGCTTACGCGGGGGCGGCTATTTCATTCGGCCGATAAACAGACCGAGTTCGATAGCCGCAATCAACAACGCCAATAACGAAATAACATCGCTTACGTTCATACCAAATCCCTTCTAAAGGGAGTTGGCCCATCCGTGCTCCATAACAGTAGTCTAACGCAAAATGCAGGTAATAGGAACACTTGTTCGTATTACCTGCGCCCTTTTCTAATGCACAAACATGCGCACGAACTTGTGCTTCCAGCTTGCGTAGGGCGCATACCGAAACGGCACGTCCAGCCAGGTTGCCTTGTTCACGATGCTCTTCTTGTGGCTAAACGTATCGAAGCTCTCGCGGCCATGGTACTGCCCCATACCGCTCGCGCCCATGCCGCCAAAGCCCATATGGCTCGTAGCCAAGTGCATGATGGTGTCGTTGACGCAGCCGCCGCCAAAGGGCACGTAGCGCACAAAGCGTTGCTGAACCGCACGATCCTGGCTAAAGATATACAGGGCCAGCGGCGTCGGACGATCCGTAATAAACGCTTCGGCCTCGTCTAGGCTCTCAAACGTCAGCACCGGCAAGATGGGACCGAAGATCTCCTCCTGCATCACGGCGTCCCCAGGCGCCACGCCGTCTAGGATCGTCGGCTCAATCTTGAGCGACGACTCGCGCGCCGTGCCTCCCAGCACGACCTTATCGGGATCGATCAGCCCGCGCACGCGCGCAAAATGCTTAGCATTGACGATATGTCCGTAATCCTCA
The DNA here is from genome assembly GCA_905216175.1 of uncultured bacterium. Taxonomy (GTDB): domain Bacteria; phylum Actinomycetota; class Coriobacteriia; order Coriobacteriales; family Coriobacteriaceae; genus Collinsella. The sequence continues at coordinate 7,979 of CAJMSV010000006.1, read as the reverse complement.
TTGTCGAGTGGATGTTCGCCAAACATGCGACGGACCTCCTCCTTGATGAGGCCCAGCAGCTCGTCGTGCACGCGCGTATCGACCAGCAGGTAGTCGGGCGCCACGCAGGTCTGCCCCACGTTGAGCCATTTACCAAAGGCGATGCGCCGTGCCGCGACCTTCAAGTTTGCCGTCGCATCCACGATGCAGGGACTCTTTCCGCCCAGCTCAAGCGTCACGGGCGTAAGGTTTTTACTTGCGCGCTCCATGACGAGCTTGCCAACCGGAACGCTACCGGTAAAGAAGATCTTGTCCCAGCACTCATCGAGCAGCGCTTCGTTCTCGGCGCGCCCGCCCTCGACAACCGTCACCAGGCACGGATCAAATGCCTCATCACAGATTTGCCTGAGCACCGCGCTCGATGCCGGAGCATAGGCGCTCGGCTTGATGACCACGGTATTGCCCGCGGCAAGGGCGCCAGCGAGCGGCTCGAGCGTCAGCAAAAACGGATAGTTCCAAGGCGCCATGATGAGTGTGACGCCATAGGGCACGGCTTGCGTTTTGCACACGCTCACGGCGTTAGCGAGGTCACACGGACGCAGGCGCGGACGACTCCATCGGGCCACATACGCAATCTGATGACGAATCTCGGAAAGCGATGTGCCAATCTCGCACATATAGGCCTCGTCATGCGACTTTCCCAAATCGGTCTTGAGCGCATGAGCGATATCGGCCTCGTGGGCCCGCACCGCATCGCGTAAACTCACGAGCGCGCGACGTCGAGCATCGACATCAAACGTGGCGTGCGTCTTAAAGTAGGCGCGCTGATCGCCGACGATGCGCGCAATTTCCTCGGTGTTCATGGCACCCTCCTAGTTCTCGTCCTCAAACATACCACCCGCGACGACCTCGTACATATGCTCGAGCTCCGAGCGGTCCATCAAAAGTGGAACGGGGTACAGGGGATTGGCCTCGGCATCGGCATGGGCCGCCATTTGCGGAATATCGGAGCGGCGAATACCCGAGACATATTTGGGGATTCCCAGGGCCTCGTTCATGCGGTCGACCCAATCGATAAAGGCCTCGGCCGCAAGACTGTCCTGCGCGGTAGCCGGCGCAATGCCCGCCATGCGAGCAAGATCGGCAAGCTTGGGGGCGGCGGCGTCACCATAAGCGCGAAGCATGTGCGGCAGGATGATCGCGTTGGCCAAACCGTGCGGAATTCCGTATCGGCCGCCTAGACTGTGCGCGATGGCATGAACGTATCCAACATAGGAGCGCGTAAAGGCAACTCCCGCCTTATACGCCGCCGAAAGCATATTGCGACGCGCACGCATGTCGTCGCCATGCTCATAGGCCTCGAGCAAATTGTCGTGGATGAGCTGCACCGCCTGTCGCGCCATCTTGCGCGTATAGGGCGTGGTGCTTCGCCCGATAAACGCCTCGACGGCATGCGTCAGGGCGTCCATGCCCGTCTGCCCCGTAATGGAGGCGGGCAGACCGCGCGTAAACTCGGGGTCGTGCGCCGCAAAGCGCGGGATAAGCACAAAGTCGTTAATGGGATACTTGTAGTGCGTCTCGTCATCGGTAATTACCGCCGCAAGCGTGACCTCGCTTCCCGTGCCCGCCGTGGTGGGAACGGCGATGAGCAGCGGCAGGCGACGATGAATCCGCAGCAGCCCGCGCATCTTGTTGATGGGCTTGCTTGGCTGCGCAATGCGTGCGCCCACGCCCTTGGCGCAGTCCATGGCTGATCCTCCGCCAAAACCGATAATGGCCTGGCAGGCGCGCTCTCGATACAGGGACGCCGCCTCCTCCACATTCGAGACCGTGGGGTTCGCACGCGTTTCGGCATAGACCGTAACGCCAATCCCCTGAGCCGTAAGCGCACGCTCGAGTGATGCCGTGAGTCCCAAACGTGCAATACCAGGGTCTGTCACGATAAGGACCTTCTGGATCGCGCGCTTTTGAAGCACCGCGGGCACATCCTCGGCATGCTCCAGAATGCGCGGCTCGGTATAGGGCAGGATCGGCAATGCAATGCGAAAAACCGTCTGATATGTTCGGCACCAGGCACGACGGGCTAGATGCATAAAGGAAACTCCTTCATTTGTTGATAGGTCAACATTTGCTCGCCCGATTGTACTCAGCAAAAATCGCAGACGGCCTCCCAATCGTTAATCAATCAACATCTTCATATCTCGAAATTGTTTTATTAAAAATCATTCCTAATAGGCTTCACATTTGGTTGCATTTATGGATAATAGAACTCGTCAAGACGCACGTCCGGAGAGGGCCCTTACGGGACCGGACGAGCGCACAATCGCCATCGATCGAAAGGATCGAATCATGAAGTTTGTTTGCCCCGTTTGCGGTTATGTGGAAGAGTTCGACGGCGACCAGCTGCCCGAGGACTTCAAGTGCCCCCAGTGCGGCGTTCCCGGTTCTCGTTTCCTGAAGCAGGAGGAGGGCCAGCTCGAGTGGGCTGCCGAGCACGTCGTGGGCATCGCCAAGATGGAGGGCGTCTCCGAGGACATCGTTGCCGACCTGCGCGCCAACTTTGAGGGCGAGTGCTCCGAGGTCGGTATGTACCTGGCCATGGCTCGCGTCGCCCATCGCGAGGGTTATCCCGAGATCGGCCTGTACTGGGAGAAGGCTGCCCACGAGGAGGCCGAGCACGCCGCCAAGTTCGCTGAGCTCCTGGGCGAGGTCGTGACCGACTCTACCAAGAAGAACCTCGAGATGCGCGTTGAGGCCGAGAACGGCGCCACCGCCGGCAAGACCGATCTTGCTAAGCGCGCCAAGGCCGCTGGCCTCGATGCCATCCACGACACCGTGCACGAGATGGCTCGCGACGAGGCCCGCCATGGCAAGGCTTTCGCCGGCCTGCTCAAGCGCTACTTCGGCTAAGCCAAACGCCTGAGAGACATTCTCTAGCTTTATAAGGCCCGGACCGCATGGTTCGGGCCTTTTTCGTGCCTCACAAACTTGTTAACTCCCTGAAATAGGACCGCCTTCGGCATAGGTTTCTCGTCAAAAACTAAGTGAGTAGACTTTTTGGAACTTGCCAAGCACGCCATCCATATTGCTTTATAAAGCCGCAGGTAAATAACTTATTGCAAAACGGCCTGGTCGCCAAAGTGTCAAAAGTCTACTCACTTAGAACCGCAGCCGTCCACGATCGAGCTGTTTTGTGTCTAACGGGCATCTTTCCGTCGATTACTCCCAATTTTGTCCAGTCAACAAATAGTTCAGACCTGAGTAATGTCTCAGCCCTTTGCTCATCCGAGCTTTTATCACGATATTCAGCATCGAGCATCCTGCATACGGCCTTAACGATCGCGCGGAATCTATCCTCATCGGATATCTGTCTGTGTGTCAGGAGAAGTACATCGTAGCCCATGGCTTGAAGGGCTGTCATGCGGTCAGCGTCACGCAAGCCATCCCCTGCGCGTCCGTGCGAGGCCTTTCCCTGACATTCAATGGCCACCTGTCGCCTACCGTCCGGTGAAGAAAGAAGTAGGTCGATATATACACGGGACTTTCCCACAATCGCTCGAGCACTTGTGCCTAGCATCACTTCAACATTAAGCTCTATGTCGCAAAAACCTTCGCCTCCCAGGGATCGCGGCAGTGCAAGTAGCAAATACGCCTCGACCTCAAAAGGCGACGCGGCACCCAATGGAACGAGTTGCGATACCGCCATAAATCTATTGCCGTAACGCATCCCGCAAACATCTGAACAAAAACGGTCAAGGTCTCCGCCCAAAACCAAAGCGTCTCGACGCCATAAATTTGAGGCGGTGCCGTCCTCGGACGGGCAGCGCGCCCAACCGAACGTTGTCGAAATCGCACCCGAATCAATTGCACGCGAAAGCTCCGTCTCAAGTAACGCCGGCAGGGCACACACCGCAAACAAGCCACACATCTCCGCCAATACCAAAAGAAGCTGAAGATCCGTCAGATGCCGTGACATGATGAATGCCGTCAGTAGAGGAGACGTAATCAAAAATCCATGCTCCGTTTCCAGCACGGATTCCCTGGGAAGCTCACCAAGAAACAGCCGCTGCCTAATGCTGGCAGGACAAGTCCGTTTGTTTCTCGTCTGAACCAATGTATACAACGGAAAACCGAGCGCGACCGCAGCCGTCGGGTTGCGGGCGAGATCATATCGCTGCCGGTCTTCTTCCGGTCGTGGAAGCGGCGGACACAAAGCGCGGACTTGAGGAGGCAAACGCCAGTACCTAAAAGCCGATATGTCACAAAGTAGATCCTTCATAGGCACAGGAAAACACGAATTTCAACCCAGTCAGTCACGCATTGGCGCGAACGCACCAAAAATGGCGCCGAACGGACTGCCAAGTTTTCAACAGCACTCCCCAACTGGCCAAAAGCTTGCCGAGAGCTGGACGAAGCCCTGTTGAAAACCCCATTTTTTCTCATGCAGGAGCTTTGGGCGGCAAGTGAGTAGACTTTTTTGAACATCCCGAGCAGGCCGGTCATCCTGCTTTTCAAAACCGCAGGTAGATAGCTTGCTACAAAACTGCCTGCTCGCCATCACGCCAAAAGTCTACTCACTTAGATTGCAGAGCGCCCCCCATTAGCTGCAATTCCAAGGTAGTTAGTACTTTTGGACTCAGATCGTCATACTGAACAAGAATTTGAGTTGAGTTTTCAGGGACAGATGCGCCATCGGCACACCAAAAACAGTCACCGATATCGATAAAAGGGATGCTCGAGCGCGTGAGGGCCCGTGCAAAAGTGCTTCCGCCCGTTCCACGCTCCGCAACCACGGTGCAGTAAAGGCCCGCGTCCGCATGCTCGATCGAGACCTCCCCTGCCGGAAATGCCTTCCGTACAAGCGATGTCAGGCCATCACGCGCCTCACGAGCACGAACGCGCACGCGGTTCACATGTCGCTCGTAATCACCCGATTCCAGCAAACGAGCCAAAGCGACCTGGTCAACAGAACTCACCGACGAGGCGTAAAAACCAAGGTTGCGCCTAAACCGCTCCATTAGCTCATCGGGCAGCACCATGTACGCTAGACGCAACGCCGATGACAGGCTCTTCGAAAACGTGTTGGTGTAGATAACCGACTGGGAGGCATCGATCGACGCGAGCGCGGGAATCGGCTTCCCGGCAAGGCGAAACTCACAATCAAAGTCATCTTCGATGAGATACCGACCTGGTCGCTCGGCGGCCCAGCTCAGAAGCGCATAGCGCCGCGCAATGCTCGTCACAAGGCCGGTCGGATACTGATGGGACGGCATCAGGTGAAGGACATCGGTCCCGCTTTTCTGCAGAATGCTCAAGTCCACGCCCTCATCATCCAACGGGATATGTCGTACTTGACAGCCCATAGCCTGATAGATGCGCGTCAGACGCAAATAGCCCGGGTCCTCAACGGCATACACCTTGTCGGCTCCAAGCAACTGAACCAACATGGTATCGAGCAGCTGGGCGCCTGCACCGATAACAATGTTGTTGGGGTCGACATTCATGCCCCTTGTCCCACGCAGATGGTGAGCAATTGCGCGTCGCAGCCGAGCGGTGCCCTGCGCCGGTGCGGGCGAAAAGATTTCGCGCTCATCTTCGGATGCCAGCGTCGCCCGTAGTGCGCTTTGCCAAAGCCGCGCCGCCTCCAAAGCGGAAGGAGAAAGTGCGTCGAATTGCTCGACCTGTCCGTTGACATCATGCGCGCTGAGGCCCACAGAGACGGTATCTCGGTCGATGCCCTGCGAAGCCAAAGGCAAAACCGGTGCATCCGGAAGCTTGCAAGCGTAGTAGCCACGCCGCGGCTTTGAGCAAATATAGCCCTCGGCAAGTAGCTGGCTATATGCATTCTCGATAGTAATGACACTGATTCCCAGATGACTGGCAAAGGCGCGCTTAGACGGCAAATGCTCCCCCGCCACAATGCGTCCAGCTACGATATCATCTCGAATTTGCTGGTAAACATACTCATAGAGCGATGCTTCGCCGCGTTTTTCCAAATTGTAGTCAAGCATGAGTTTGCCACCTGACCTTATCGAGCTGTTCAATCTGGTATTAGGCTGACCTTATTATTATCTCGAAAACTGAGTATTTCACCATACCTAGCTCCCCGATAGGATGTTCCGTCAAGCAATGCACATGCCAACCAAGGGAGCAACCATGGCAGAACAGAACAGCAAGGCCGATCGCGTCAAACTCAATCGCGAGCTCGCGCAGATGCTCAAGGGCGGCGTCATCATGGACGTCACCACGCCCGAGCAGGCACGCATCGCCGAGGAGGCAGGCGCCTGCGCCGTCATGGCTCTCGAGCGCATCCCGGCCGACATCCGTGCCGCAGGCGGCGTCTCGCGCATGAGCGACCCCAAGATGATCAAGGGCATCCAGGAGGCCGTCTCCATCCCCGTCATGGCCAAGTGCCGCATCGGTCACATCGTCGAGGCGCAGGTCCTTCAGGCCATCGAGATCGATTACATCGACGAGTCCGAGGTTCTCTCCCCTGCCGATGACGCCTATCACATCGACAAGACCCAGTTTGACGTGCCATTTGTCTGCGGCGCCCGCGATCTGGGCGAGGCGCTGCGACGTGTTGCCGAGGGCGCCACGATGATTCGCACCAAGGGCGAGCCGGGCACGGGCGACGTCGTTCAGGCCGTACGCCACATGCGCAAGATCCAAAAGCAGATCCGCGACGTTGTCGCCCTGCGCGACGATGAGCTCTTTGAGGCAGCCAAGCAACTGCAGGTTCCGGTCGAGCTGGTGCGCGAGGTCCATGCCACGGGTAAGCTTCCCGTCGTGAACTTTGCCGCCGGCGGCGTAGCGACCCCGGCCGATGCCGCGCTGATGATGCAGCTGGGCGCCGAAGGCGTCTTTGTCGGCTCGGGCATCTTTAAGAGCGGCGACCCCGCCAAGCGCGCAGCCGCCATCGTCAAGGCCGTGGCAAACTTCACCGATGCCAAGCTCATCGCCGAGCTTTCGGAGGACCTGGGCGAGGCCATGGTGGGCATCAACGCCGACGAGATCGAGATCATCATGGAGGAGCGCGGGCGCTAGTCCAGCAGAAAGGATCGCACATGAGCGATTACGCAGACCAGACGGTCGCCGTGCTGGCGGTCCAAGGTGCTTTTACCGAGCACGAGGCAAGGCTATCCGAGCTGGGCGCACGTTGTATTGAGCTGAGGCAGGCGGCTGATTTGAAGCAGGACTTTGACCGTCTGGTACTTCCCGGCGGCGAGTCTACCGTTCAAGGGATGCTGCTTGATGAGTTGGGCATGCTCGAGGAGCTTCGTGCCCGTATCGCTGAAGGCATGCCCGTCCTGGGCACCTGCGCCGGCTTGATTCTGCTGGCGCGCGACCTTGCCGCCCACGACGATAAGGGCACGCCGCGTTTGGCAACCATGGATGTACTTGTCGAGCGCAATGCCTACGGCAGGCAGCTCGGCAGCTTTCGAACCAAGGGGCAGGTAGCCGGCATCGACGGTGAAGTGCCGCTGACGTTTATCCGCGCGCCCCGCATCGTCGAGGTCCACGGCGACGCCAAGGTCTTAGCAAAAGTCGACGGCCGTATCGTCGCCGCCCGCCAGGGCAACCAGCTCGGCGTAACCTTCCACCCCGAGCTCGACGACGACGTCCGCCTCCACGAACTGTTCCTACAAATGTAGGCATCGAAATCAACAAACGAAACGAGAGTGGATGATCTCCCACTTTGAGCATGAATATGGGCTCATACCGGGAGATTATCCACTCTCATGCTACGTAGTCGTTGGGGACGTTCTTAAATGACCAGTCAAACAAGAACGTCCCCAACGACTATCTTTTAGCAGGTCTGGATCATGGCAATGTCGATGTTTTGGCACCGACAGCGAGCGCCCACCAGAGCGAACAAATTGGCATGAAAAGAGGACGGCATAGACCTTCTGGTCATGCCGTCCTCTTTGAATGACAAGTTGTCGCTCTGGTGGGCGCGCAGCGTCAACTAGTTACGCGGTTCGTAGAACCGCGTAACC
>CAJMSV010000005.1 GCA_905216175.1 uncultured bacterium | reverse complement strand
TACAAATCCCACCTCGTGATCGACGAATCTGTTGCGAGTGAAAAAAGAAGACCGGAGACTCAACTGGTCTCCGGCCTCATTTCTAAAAAACGTCACGTGGTTCTACTCGTGCTGTCGGGCTTCTACCAGCCTGCAGCAGTCGTTGACGCTCATGAGCCATTCCCTTTGCGCGGGCGTGTAGGTTTCGAACAGCGATGAGGGCACAACGAGGCTGAGCCTGTCCTTAGCCATAGCTCGTGTGTAATCCTCACTTACGGCGGGCTCAAGTGTTACAAGATGCTAGTCCTCGATTCTGTCAGCCTCATCAAGCACCTGACGCCAACGCTCCTTGATGGTTGTCTTGGCACCGAGCATCGTCAGTCGAGCGACAGGGAACTTGGGGTCGTGGTAATCGTCAATAGAGGGAAAGATGAAATCCGGCTTTGATTTGCCCTCGGTGTATTTCTGCGCCGAGTAGCGTATGCCCCTAGCATCGAATAGCATCGAGAGTTGATTCTCGAACGCCGTCCCCGCACGGGACTTGCGGCGCTGGAAGGCCGACATAGTGGTGCGCAGCACGCCATCAACATCAAGCGCCGAGCCAAGGTATGGCGCGAGGTCGCGCTCCAAGAGATGCCGCTCGAAGACGCGGAACAGCATCTCTTCGCGTTCGTAACAAGCGACCAAGCAGCCATCCGGGTCGCCCGTCCAATCGAGCTTTCCAAGGGTGGAAGCTGAGTAGGCTGAGAAGTCTGCCCCTTTGGGGAAGGACTCGCCGAATTTCTCGATCATACCGTCGAGGAAGTTCTCCGCTGCGATCGGCATGCTAACTTCGATGCCGATGGACTCCAAAATCCTTGCGGCGATCGCCGAGATGCGCGTATCCTCCCGCGCAGAGGGCGTAAAACCCTTCTCGCCAACCCCGACGTGCGCGAAGAGCCAGCGAACTTGAGATTCCGCCGTACTCCCCGCTCGGGCAAATAGGATTACGACCTCCTTGGCTTCGTGTAGGGCCAAAACCATGAGGTCGCCCGGACGGGCCATGCCCATGGCAGCATTATCGTTGTAGTAGAGCCTATACTCAGTTCTAGTTGGATGCTTCCTGCGGGCGTCGTACCAAGTGGTATAACCATGGTCGAATATAGGGTCTGCACCATCATCGAGATATGCGAAGGTAGTTCGCATCCCCTTTATGTCATCGTCTCCGAAAAGCGCGCGCAAAGGCCCCACGCCGTTGAATTCGTGCTGGTGGCTTTCATTGGCCCCCATGATGTCAACGCCCGCGAGGGTTTTCGCGACAGCACCGTCAAAATACGCGCCAAGTACTCCATAGTCCATCCTAGAACACCTCCATCATCAACTTCGCGACCGAGCGCACGACCGGCACGGTCACGGAGTTGCCGAACTGCTTGTATGCCTGAGTATCCGACACCGGGATGATGAACTCATCGGGAAATCCTTGCAGGCGCGCGCATTCGCGGGGAGTGAGTTTACGAGGGTTTTTTCCTTCCTGCCCGACCAGAATCTCGCTGCCATGCTTCGGGTACCTGGCGGAAAGCGTCCGTGTCGGGTACTCTGGGCCGACCATCGAGTATCCAAAGCCGTGGCCCGCCGCCTCATGCTTTTCGCGATAGGCGCGCAGATAGGCCCATAGCTTATCCGAAATGGTGTAGCGTTCGTTTGGTTGCTCTTCGAGGATTTCCCCTAGCGTATGTCCCGGTCCCGGCACCTCAAGGTCATCCCACGAGAAGGGAACTTCCTCCCTGAACCCCACGATGTAGATGCGCTCCCTGTGCTGGCACGTCCAGTTTTTTGAATCAAGCACTTTCCAGAAAATATGGTATCCAAGGTCCTCCTCAAGCGTCTGTCGTATGACCTTGAAGGTCTTCCCGCCGTCGTGACTCGTAAGGTTCTTAACGTTCTCAAGCAAGAAGGCCTTCGGGCGCTTGTCGCGTATGATGCGAGCGACCTCGAAAAAGAGGGTTCCCTGCGTTTTATCCTCAAAGCCGGTGGGTCTCCCCAAAGATTGCTTCTTCGAAACGCCTGCACGGGAGAATGGCTGACAAGGAATGCCTGCGAGCAGGACATCGATGTCCGGTATATCGTTTGATGCGACCTGACGGATGTCGCCCGCCGGGGTCTCTCCATAGTTCATCCGGTAGGTTTTCTGGGCGAACTTATCCCACTCGCAAGAGAAGCCGCACCTACCGCCAAGCTCTTGGAACGGCATTCGTATACCGCCGATGCCCGCGAAGAGATCGCAGAAGGTAAAAGGCGCGTCGCTGCGCTCCCCTTGGTCAAATGGAGCCCCCGCATCGAGCGATGCGATACAGGCGCATTCAGCCGCCGATGGACTAGTAACCCCAGACTCCCAGCGCCGAACGGTGCGTTCGCCAGACGAGCCCATACCAAGGGCGGCGGCGAACGCCTTTTGGGTGAGGCCGAGGTCAATTCTCTTTTGCGCTATATCAGCTGCATTTAGTTGCATGGAACGCCTATCTTGGTTGAAAAACGGTCAAACTGTCCTGTATTTACCACAGCGTTAGTCTATCACCCCGAGCGGACATGTCTTCCCCTTGCTTCAGTCCGCCTCTAAACCCCGTAGCATCAACTGGGCTTTAGGGCTTGGACACTCTACCGGAGGGCTCTAGACGCAATTGGTGACGCGGGTGTCGACGGCCCGAATCCGCCGGCGGCCCCCGCAAACCAGAAACGGCGCCGCTCCCGCGACGCCGTCATATTCCCTGGTGCCCCCGGGCGGATTCGAACCGTCGACACCCGCTTTAGGAGAGCGGTGCTCTATCCCCTGAGCTACGGAGGCATGTTGTACTAGTGTAGCAGATTTACTGCATCGCAATACGTCGCATGACTAGACTTCGAAGTTGCGGTGGAATAGTTCCTGTCTGAAGCATCTAAAGCCGTATTTAGGAACTATTTCACCGCAACTTATGAGGAGCTAGTTACCTTTGTGGAAGAGGTTTTTGATGACGGAGGGGATGCTCTTGGCGCCCTTGGCCGTCACATCGATAAAGTCGGGCGAGCGCACGAGCTTATCCTCGTCGACGTACTTGCGGACAGCACGAAGCGTCTCTTTGTCATCGCGCGTCGAAAACGTAAAGTGACCGTTGTCCTTGGTGAAGATGGCAAAACGCGTAATCTTCTTGGTGCCGCGCAAAACCTCGGCGGCAATATAGTCGACCTCGTCCCACGGGATTTGAATATAATCCTCGGGATTGCGCTCGTTATAGTACTCAAACGCCTTATTGCCCACCATCACGTTACCGTGGCTGGTAAGCCCCATCAGGCAGGTTGCCGGCGTTGCCAGATCGACCGTGCTGTTCTGAGATTGCGCCATACGCGCCTCGCCCTCCAAATAAAACAATCGGACCGCATCCAGTGTACCCACCGGGTGCGGTCCGTTTCAATGGCTCAAAAGCCCTTACCTAGCAACTCTCGGTCTTAAGCCGAAACGTGCTTACATGAAGCCGCAGAAGCGACCGATGATGCCGACGGCGAAGAGAGCCAGGATGATGACAATCGGGCTGACCTTCTTCTTGAGGAGCTTGCAGACCAGCAGGGTCAGGCACACGGCGGCAAGGCCGGGGATGAGCTGATCGAGGTTGGCCTGAAGCGTGGTGACCTTCATCTGATCAAGGGCGGTAGCACCGACGGAGTTGTACATCGTCAGCGCTTCCTTGATACCCTCGGAACCGGAGGGCAGGCTAGCCCAGTCGATAAAGGCGCCAGCAGACTGCTTGACCGTGGAGACGATCGGGGTGAAGGAAATGGACACCCAGCGCTCGACCAGGGCGCCGATGATGAACATACCCAGGATGGATGCACCCTCGGTGACCTTGCCCATCAGACCGCCGGAGAGGTCCTTGGCGATGGAGGAGCCGACCTTGTAGCCAAACTCCTGCGTGTACCACAGGAAAGCGTAACGGATGATGTTCCACGCGAAGAAGAACAGCAGCGGACCGACGATGCTGCCGGACATGGCCAGGGAAGCGCCCAGAGCGCCCAGAATCGGGCGAAGGGTGAACCAGAAGACGGGGTCACCGACGCCGGCGAGCGGGCCCATCATACCGACCTTGACGCCCTGGATGGCGACGTCATCGATCGGAGCACCGTTGGCGCGCTCCTCCTCGAGGGCGAGGGTAACGCCAATGACGGGGGCGGAAACATAGGGGTGGGTGTTATAGAACTCCAGGTGGCGCTTAAGAGCGGCAATCTGGTCATCCTTGCTGGTGTAGAGCTTCTTGATCGCAGGGATCATTGCGAAGCACCAGCCGCCGTTCTGCATACGCTCGTAGTTCCACGAGCCCTGAAGGAACTGATGACGGAAGCAAACCTTCTTGCGGTCAGCCTTGGTGAGCTGAATCTTGTTCTCTGCCATATGTATCACTCCCCTCCTACTCGTAATCGTTCAGAATGTCGCCGAGCGGGTCGCCGGAGCCACCGCCCATGCCGCCACCCTGCTTGGCCAGATCCTTAAGGCCAAGGTAGATGAGGGCAAGGGAGATGCCGATGAGACCAAGGGCGATCAGCGTGAGCTGAGGGATGGCAGCAAGGACAAAGCCGAGGACGAAGAACGGCCAGGTCTCCTTGGTGGCCATCATGTTGATGACCATGGCGTAACCGACGGAAGCGACCATGCCGCCGCCGACAGCCATGCCGCCGGACAGCCAGTCGGGCATAGCGTTAAGCGCGTTGGTAACGGCCTCGGCCGGGATGACGCACAGAAGCACTGCCGGGATGGCGATACGAAGGCCCTGCATGAGGATGGCAGCATACTGCCAGCGCTCGATGCCGGAGAAGTCGCCCTTCTCGGCGCAACCGTCCATGGCGTGAGCGATAGCGGTAGCAATGGTACGGCAGATCATGGTCAGGAACAGACCAGCGACCGACAGCGGGACGGCGACGGCGATAGCGGTGGTAACGGCCTTGGCCGAATCGGTGGCGCCACCGTTGAGGGCGAGCACCATGATGATCGAAGAAGCGACCGAGGCCAGAGCGGCGTCAGGCGCGACAGCGGCGCCGACGTTAGCCCAGCCAAGGGCCATCATCTGGAGCGAACCGCCCAGGAGGATGCCCTCCTGAAGGTGACCGGTTACGAGACCGATAAGCGTGCATGCCACGAGCGGCTGATGGAACTGGAACTCATCCAGAATGCCTTCCATACCGGCAAGCAACGCGACAATCGCAACAAGCAGAATAGTGATTGCAGACATGTATCGGACCCTCCTTTACTATGCTTGAGCGGCCAGTTCGGCCTTAGCTTTCTTCAACATGGCGTCGAGATCCTCGGAGGAATCCGAAGGAACCTTGCGGACCTCGAACTTGACGCCCTTGGCCTTGAGGGCCTCGAGAGTCTTGACGTCGTCATCGCCCATAGCGACGGCGTTGGTGACGACGACCTTGCCCTTGGAGTGAGCCATGGAACCGATGTTGACTTCCTTGATGTCGACGCCGGCCTCGATGGCCTTGAGCAGATCCTGCGGGTTCTCAAAGAGCAACATGGCCTTGGTGTCACCAAAGCGCGTGTCCTTGACGACCTCGGCCATCTTCTTGATGGGAACGACGTTGGCATGGACTCCCGGAGGGGCAGCCTGCTCAATCATGGTCTTGCGGAGCTCGTCGTGAGCAACGCCGTCGGAAACCACGATGATGCGGTTGGGGTTGATCTGCTTGGTCCACGTGGTGGCCACCTGACCATGAAGCAGACGGGTGTCGATACGGACGTGGGCGATCTTGATGTGCCCATCGCCGATGACCGTTCCCGGAGGGATGGCGCCTGCAGGAGCAGCAGCGGCCGCAGCCGGCTTCTTCTCCTCGGGCTCCAGAGACTCGGGCTTGACGCGCACGCCAGCCTTAGCCTCAGTCACGAGATGTTTTGCGATCGCATGTGCAGTGTTCTTTGCGTCAAAGCGCTGCGAATATGCCTCGATGAGCATAGGCAGGTTGACACCGGTGACGATAGCCCAGGAATCGTGGCCCTCGATGAGTCCGCTGATCTGGTTGAACGGCGTGCCGCCCCACAGATCAACGAGGAAGAGCACCTGCTCCTGGTCTTCGAAGGAAGCGATTGCTTCCTCGACCTTGGCACGGAAGTCGTCGGGGCCCATGCTCGGCTCGAGCGAGACCACGGCAACAGACGGCTGATCGCCAAAGACCATCGAGCCCGTCTGCTTGATTCCAGCTGCCAAGTCCCCGTGGCTAGCAAGAACAATACTTACCATCACATAACCTCCTTTTTGTCTACGTATTTCCTACACGATATGAAAGGAGTATACCTGTTTGGATTGTGGAATTATAGCTAAATTCGCAAAAGGTTGGATTATTTGTTTAAACGTCTAAGTTTGTTACAAATTGATTACGTTGCCGGTTTACAGCTTATTGCCTGCTAAAACGTGATTTACTGATTGCTTTCAAAGACATAATAAGGTGCACTGTTCGCTAAGACCGCTTTTAGGCGGATCCCAATGCGTCAGCGTGCCACCATTTTGTTTAAACAGACATGACTTGACTAACAGAAGCAAATATGTTTAGAACTCTAGCCCATGCAGTCATTGGATGTTAGGTGATGTGGAGAGGGTTGGCGGCGTCAACGGCATCGGGGGCGTCGGAGAGGCCGTCAGGAGCAACGTCTGCCGGGTCCTCGTCGGGGGTCTCGATCTGCTTGATCATGACCTCCTGGCCCTGCAGCAGGTATGTCTCGCCGCTACCGCAATGGGGACAGGTCTTGCCGTGCTCGACCGTCGCGTAGTCGCAGCCGCACGCCTCGCAATGTGTCACGGCCTCGACGGGCTCCACGATAAGCTGCGCGCCCTCGGTGATAGGCTTTTTATCTGCTGCCCAGCGCCAAGCGTCGAGCAGCAAGTCGGGAACGACGCCCGAGACCTCGCCCAGCAGCAACGTCACGCTCGAGACGCGACTCACGCCATTGGCGCGCGCCACGTTCTCAACATCGCGAATGATGTGATAGACGATCCCCAGCTCGTGCACTATTAGTTCCTTCCGCCGTTCTACCGAACGGCGGTCGGCTTGACGCTGCGCGAACCCCAGACGGGCGATCTGCCTTTCAATCGTCGGTCATGGGCAAAAGCCCTATGCCCTCCTCTTTCAAGGCACCTCGCCACATCTGGGGCTCGCTCGCTGTCCAACCGCCTTCTGCGCCGTTCGCTTGCTCGTTACGTTCTTTTATTTCTTCCCAAATTTGATCTTGATGGCGCGCTTCAAAGCGTACTTGCCGAGGCTCGGGAGCTTTTGCTCGTATTTGACCATCGTGGAGCACTCGGGGCGGTCGCGATCCAGATGGATGGCGTCAAACGCGCACTTGGTGGTGCACAGGCCGCAGCCGATGCACTTGTTGGGGTCGACGATCGAGGCGCCGCAGCCCAGACAGCGGGCGGTCTCGGCGCGCACCTGCTCCTCGGTAAAGGTCTCAACATACTCGCTAAACGGCGCAGCCTTCTCGCGTTCGCGGTCCACATGCGCAACCTCGCGGCTCGCGTTGTCGTAGCTCTCAATCACGACGTCATCGCGGTCGAGCGCGGTGTAGCGGCGCTGATTGCGGCCGATGGTGAGCGTGGAGCCCGGCTGCACAAAGCGATGGATGGACACCGCGGCCTCGTGGCCGGCGGCGATAGCGTCGATGGCAAAGCTGGGGCCGGTGTAGACGTCACCACCCACAAAGATGTCGGGTTCGGCGGTCTGGTAAGTCTGGGGATCGGCAAGGGCGCCCTGGCCGCGACCGAGCTCCACCTTGGAGCCAGCCAGCAGGTCGCCCCACACGATGGCCTGGCCAATTGACATGACCACGCGGTCGGCATCGACGCGGCGCAGATCGTTCTCGTCGTACTCGGGCGCAAAACGGCCCTCGTCGTCAAAGACACGCGTGCAGCGCTTAAAGGTGATGCCGCACACACGACCGGCCTCGTCCAGGTGAATCTCCTTGGGGCCCCAGCCGCAGCTGATGTGAGCGCCGTCCTCAACGGCCTCGCGACGCTCCTCCTCGCTGGCGGGCATCTGGGCCTCGCTCTCCAGGCAGAACATCTCAACGTGCTCGGAACCCAGACGGCAGGCGTTGCGCGCGACGTCGATAGCCACGTTGCCGCCGCCCACCACGATAGTGCGGCCGGGCAGCGCATCAATCTTGCCGCTGTTGACCTCGCGAAGGAAGTCGACGGCCACGGTCACGTCCTCGGCACCCTCGCCCGGAATGCCGGCAAGGCGGCCGCCCTGGCAGCCAATGGCAACGTAGAAGGCCTTAAAGCCCTGCGCGCGCAGCTCGTCGAGCGTCACGTCGCGACCGACTTCCACGCCATAGCGGAACTCGGCACCCATCAGGCGAATGATCTCGACCTCGGCCTCGATGACGTCCTTCTGCAGCTTAAAGCTGGGAATGCCGTAGGTGAGCATGCCGCCCGGGCGCTCGTTCTTCTCGAACACGACAGGCTTGTAGCCCTTCTCGGCCAGGTAGAAAGCGCAGGACAGGCCGGCCGGACCGGCACCGATAATGGCGATCTTCTGGTCGAAGCCGCCGGCACGCGTCGGCGTCACCGCAGGCGGGACGTAGCGGGTCGCGGCGTCCAAATCGCGCTGGGCGATAAACTTCTTGACCTCGTCGATAGCCACGGCGGCGTCCACACGGCCGCGGGTGCAGGCATCCTCACAGCGGCGGTTGCACACACGGCCGCAGATAGCGGGCAGCGGGTTCTCGCGCTTAATGAGTGCTAGGGCCTCGTCATAGCGACCCTGAGCCGCGAGCTTCAAATAGCCCTGAACGGCAACATGCGCGGGGCAGGCCGTCTTGCAGGGAGCGGTGCCGGACTCGTGCGTCTCGATGCGGTTGTCGTTGCGGTAGTTGGGCGACCACTTGGTGTGGTCCCACTTGGTGGCATCGGGCAGCTCCTGGCGCGGATATTCGGGCACCCGTCCGCCCGCCTTTTTGCTGCAGAGCTTCTGGCCCAGCTTGGCGGCGCCGGCCGGACACACCTCAACGCAGCGACCGCAGGCCACGCACTTGTCCTTCTCGACCTTGGCGACATAGGCCGAGCGCGACAGGTTGGGCGTGTTGAACAGCTGCGAGGTGCGCAGGGCGTAGCACACGTTGACGTTACAGTTGCAGATGGCGAAGATCTTGTTCTCGCCGTCGATATTGGTGATCTGGTGCACAAAGCCGTTGTCCTCGGCCTGGCGCAGGATGTCGTAGACCTCGTCGCGCGTCACGTAATGGCCGCGGTCGGTCTCGACCACGTAGTCGGCCATATCGCCCACGGCGATGCACCAATCGGCCGGGTCGTCGGCGCAGCCCTCTCCCATCACGCGACGGCTCGCGCGGCAGCTGCAGGTGCTAGCGGCATATTTGCCATCGTATTTGTCGAGCCAATGCTCGATATGCTCGATCGGCACCGAGGTGCTCGCGGCGTCGATGGCCTTCTCGACCGGAATGACGTGCATGCCGATGCCGGCGCCTCCGGGCGGCACCATCGGCGTGGCCTTGGACAGCGGTCCCTTGGACGCCTGCTCAAAGAACTTGGCATAGACCGGGTGCTCCTCGAGCTGGCTCACGCGCATGTTGAGGAACTCGGCGGAACCCGGCACCAGCATGGGCAGCACCCACTGCTTGGCGCGCTCGGGGTTTTCCCAGTTGTACTCGAGCAGACCCGTGTAGCTCATGTCGTCGAGCATCTTCTCGATATCGGCTTCGGGCATGCCGGTGAGCTTGACCATCTCGGGCAGCGTATAGGGACGGCGCATCTTCATCTTGCAGAGCACTTCGGCTTGCTCGTCGGTTGCGGCCTCGGCAAACGACCAGTACTCGTAGCCCAGCAGCTCATCGCGATGCAGCAGACGGTTGGTGCAGTGCTCACACAGCTTGACGATTGCCTCGCGCGGATGCTCCGGAAGCGGCGGCACGAACTCCGAACCGATGTCGGGCTCGGTGTAACTAATCCCCGGTCCGTTGAGAATCATGGTTGTCCCTTCTCTTGCCGCAGCCCGGCGGGACCGCGGCGCCCCTCTTTTTTTGCAGGCCGGGCATGCCCCCATGCCGTTCACCCGCCATTGTTGACATTGTGTCAAAAATAGTATTGACGAACCGTCAACAATATTCAAGACTGTTAGGCGAACGGTCAGGCAAAAGAGGATGAAAGGCGGCAAAACATGGGCAACAACACAGCAGATACCTCTGTGGTCGATGCCATCCCCGCATCCGATAGCGCGGCAAAGCGCTTGACGGGCGACGAACGCCGTCGCGAGATCCTCGCCGCCGTGCGCGCCGTGAGCTCCGAGCTGGGCGTGTCCCATCTATCTGTCTCGGCCGTGACCAAGCGAGCCGGCTGCACGCGCTCGCTGTTCTACCACTACTTCGCCGACATGGACGCCGCCGTCACCGCCGTCATGGACGAGGCAATCGACGGTTTTATCTCCGAGCTCGAGCAATGGAACGCCAACCGCATCGCCGGTGATATCGAGGGCGCACTCGACACCGTCGCCCCGCTCTTTAAGCGCCTGGTCGCCAGCGGCCACGAGCTGCCGAGCACGCTTACCTCAAGCAGCGGCGCGCTCTACGGCGGCTTTCTGCACAACGTGGTTCAGCGCGTGGCTCAGTACATCTGCGACACCACCGTGGTGGATTTTGTCGCCCATCATGAGCTACGCATCGACCATGTCTACGAGACGTTCTACACCCTCATCATGGGGTTGTTGATGTATATCCGCACGCACCCCGATGTGCCCGACGAGACGGTCAAGGAAATCATCGCCTCGACACTCCACATCGAGGGCTATACCGCCAAGTATCCGGAGCGCAAGCCCCAGAACTGACGACATTTGGCCAAACTGCCCGCGATCAGAAGAGGGGCCGCGGGCGTGTGAAAGGAGAGCAGCATGCTGTTCGATGTTTGGGGTAGCGATACCCTTATCCACTGGGCCGGCTGGGCCATGGTCTTTATTGGCCTGATCGTGCTCAACGAGGTCGGCCGCCGCACCAAGCTGGGCGCGGCAATCATCTTTGGCGTGGCTCCGCTGGCCATGACCATCTATTGCGTCGCTATCGCCATCGGCGTCTCACAGGGTGCCGAGTGGGCGCTCACCAACCCCACCCATGTGTACCAGAACAGCTGGTTCCACTACGCCAAGGTCTACGCGGCGCTGGCCGGCTGCTGGGGCTTCATTGCCATTAAGTACCAGTGGGGCAAGATCGGCAAGGCGCATTGGTTCCGCGCGTGGCCGTTTGTGATCGTCGCTATCAACATCTTGATCGCCGTCGTGTCCGACTTCGAGAGCGCCTATCACTTCTTTGTCCTGGGCCAGTCCACTTGGGTCACCTCCGAAGGTGCTACGCAGCTGGCCGGCTGGAACAACGTGTTCAACGGCATCGCCGGTCTCATCAACATCTTCTGCATGACCGGTTGGTGGAGCGTCTACGCCTCCGAGGACAAGACCGATATGCTGTGGCCCGACATGACCTGGGTCTACATCATCGCCTACGATATCTGGAACTTCTGCTACACCTACAACTGCCTGCCCACCCACTCCTGGTTCTGCGGCTTTGCGCTGCTGCTGGCGCCCACCGTCGCCGCCTTTATCTGGAACAAGGGCGGCTGGATCCAGAACCGCGCCTTTACGCTGGCCATTTGGTGCATGTTTGCCCAGGTGTTCCCGTACTTCCAGGAGGAGTCCATCTTTGTGACCCACTCCACGCTCGACCCTACCGCCGCTACCGCGGTCTCGATTGCCGCACTGATCGCCAACGTCGCCGCGATCATCTACATCGCCTACCGCGCCAAGAAGCTCGGCCGCAATCCCTACAAGCAGGATGTCTTTGAGGGCACCAGCGACTGGGAGAAGGCTACTGCTCGCCGCGCCAAGGTTGATTACGCGCACGCCGAGTAACATGTTGGTCGCTGTTGGCGCCTGGGCATAGGCCCGTCCGCCAGGATTTTCATCCAATGTCTCGCAGAGCCCCCGGAAAGCGTTTCGCTCGCTTTTCGGGGGCTTTTGTCGTTGCGTCTCTATTCATCTATTCAAAAACATGCGCATATATAAAATCGGATTTCAAATCATGCGGCGGCTCTATGGGGTCCCGTTTTTGGGTACATTGTTGTCCCGATATTGAGCTTGGGGGATATATGAAAGATGAGACGATGGGCCAAGAGGATGCGGCCCAAGATGCAGAAGCTTGCGCTGAGGCTTTGGAGAGCTTAGACCGGATTTCACTCGATGAGATTGCGTTTGACGATTCGGGCGTTGATGTGCAGGATGAGCCGGAAACCGAGGCGCAGTCCGATGATCAGGATGCAGGCGACGTTGAGCTTGCCGAGGATGAGGCAGATCACGAAGACACCGAAAGCGAGGCCGGCAACCAGACCGAATCCGACACGGGCGAGGAAACCGTCTTGCTCGACAGCTTACCGGCCGAGGATTCGCTGACTCGCGAGCTTCCTGGCCTGGGTTCCGCACCAGCCGTGGATGAGACCATCGCCATGGGCGATATTCCCCTGCCGTCCGTTCCCTCGGCACACGAAGCCGAGGTCCGCCATCGCAAGATGTCGCCCAAGCGCCGCAATCTGATGGTCGCCGGCATCGTGGCCGTCGCGCTCGTCGCCGGCGGTGCAGGCTATGCTGCCTGGAACGGATATCAGCAAGAGCAGGATGCCGCTGTCGCCGCCAATGCCCACACGATGATGTCAGTGCAGATTGGCGTGCACGCCGCGGGCCTCGACTGTTCCACTGGCTCCAAGATTCCCGTACAGGTGAGCGGTCAGGATTCTGACGGCTCCTCCGTGAGCGAAACGCTCTATGTTGACGAGCACGGCCGCGGCATCAAACTGCTGCCCGGCGATTACACGCTCTCCATCGCTGCCTCCCCCATCGCGGCCGACGGCACCATCTATACCGTCCCGACCACCAAGACGCAGGTCACCGTTAAGAGCGATGGACAGGATTTAAGTGCCCAGGCTACCTTTAAGCTCAAGGTGCCTTCGGCCGACACGGTAACCGACGACCAGATCGATGCCGCCGCCAAATATGCCGAGGAGGGAGGCGCGAGCTCCGCCGCCACCGCCAAGGTGCTCCAGCAGGCGGCAACCGCGCGGCGCGACGCCGCCGTCAATGCCGTGAGCGCGCAAAAGGCACAGGCGGCCCGTGATGCCGACGCCCGTCACAAGGCAACCGACCTCTACCAGCTCGATATCCCCGTCGAGTGGTACGGCAAGGTCGAGACTTGGCAGAATGGCAGCACGCTATGCATCTATCTTGCCGGCGACAGCAATACGCCGATCGTGACGCTCGTCGCGGTGCGCGAGGGCGAGAGCTTTACGCCCGATGAGGGCGATACGGTTTTGGGTGCGGCCAATCTAGGCAACGGTTATACCGTCTACGCCAGCGGCCCCGTCTATCCGTACGTGGTGCCCCAGACCATCAACGGACGGACGCAGAATCCCGTGTCAACCTACCCCATGGACACGGCCATTGAGCTTGTCGAGCTTACGACCGGCAACCGCTACACCTATAGCCAGATCAAGAACGTACTGGTCGGCAAAGACGGCAAAGCCGACGCCGCGACCAAACTCGAGACCGACTACCTCGCCCAGATTCTCCTGCCGAGCATCAAAGCCCAGGACTAGCCTGGCGCAGCAAGGTGCTCCCCAACTGTGATGAAGGAGCCAGGAGGTCCTGACCCCACAGGTCCATAGATGATTAGGCAAGGAGCCACTTCCATGCGGGCATAACGTGTACCACACCGTGCTCGCATGGAATATCGGTCTGTTCATCCATGGTAACGATTGCCGACTCGCCAAGATCGAACTGGGCCATCGAGGCATCAAGCGCGGCAATTTCGCGCTCGCGCGTTTTCTCACTTGCCATATCCGCACTCACCTGAATCAGGCTATAAGCCCGCATGAGAAGTGCGTCCCCAGCCACAAAGTCCACCTCATGGCTTTTGCTCTTCTCTTTGATCAGCAGGCGGCAGACCGATCCGATCCTCACCGCGGGAGTCCTTCTTCTTAGCGCGTTGAACACTGCGGTCTCGAGCCTCTGGCCCTGGTCCAATGCCGATGCGGGAGAGAATGCTCCAAACATCGCAGGATCGACAGCGTAGACCTTAGACGCAGACCGCATGTTATTTGCCAGTGAACGCGTGAACTCCGGAACGGAGAACAGCAGGTAGGCGTCCTCATAATACTCAAGTAAGTCGCTGAGCGAATTACGACTGACGGGTATCTGCCTGCTCTTGAACTCGTTGTACACTTTGTTCACTGACAGCTCTCGTCCCGAAGATGCCATACACCGCGTCAAGAACAGCGATGCCAGGCGAGGGTTCTTGACGTCGTAACGTTCAACGACGTCCATGGCGACCGTTCGCGAAGCATATTCCTGTAGCAGCTGAATCGCGTCTGCAGGCGTCTGCTCAAGTGTCGCGATGAATCCCCCTCGTTCAAGATACCCGATCAGATGATGCCGAAGCAGCGCCGCATCGCTCGGAGAAAAGGTCGCATCTGGCTCGGGAACGCTCCCCGTCTTATATCGAACGTATTCCAAAAAGCTCAATGGAAAAAGCTCTCGCACAAGAGAACGACCCCTGAACTCGCTCTTAAGTTCTGAGGACAGCATCTTAGAAGAAGATCCCGTCACATAGACGGTCGCTTTCTCCGTATCGACTACACGCAGCAGAAACTCACCCCATTCGGGAATTTCCTGGATCTCGTCAAAGAAAATGTAAGCGCCCTCGGTTCGAGCAGCAGGATACAGCGCATAGAACGTGTCGAGCACGTCCGCCAGCAGCGATGGCTCATACGGGCGCAAGCGCTCATCCTCAAAATTGAAGTAAAGCATCCGGTCAAGCTCAACGCCCCGGCTCTGAAGCCGCCGCATCTCCTGATACAGGCGATACGTCTTTCCACAACGGCGGGCCCCCACAATCACATTTACGATGTTGTCGCGCTTTGGCTCCTGTGGGTTTCCTAGATCAAGGTCTCGCTCAAAGACCTGCGGAACCCCCTGCTGTTCAAAGTCCTTTATTTTCTGGGCGATCAAGTCGTTGAATGCCATGATTCTCCAATCTTGCTCTCTAGCTAATCAAAATTATACCGATTCTTGATTAATTAGAGAGCAAGATTTTGTCTGACTTGATTAACACTTAAGCAAGTTTTTTCACTATTACTGCTCCGAAGGATGTCGAGTGGCTGAAAGGACTACCAAGTTCGAATGCGACTCCCTGGACAGTCGATTTGGGACGGGGCTTTTTTGACTACCCTCCCCCTGTAGAAAAATCCCTAACGCAGTTGCGGTGAAATAGGGACTGTTTTTGCTGGTCAAACCGCAAAACAGTCCCTATTTCACCGCAACTTATTGGGGGCCTTTTGGGTGGCACTCAGCGCCATGGATCGGCTTCGAACATTGGCTCGCGCTCGGGGCGGCGATCGCTGTAGGGATCGTAGCCGTCATCGTCCTCGTTCTCGGCACGGATGTAGGGGTCGCGCGGCTTGGGTGCCGGCTTAGGCACAGGCTTGGGTGCGGCGGGTGCGACATCGGTCGCCGGCGCACTTGTCTTGATCTCGTCTTTCATCTGCACAGCTCCTTGCATCGCATCCGTTCAACACCATCGATTGTCGCACGAAAAAGGGCGGCGAACCCAATTGGATCCGCCGCCCTTGGCGTTTGGAGACGACTGGCAAATTTTGAGGCATGACCCAAAATCTACTCGGCGTCGGGGACCTCGTAGGTGGCCGCCGGCGTGTTGTCGCACACGACAGTAAAGCCACCGTCCTTGTCGACATCGACCGTCACCTGATCGCCCTCGCGCACCGTGCCGTCGATGATAGCGGCGGCGATGGCATCCACGACCTCGCGCTGCACCAGACGCTTGAGCGGGCGGGCACCAAAGACCGGGTCCAGACCGCCCACGGCGAGCATCTGCTTGGCCGCCGGGGTAATGGCAAGCGTCATGCGCTCCTTGGCCAGACGTGCGCGGACGTCGGCGAGCTGAATATCGACGATCTTCTCGATCTGCGCCATGCCAAGCGGATGGAACACCACGATATCGTCGATACGGTTGAGGAACTCGGGGCGGAAGGTCTGAGCCATGGCCGTATCGACCTGATGGCGCATCTCCTCCTCGTCCTTGCCGGAAAGCTCAGCGATAGCCTTGGAGCCCACGTTGCTCGTCATGATGATGATCGTGTTCTTGAAGGACACCTGGCGACCCTGGCCGTCGGTCAGACGGCCGTCATCGAGCACCTGCAACAGCACGTTGAATACATCCGGGTGAGCCTTCTCCATCTCGTCGAGCAAGATCACGGAGTACGGACGACGGCGCACGGCCTCGGTGAGCTGGCCGCCCTCGTCGTAACCCACGTATCCCGGGGGCGCACCGATCAGACGCTGGACGCTGAACTTCTCCATGTACTCGGACATGTCGATACGCACGAGCGCGCGCTCGTCATCGAACAAGCAGTCAGCCAGCGCCTTGGCGAGCTCGGTCTTGCCCACGCCGGTGGGGCCCAGGAAGAAGAAGCTGCCGATGGGCTTGTCCGGATCGGAGAGGCCCGCACGGCTGCGGCGCACAGCTGCGGCGACGGCGGAGACGGCCTCGTCCTGGCCGATGACGCGCTTATGCAGCTCGCCCTCCAAGCCCTTGAGCTTGTCGAGCTCGCCCTGCATCATCTTGGACACGGGCACGCCGGTCCAGGCGCTCACGACCTCGGCGATCTCATCGGAGGTCACCTGTTCGTTGAGGCCCTCGCCGTCCTGCTGCTTTTGTGCCTCGAGCGCAGCCTCGGAATCCTGAATCTGCTGCTGCAGGCCCGGAATCACGGAGAAGCGCAGCTCGGACGCACGACCCAGGTCGCCGTTGCGCGTTGCACGCTCCTCTTCGCTCTTGGCCTCGTCGAGCTGGCCCTTGAGCTCCTGCACGTGGTCGATGGCGTACTTTTGGTTGAGCCAGCCAGCCTTTTGCACGTTGAGCTTTTCCTGGACCTCGGCAATCTCTTGGCGCAGGGCCTCCAGACGCTCCTTAGAGGCGTCGTCGGTCTCCTTCATGAGCGCCTGTTCCTCGATCTGCAGCTGGGTGAGTTGGCGCGTGGTGGCGTCGATCTCGACCGGCATGCTGTCGAGCTCCATGCGCAGACGGCTTGCCGCCTCATCGACCAGGTCGATGGCCTTGTCGGGCAGGAAGCGGTCGGCGATGTAGCGATCGGAGAGGTCGGCAGCTGCCACGAGTGCGCTATCGGTGATATGCACGCCGTGGAAGATCTCGTACTTCTCCTTGAGGCCACGCAGGATCGAGATGGTGTCCTCGACGGTAGGCTCGCTCACCATCACGGTCTGGAAACGACGGGCGAGCGCCGCGTCCTTCTCGATGTACTTGCGGTATTCGTCGAGCGTGGTCGCGCCGATCGCGTGCAGGTCGCCACGGGCGAGCGCCGGCTTGAGGATGTTGCCGGCGTCCATGGAGCCCTCGGTGGCACCCGCGCCCACGATGGTGTGGAGCTCATCGATGAACAGGATGACCTTGCCCTCGGACTTTTGCACTTCCTTGAGCACGGCCTTCAAGCGGTCCTCGAACTCGCCGCGATACTTGGCGCCGGCGACCAGCGCGCTCATGTCGAGCTCGATAAGGTCGCGGTCGCGCAGGGTGCTCGGCACGTCGCCGGCCACGATACGCTGGGCGATGCCCTCGACGATGGCCGTCTTGCCGACGCCCGGCTCGCCGATGAGCACGGGGTTGTTCTTGGTGCGACGGGACAGGACCTGGATGGTGCGGCGAATCTCATCGGTACGGCCGATGACCGGGTCGAGCTTGCCGGCACGGGCCAGATCGCAGATATTGCGGCCGTACTGCTCCAGTGCCTCAAACTGCGTCTTGTCCTCAGCAGACGTCACGCGGTCATCGCCACGCAGCTCCTCGTAGACCTGCTCGATGCGCTCCTTGGTCACGCCGGCATCGCGCAGCACACGGCCCGCCTCGCCCTTGTCCTCGGCAAGCGCCATCAGCAGATGCTCGGTCACCACAAAGCTGTCGCCCATCTTGGTGGCCTTCTTCTCGGCCTTCTCGATGACGCGGACGAGCTCGTTGGACAGACCCATCTGCTGGCCCTCGCCCGAAACCTTGGGCGCGTGGTCGATGGCATCTTGTGTGGAGCGTGCGAGCTGGGCCGGGTCGGCACCGATGCGCTCGATGATCACGGAGATATTGCGCTCGCCGGCACCGAGCAGGGCAGACAGCAGGTGGATCGGCTCCACCGCGCCGGCCTGTGCATCGGCAGCCGTGCTCATGGCGGTCTGCAGCGCCTCGCGCGACGTCATTGCTAGCTTATCGATTCTCATGGAATCACCTCTCTTGGGGCGGCCGCCCTACGGGGCGGCTTCACGTTGTTCGAGAAGTATTGTTGCCAGCTTTGTACGATCTTATACACAAATCTAAGTCTCTATATATAAGATTTTCTGAGTGATCGAGAGATAGGGGCGGGCACGCTCACCCACTGCGGCCTCGTCCCCTTACTATCTCAATCTGTAACATCTAGCGACTGTTTATGGCTCCAGATGTTACAGATCGAGACGAATTGTTCGGCGGCACCCGTTTGTCTCAATCTGTAACAGCTGCTCGACAAATTAGGGTCTAACTGTTATAGATCGAGACAAACAGAAGACACCCGAATCGAAAAACTAAATCTGTAACACCAGGCCCACTTTTAGCGGCCAAGATGTTACAAGTCGAGACAAACCGAGAACCACCACAAAGGTGCCTGTCCCCTTTGTGGTGGTCCAGAGAAGAATCAGCCCCGATTAAAAGAGGCGGTATCAAGCCCAGTCTACGTTTGGCGATCCCCAGACCCAACGAGAACGCAGTGATGGAATCGAGAACCGACAATAGCCCGTTCGCACAGATAGAGGCAGAGATTCAAGGTCAGAGTCCGGCTTAAACGGCTTAGCTATCGCACGCCACATTGTTCTCGTCGTCCTC
Source organism: uncultured bacterium (assembly GCA_905216175.1). Lineage (GTDB taxonomy): Bacteria > Actinomycetota > Coriobacteriia > Coriobacteriales > Coriobacteriaceae > Collinsella. The sequence goes on along the minus strand of CAJMSV010000005.1, from coordinate 23,640 downwards.
CCTATCGTATTTATAGTGCTTATAGTGAAAATAGTGAGTTTAGTGAGAAGAGTATCGCTCAAAACTCGTGGACTCGATTATTGACCTCTCGCCCAGAATGAGTGGGTCGAATATTCCTATTAGAGGTCAAATCGAAGCCCAATAGGGCCTTTTCGCCCCGTCATTTCGATCGATCGCTTTCTTTTGAATATTGTCGTAAGCTGGTATCACTTATCTTAATGAATGCATACTGTTTGCGAGGTACCCGCCGTGAAACGCTCCACCTATATCGGCCTGCTCGTCTTAGCGTTTGCGATTACCGCAGTCGGCGTAGGAATTATCTATCTCGCATTTCTCCCCGCCTCTGCGACGCAGGCGGCGGTTGAGACCGTAAGCTATCCCATCGAGGTCCTCACCGATATCGTCAAACCCGATTCGGTCACCGTCGATTTTGACGGTACGCCCGCAGCGCTTGGTGTCAGCAACTATCCCCGTATCGAACTTGGGGCCAGGCGCTACACCAAAGATGAGCAGCTTATCGGCAAGGCAACCAGTTTACTCAAAGGCAAGACGTTTAAGCGGTGGTACGGCGCCGCAACATATCGAGCCAAGAATGGCCAAATGGTTGGCGGGTATTATTCGACCCTTGAGCTCGATGCGGCAAACGGGAGCAAATTGTGCAACGTCTCATACGACCCCGGCTGCGTGGACAATGAAGGACCGGGGGTCTATATCTCGGATGGCGACGTAATCTACGTCATGGAGGGCGACCAGACGGCAGTCGTCGATTTTTTGGATCGGTGTACCGAGGATGCCTACGAACAAACTTGCGAGCCCGATCCGCAGACAGCGCGCAACAGTGGCTCGGCACGCACTTGGCTATTTGACGATGAAATAACCTGGACCCCATCGAAATAAGGAGCCGCCGGGCAGGCAACTTTGTGGTGGTCCCAGTCAATTATTAGCGTCCCTCAAGACCCAACGAAAACGTCGCGGTAGCCTCTGCCACACCTTTCCCTCGGGCGACCCTCGCGAAGCGCGTGAGCACGAGGGAAAGGTGTGGCAGGGGCGTACAGCAGAGTTACTCGGCAGCGGCCTTGAACTTGTTGTAGTTGATCAGGCAGCCGGCCTTGACGATGGCACGCTCCTCTGCCGTCATATCGGCAATGTAGAGCTCAATCTCCTCGACCGCACCATCGGCGCGCACCACGTAGGCGGCGATGTCCTTTAGGTCGCCATCGAGCGCGGCGCGGATACCCGGCACAAAGACGTAATCGCCCACCTCAAAGCTGGGTTCAGCCTCCATCTGGAAAGGCACCATGCCCCAGTTCATCACGTTGGAGCGATAGCGCTTGGTGGCGTACTCGTGGACGATGTTGGCCAGGCCGCCAATTACGCGCTGGCAGCTCGCGGCCTGCTCGCGGGCAGAACCGTCACCGGGCTTCTTGGCATAGAGCATAGAGCCGTACTCGGTCGCCTTGGCATCGGCAGCGACACCCGCGCCGGCCAGTGCCTCAAACACACCGGCAAGCTCGACATCGAGTGCCGCCAGGTCGCCCGCGGCCTCACCGGCCACACGACGCTTCTCCACGGCGTCGACTTCCTTGGAACGGCCCACGTAGGCCGGATCGCGGCGGCTGAGCGTAAACTCGGCCAGGCCCAGCGGATTGGAGCGGAAGGAGCTCGTCTCGCCCGAAGGAATGAGCTCGTCGGTCGTGGTGACCGGGTCCATGATCTTGGAGCACACCTTGAGCAGGATATCATCGCCGAGAGGCTCCATCGCGGGCCACGGTTTGATGTTGGGACCCTCGACCAGCTCGTCGGCAGGCTCCGCCTTGCCAAAGCCCCAGTACACGCGCTTCTTGTACGGCGCATCGTCAAAGGTGTACTCGCAGGCCTCGTCCCAAGTTTCCTCGGGCAGGTCGGTCGCTGGCGTCAGGATGCCGCCGTTGGCAGCCGTCGCCGCAATGGAGCGGGCGTCCATCAGGGCCACGGCGCTCAGCTGGCCATTACCCGGCTTGGAACCCTCGCGGTTGGGGAAGTTGCGCGTGGTGTGGCGGATGGACAGGCCGTTGTTGGCAGGCGTGTCGCCGGCGCCGAAGCACGGGCCGCAGAACGCCGTGCGCACGATCGCACCGGCCTCCATAAGGTCGTAAATATAGCCGCGGCGCGTAAGCTCGAGCGCCACGGGCTGACTCGTGGGATAGACCGACAGCGAGAACTCGCCACAGCCGGTGTTGGCGCCCTTGAGCACGCGGGCAGCTTGGACCACGGAGTCGTAGTTGCCGCCCGAGCAGCCGGCGATAACGCCCTGCTGCACGTGCAGCTTGCCGTCGACGATCTTGTCGAGCAGGCTAAAGTGCGTCTTGCCCTCGCCGATCTTGGCGGCTTCGAGCTCGACCTCATGCAGGATGTCCTCAAGGTTCTCGTTGAGCTCGTCAATCTCAAAGCCGTTTGAAGGATGGAACGGCAGTGCGATCATGGGCTTGATGCTCGACAGGTCGACCTCGACGCAGCCGTCGTAGTAGGCGACATCGGCGGGCTTGAGCTCGCGGTAGTCGTCGCCGCGGCCGTGCATGGCCAAAATCGCGTGCGTGTCCTCGTCGGTGGCCCAGATGGAGGAAAGGCAGGTGGTCTCGGTGGTCATGACATCGACGCCGTTGCGGTAATCGGTCGTCATGCTCGCGATGCCCGGGCCCACAAACTCCATGACCTTGTTCTTGACGTAGCCCTTGGCAAAGACCGCCTTGATGATGGCGAGCGCCACGTCGTGCGGGCCGACGCCGGGGCGCGGGGCGCCCGTGAGGCAGATGGCAACGACGCCGGGATAGGCGACATCGTAGGTGTCGCGCAGCAGCTGCTTTGCCAGCTCGCCGCCGCCCTCGCCCACGGCCATGGTGCCCAGGGCACCATAGCGGGTGTGCGAGTCGGAACCCAGGATCATCTTGCCGCAGCCGGCGAAGTTCTCACGCATAAAGGAGTGGATGACGGCGATGTGCGGCGGGACGAAGATGCCACCGTACTTCTTAGCAGCGGAAAGGCCAAAGACGTGGTCATCCTCGTTGATGGTGCCGCCCACGGCGCACAGCGAGTTATGGCAGTTGGTAAGCACGTAGGGCAGCGGGAACTGCTCCATGCCCGAGGCGCGCGCCGTCTGGATGATGCCGACAAAGGTGATGTCGTGGCTCGCCATGGCGTCGAAGCGAATCTTGAGCGCCTCGGGGTCGCCGGACGTATTGTGTGCTTGAAGGATCGAATACGCGATGGTGCCGCGCTTGGCATCCTCGGGCGTCTGCGTAATACCGCGCTCGGCAGCCTCGGCCACAGGCACAACCTCGCTGCCGTTACGCAGGTAGATGCCGTCCTCGTACAGCTTGACCATACTGTCTCCCACTCTGCCCAAAAGATTTGGGCGCATAGCATACATTCGTTCAATATCGTGCCATAGAACGGTTGCAAGTGGGTTACGAATCTGCGCGTTCACTTTATCTCAGTAAAGCAAAGGACGAGCCCAGTGTGGGGCCGGCAGATTTGGCGCAAGAGCGTCCCTTTCGACTAGTCATTTAAGAACGTCCCCAATGACTACGGAGCAAGGCAACGCCGCAGGTAGAGGACGGACAGCGAGCGGCGTCCAGAGCGAACAAGTTGGCATGAAAAAGGCAAGGCATAGACCTTCTGGTCATGCCTTGCCTTTTGAATGACAAATTGTCGCTCTGGGCGGCGCGCAGCGTCGGCCCGTTACGCGGTTTGGTAAAACCGCGTAACTACAAATCCCCTCCCGCACCCAGCAGCTTGCGCATGACCTGTTCGGGGTTAACCGAGCCGTCGCGCGGGGCCAGGGCGGTGATCTTCTTCTGCATCTTGTACTCGTGCAGCTCGTCCTCGAGCTGGCGCACGCGGGCGCGGAGCTTTTCGTTCTCGCGCTCGCGCTCCTCGGCACGCTCCTTCATATCGAGGATACGCACCACGCCGGCAAGGTTGATGCCCTCGTCGGTCAGCTGGTTGATGAGCTCCAGGCGCTCGATATCGGCACGCGAATACAGGCGCGTGTTGCCACCCGAGCGCTGGGGATTCACCAAGCCTTTGGACTCGTAGACGCGCAGAGTCTGCGGATGCATGCCGGTCAGCTCGGCTGCCACGCTGATCATGTACAGCGGTTTGTTCCTATTGTCCTCGGCCATGCTACCTGACCCCTTTCCGTCTCGTTATCGTCCATCATAAGCCCGCAGGCGCGGGCGTGCGCCACGACCGCCCTAGTACGTCGCCTTGTAACGGTTGACCTTCTCGCGATAGTCGCGTGTGTCGGTCTCGCGCAGCTTGGTCATGGCATCGCGCTCGTCATCGGACAGGTTCGTGGGGACCTGCACCTTGATCTCGACGAGCAGTGCACCGGTGCGGCCACGGTGCTTAACATCGGGCGCCCCCATTTCCTTAAAGCGGAACTTCTTGCCCGTCTGGGTGCCAGCGGGCACCTTCAGACGGACCGTCGCGCCGCCGGGCGTGGGCACGTCCACCGTGCAGCCGAGCGCCGCCTCGTAGACCGAGACCGGTACCTCCATGGTCACGTCGGCACCTTTACGCTTAAACAGCGGATGCTCCTCCACGTGCGTGGTCACGACCAGGTCGCCGCGCTCGCCACCCGCAACGCCATACTCGCCGCGACGCTTGTAGCGCAGCTTGCCGCCGTCGACCGCACCCGCAGGCACCGAGACCGTGATGGTCTGCTGCTCGCCTGTCGAGGGAATGCGGTAGGTGACCTTGTGCGTCACGCCGCGGAACGCATCCTCGGCCGTTACGTCGACAGTCAACGACAGGTCGCCGCCCTTGCGAGCGCGGCTGCGACCCGCGCCGGCACCGGCAGCGCCCGCAGCCCCGGCAAAGCCCGAGCCCCAATCGCTACCCCAGGCACCGTTGCCGCTAAAGATGCTGTCGAAGATGTCGCCCCAGCCGCTGGCACCCGCGCCGGCACCGTAGCCGCCGCCATACGCGCCGCCTGCGCCCGGCATACCGCCAAACATGAGCATCTGGTCGTACTCTTTGCGCTTCTTCTCGTCCGAAAGCGTCTCGTAGGCCTCGCTGATCTCCTTGAACTTGGCCTCGTCGCCGCCGGCATCGGGGTGATATTTTTGCGCGAGCTTGCGAAACGCGCTCTTGATCTCTTTGTCGGAGGCGCTCTTGGATACGCCCAGGATGTCATAGAAGGTTTTGCCTGCAGCCATCGTAGCTCCTCTCCTGTTACGTCCGCCGCCCATGCAGACGACGGCTCATGCTTTCATATGGCACTAGGCCAGAAAGGGCCCCGGGTGTTGCCCCGGGGCCCTTCTCAATTACTCCTCGGTGCTCTCGGCCGTATCGGCCGCAGCATCCTCGGGCGCCGCTTCGGGCTCCGGTGCGGGGCGCTTCTCGCCACCGTAGGTCACCGTCACCATCGCGGAACGCAGGATGCGGTCCGCCATGCGGTAGCCCTTCTGGTACACGTCGTTGACGGTCTCGTCGTACTGCGATGCGGCCTCGACGCGGCCCACGGCCTGGTGCTCGAGCGGATCGAACGCCTCGCCCTTGGGGTCGATGGGCTCAACGCCCTCGTGCGCAAACACATCGAGTAGCTTGGCATGCACCGCGTCGACGCCGTCGACGAACTGCTTAAAGTCGTCGGCAAGCTCCTGACTGCGGGCATGGTCGATCGCACGCTCGATATCGTCGACCACCGGCAGCTGCGCTGTGACGAGCTTCTCGGTCGCGCGCTCGCGCTCGGCGATACGCTCATTGGCGGTGCGGCGACGGAAGTTCTCCCAGTCGGCCTGCAGACGAGCGGTACGCTCGGTGGCGTCCTTTGCCTTGTCCTCGGCGGCCTTCTGGGCCTCTGCTGCAGCATCGAGCTCGCTGCGCACGTCGGCGAGCTCCTTTTGGGCCTGCTCGAACTTGAGCTTAAAGTCGTTGTCGGCGGCTTCCTCACCGGCGCGGATAGCGGCTTCCACCATCTCGTCCTCGGTCATCGTCGCCTCCTTGTTGGAATCCTCTACCTGGTTCTCGGCAGCCTCGGCGGCCGGGGCCTCGTTGGCCTCGGTATCGTCGACGGCCTCTACGGGAATCTTCACGTCCTTCTCCTCAGAGTCAACGGGGGCGGCGCCAGCGGCGGCCGCCTCCGTGCGAGCTTTACGGGCGGACATGATTACTTGTCCTCGTCGTCCACAACCTCGTAGTCGGCGTCGACGACGTCATCGTCGGCAGGCTGGGCGCCGACGGCACCGTCGGTCTGCTGCTGAGCGTCGGCGTAGACAACCTGGGCCAGCTCGTAGGCCACGGACTGCAGGGACTCGCCGGCGGCCTTGATGGCCTCGACGTCAGAACCCTCGAGCGCCTTCTTGGCGTCGGCGATAGCGGCCTCGGCCTTGGACTTCACGTCGGCGGAAACCTTGTCACCGAGCTCGTTGAGGGTCTGCTCGGTGGAGTAGCACAGGCTGTCGGTCTGGTTGCGGACCTCAACCTCTTCCTTCTGCTTCTTGTCCTCCTCGGCATGAGCCTCGGCGTCCTTGACCATACGATCGACTTCGTCGTCGGACAGAGCGGTGGAGCCGGAAATGGTGATCTGCTGTTCCTTGCCGGTGCCCTTGTCCTTAGCGGAGACCTTGACGATGCCGTTGGCGTCGATGTCGAAGGTAACCTCGATCTGCGGCACGCCGCGGCGGGCAGCCGGGATACCGGTCAGCTGGAACTTACCGAGCGACTTGTTGTCGCGGGCAAGCTCGCGCTCGCCCTGGAGCACGTTGATCTCGACGCTGGTCTGGTTGTCGGCAGCGGTGGAGTAGACCTCGGTCTTGGAGGTCGGGATCGTGGTGTTGCGGTCGATCATCTTGGTCATGATGCCGCCCATGGTCTCGACACCCAGCGACAGCGGGGTAACGTCGAGCAGCAGGATGCCCTCGACGTCGCCGGTGAGCACGCCGCCCTGAACGGCAGCGCCGTCGGCACCGCCCTCGTCGGGGTTCACGGACATGTTGGGCTGCTTGCCGGTCATAGTCTTGACGAGCTCCTGGACGGCGGGCATACGGGTGGAGCCGCCGACGAGGATGACCTCGGTCAGATCGGAGAGCTTAAGCTTGGCGTCGCGCAGGGCGTTGGTGACAGGCTGCTTGCAGCGCTCGAGCAGGTCGCGGGTGATCTTCTCGAACTCGGCGCGGGTCAGCGTGTAGTTGAGGTGCAGCGGGCCGGACTGGTTCATGGTAATGAACGGCAGGTTGATGGTGGTCTGCTGGGCGGCGGAGAGCTCCTTCTTGGCGTTCTCGGCAGCCTCCTTCAGACGCTGCAGGGCCATGGGGTCCTGACGCAGGTCGACACCGTTCTCCTGCTGGAACTTATCGGCCATCCAATCGATGACGCGCTGATCCCAGTCGTCGCCGCCCAGGTGGTTGTCGCCCGAGGTGGACAGAACCTCAAACACGCCGTCGGCGAGGTCGAGGATGGAGACGTCGAAGGTGCCGCCGCCCAGGTCGAAGACCAGGATGCGCTGGTCGGTGCCCTGCTTGTCCAGGCCATAGGCCAGAGCAGCAGCGGTCGGCTCGTTGACGATACGCTTGACGTTGAGACCGGCGATCTTACCGGCGTCCTTGGTGGCCTGACGCTGGGCGTCGTTGAAGTAGGCCGGGACGGTGATGACGGCGTCGGTGACGGTCTCGCCCAGATACTTCTCGGCGTCGGCCTTCATCTTGGCGAGCGTCATGGCGCTCCCCTGCTCGGCGGTGTAGTCCTTGCCCTCGATGTCGACGACGGCACGGCCACCCTGGCCCTCCTTGACCTCGTACGGCACGGTCTTGATCTCAGAGGTGCACTCGGAGTACTTGCGGCCCATGAAGCGCTTGATGGAGAACACAGTGTTCTTGGGGTTGGTGACAGCCTGGTTCTTAGCGGCCTTACCCACGACGCGGTCGCCGTCGGCACGGAAGCCCACGACGGACGGGGTGGTGCGGTCACCCTCGGCGTTCACGATAATGGTCGGAGAACCGCCCTCGAGAACGGCCATAGCGGAGTTAGTAGTACCAAGGTCGATACCAAGAATCTTGCCCATTAGAAATTCCCTCTCTCTTGTGCGTTTGCACCGACTCGGCGGTCTGCCGAGCGGTGTTTCGGCTTGTCTTTCAGGATGTAGTGTATCCCCTTATGGGCCGGAATATACAAAATCTAAGTCAATTCATATAAGATTTCTTATTGCCGAGAGTTTAGGTTCTTAAATGCGCAGGTAGATGCGCTGTTTGAGTTCTAGGCAAATCTATCGAGATCTATGTAGAGATGGCTGAGGCTTGGGTCCGAGGGTGCCTGGGGCTGCCTTGCGGAAAGCTCGTCCCGTTTTGAGCGTGGATTCCGGGCCGCGGTTTCCGTCTGAAGGCTCAACCGGAAACCGTATCCCGTTTTGAGAGCTGATACCGGGTCGCAGTTTCCGCTAGCGGGCCCAACCGGAAACTGCAACCCGGTTTTCGGCCAAATAACGGGATGCCCTTTCCGCAGGCGCGCTCAATAGCTCAATATTTCAAGTCACCTTTAGCTAACATTTGCGCAGCTCAGCGGCCCCACCTGCGCGTTTTTTAGTAAACCTTGGCATACTCGGCGAACGGTATGAAGATGCCGGCCAGAGGGTATTGCAAACGGTCGCTCCCGTGGTATGTTTTTGCCCGAATCAAACCGGCGCGCATCGCCTGTAGCGTCGGTCAACAGAGAGGAAACTACCATGGCTCATCCCGTAATTGATGCCGACGAGTGCATCGCTTGTGGCGTTTGCGTCGACTCCTGCCCCGCTGGCGTTCTGGAGCTCCAGGACGTCGCTACCGTCGCTGACGAGGACTCCTGCGTCGCCTGTGGCGCTTGCCAGGACGCTTGCCCCGCTGGCGCGATCACCGAGATCGTCGAGGAGTAACAACTCCCCCACTTGCACACTCAAAAGTACACCGTGCACAAAAAGGAGGCCTCCGCATCGCCGCGGAGGCCTCCTTTTTTGTGTGGATAACTAATTTGGCGCCGTCGCAGGTTGAGCTCACGTCAGCGAAAACGTCCCTAAGCGAGCAAGGTGGCGTGAAAGAGGAGGGAAGCGTACTTTTTGTACGCGACCGACGATTGAACGTCAGATTGCCGCTTAGGGGCGTTTGCAGCGTCGGCTACGATAGATCGTCCTCGTAGGGCATCAGGTCTGCTAGGTAGCCTTTCTCCTTGAGCATCGCCTCGATCTCGTCGAGGGTTTGCTCATCCTCCGCGTCGATACGATGGAAGTGGTAGCCGCTGGTCACCGTTAGCAGCGGAAAGCTCTTGCCGCTCTCGATATCGCGCAGATAGCGCTCGACATCGCGGCGGTTGCGGATGTCCAGGTCGGCCGTGATCTTGCCGTACACACGATGGTTGACGATCACGTTGAGCACGGCGCCACCCGCGTCGACGATACTCGTAAGCTCGTCGCCCGCCTGCTCCACACTGTGGCGCACCTTAACAAGACGCGTGGGCACGGCGGGGCTACTCGCGGCTTCCTGCAGCTCGTAGCCGCGGTTGGTCGCCACGATATCGTGCCCATCGGCGCGCAGCAGGGCGATGTCCTGCACCACGACCTGGCGGCTCACGCCAACCTCGCGGGCAAGCGCGCTGCCGGAGACGGGGTCTTTGGCTCGCTCGAGCACGCCCATTATGGCACGGCGACGCTCGCGGGCGTCCATTATTTACCGTCCAGCAGACGCAGGTGCTTAAGCGAGAGGTCGAGGATCGGCGCGGAGTGCGTCAGGGCGCCCGAGCTAATAAAGTCAACGCCCAGGTCGGCGAGCGCGCGGATATTGCTGGCATCCACGTTGCCCGAGCACTCGGTCTTGGCGCGACCGGCGATAAGCTCTATGGCGGCGGCCATGTCGTCATGGGTCATGTTGTCGAACATGATGATATCGGCGCCGGCCTCCACGGCCTCGCGCACCATGTCCAGGTTCTCGCACTCGATCTCGACCGTCGTGGTAAACGATGCATGGGCGCGCGCCATCTCGATCGCACGCGTCACGCCACCGGCGGCATCGATGTGGTTGTCCTTGAGCATGACGGCCGTCGACAGGTTGTAGCGGTGGTTGCTGCCGCCGCCGATCTCGACCGCCGCCTTCTCAAACACGCGCATGCCCGGTGTGGTCTTGCGCGTGTCGACGAGCACGGTCTTGGTTCCCTCGAGCGCCGCGGCCATGCTGTGCGTATAGGTAGCGATGCCGCTCATGCGCTGCAGGTAGTTGAGCGCCACGCGCTCACCCGAAAGCAGCACGCGCGCATCGCCGCGCACCTGACCCACATGGTCGCCGGCATGCACCTCGTCGCCATCGGCAACGTCGAGCAGCACCGAGCTCTGCGAATCCAGCAGCTCAAAGGTGCGGGCAAACACATCCAAGCCGGCGATGATGCCGTCGGCCTTGGCGATAAGCTCCACCGTGGCGGGACGCGCCGTGGGGCACACGCTCGCCGTGCTCACGTCCTCAAACGTAATGTCCTCGCGCAGAGCCTGCAGAATCAGATCATCGACGACGAGCTTCATGGTAATGGGATTCATGGTCTACTCCTCCACGGCCTGCGTGCCGGCGGCACGGGCCAAATCATCGATTGCCAGGGTGTCGGCGCTCAGGGCGCGATGACGGCCATCGAGCGCGGGATCGCCCGCCTGCTCCACGGCCAGCGACTCGCCGGTACGCATATACCACGCGGCGCGACGACCCCAGACCAAAGCCTCGAGCAGGCTGTTTGATGCAAGGCGGTTCTTGCCGTGAACGCCGTTGCAGGCCGTCTCGCCGGCGGCGTAGAGCTCGGGCATCGAGGTGCGGCCGTCCTTGTCGACCCACACGCCGCCCATAAAGTAGTGCTGCGTGGGCGTAACGGGGATGGGCTCGTCCAAGATGTCGCGGCCGTCCTCCAGGCAGCGCGCGCGGATATTGGCAAAGTGCCCGGTCACCACGTCGCGCTCGACGGGGGCAAAGCTCAGCCACTCGTGCTCGGTACCGTCCTGCTTCATCTGCTCGCGGATGGCGGCGGCGACAACGTCGCGCGGCTGCAACTCGTCGGTAAAACGCTCGCCGGCGGCGTTGAGCAAAATCGCGCCCTCGCCGCGGCAGCTCTCGCTGATCAGGAAGGTGCGGCCCGGCTGCGGCGAAAACAGTCCCGTGGGGTGGATCTGCACGTAGTCCAAGTGCTCCATCTTAATGCCATGCTCCTGAGCAATGTAGCAGGCGTCGCCCGTGAGCTGCGGGTAGTTGGTCGAATGGTCGTATACGCCGCCGATACCGCCCGTCGCCCACAGCGTGTGGCGGGCATGGATCTTAAACGGCTCGCCGGCATGCACGCCCTCGGCGGCATTTGTCAGCTCGTCGGCGGGACGAACCGAGTTGTCCTCGTCCACGGAAACGGCGACGACACCGGCACACACCGTGGCGCCGTCACGCTCGCCCGTCAGGATATCGGTCATGGCTACGTGCTCCAAAATCTGCACGTTATCCAGCTTGCGAACGGCCTGGAGCAGCTTGGTCGTAATCTCCTTGCCGGTGATATCGGCATGGAAGGCAATACGCGGACGGCTGTGCGCGCCCTCGCGGGTAAAGTCGAGGCTACCGTCGGCCTTGCGCTCAAAATCCACACCCATCGCTAGCAGGTCGTTGATGACCGAGCGGCTCGAGCGGATCATGATGTCGACGCTCTCGCAGCGGTTCTCGTAATGGCCGGCGTGCATGGTGTCCTCAAAGAAGGCATCGTAGTCCGAACCCTCGGGCAGCACGCAGATGCCGCCCTGCGCGAGCATCGAATCGCACTCATCGACTGCGCCCTTGGAGAGCATGATCACGCGCGTGCTCGTCGGCAGATTGAGGGCCGCGTACAGACCCGCCACGCCGCACCCGGCAATGACGACGTCGCACTCCATGTCGGGGTATTGTTTGGTTTCCACAGGAATCCTCTCCCTTGTAATGTGGCATAAGGGACCATCCCTCATGCCACATTGTTCTAGCGCGCTGCGTACTTGAGCATACGGTCGAGCGTAAGTTTGGCCTGGTCGGCAGCCTCGTCCGACACACCGATCTGCACCTCACCCTCGCCCGTCTCCAGGCAGCGCACGAGCTTTTCGAGCGTGATGAGGTCCATGTTGACGCAGGTGGGCTGCACCGCGGGGAAGTAGAACTTCTTGCCGGTGCCCTGGCAGCGGCGCTCGAGCTCGTAGAGCACGCCGCGGACCGTCACGATAATGAACTCGCTCGCGTCGGACTCCTCGGCATACTTGATGATGCCGGCGGTGGAGCCGATGTAGTCGGCCTCGGCTAGGACGTCGGCCTTGCACTCAGGATGCGCCAGCACGAGCGCGTCGGGGTGCGCCTCCTGCGCGTCGACGATCTGCTCGACGGTGATAATGTGATGACGCGGGCAGTAGCCGTTGTTGAGGATGACGTGCTTTTGCGGCACCTGCTCGGCTACAAAGCGGCCCAGGTTTTGGTCGGGAATGAACAGAATATGCTGCTGCGGCAGCTCGGACACAATCTTGACGGCGTTGGAGCTGGTGACGCACGCGTCGCTCCAGCTCTTGATCTCGACCGTGGAGTTGACGTAGCACACCACGGCCAGGTCGTCGCCGTACTCGGCGCGCGCCGCGTCGACCGTCTCGCGCTTGACCATGTGCGCCATGGGACAGTCCGCGCCCGGCTCGGGCAGCAGCACGGTCTTGGTGGGGTTGAGCAGTTTGGCGCTCTCGCCCATAAACTCCACGCCGCACAGCACGATGGTCTGCTGCGGTAGGCTCTTGGCAAGCTTTGCCAGGTAGAAGCTGTCACCGACGTAATCAGCCACGGCCTGCACCTCGGGCGCCACATAGTAGTGCGCCAGGATCACCGCGTCACGTTGGGTTTTTAATTGCTGAATGGTCTCGACGAGCTCTGCGGGCACCAGTGCCGCGTGCTCCGTTGCCGTCGTTGCCGATGCTAGGCCGGCCGCGATATCGCGTGCAAGCTCCGACGCATCCATGTTCGCGCTCTGTGCCATCAAGGCCCCTCTCTTTTGGCGAATCTTGGGGCTTTAGTATGACACCTAGGTTTACAGCTGACAAGACAGCTGTAAACCTAGGTGTAAAGTTGAAATAAAGATTCAATCATGCGGCAGGTCCATTTTCGAACTGGCAAGCTGAGGATAGCCGAGCTCTCGATAGCGCAGGAGGCATCTTTCGCCACCGCAATACCGCTCGGCGCGAGTTGCACGACGTGGGGCGCAAATGGGACACGCCTCCGCGAGCGGTCCGCACCCAATGTGGCAAAATCGAACTACTAAGGGGGCCCAGAATGCTCAAGATTATTGCCTGCGACGATGATGTCGCTTTTCTAGATAGACTGCACCGGATGATCGACCGTTGGTCGACCGAGACGGGCACGGCGGTCGATGTTGCGCTCGTCACGCGCGGCGAGGACCTGCTGGCCCGCCATGCCGCATCGCGCGCCGACATCATCTTGCTCGACATGATCATGCCGCTCGTCAACGGCATGGACACCGCGCGCGAATTGCGCCAGGCCGACACCGCCGTGCGCCTGGTGTTTCTCACTTCATCGCCCGAGTTTGCACTGGAGTCCTACGAGGTCCGCGCCTTCGACTATCTGCTCAAGCCCGTGTCTTACGAACGCCTGGCACAGCTACTCGACGAGCTTTCGAGCATGCGCCCGCCGGCAACCGACGAGCTCGTGATCAAAACGTCCTTTGGTTACCACGCCCTGCGCCTGTCCGACATCGAATATGCCGAGGCGCGCAACAAGCACGTGGTCTTCCACCTGCGCGACGGACGCGATATCGAGGCACTCGAGTCATTCCGCAGCGTCGAGGACCGTTTGGCGCAAAATGCCACCTTCTTTAAATGCCACCGCAGCTACCAGGTCAACCTGCGCAATATCGATCACTTTGGCCGCACGGACATCGTCATGCGCTCGGGCGCGTGCATCCCGCTTTCGCGCAGCTGCAAGCAGGGATTCCAAGACGCCTACTTTGCGGTGCGCTTTGAGGGTGGGAGGCGCTGATGGCCTCCTCGGTCGAAATGGTCCTTTGGGCAATCCACCACGCCACAACGCTACTCTTTGGCATCTTTGCCTCGGCGGCGCTGTGCGGTATCGAGATCAACCGGCGTCATGCGCTTGAACTGGTGCTGGTCGGTGCCGTAACCGGATGCGCATTTGGCCTCGCCAATGCCGTCGGCGGCGAACTTTTCGCCCGCCAGGTATATCCGCTCGTCGTGCATCTGCCGCTCGTCATCTATTTGTGCGCGCGCTACCGCCTGAGCCCGCTGCTTGCCGTGCTCGGCATTACCAGCGCCTATCTGAGCTGCCAGTTCAGCAATTGGATGGGCATCGCCGCCTTTGCCGCAACCGATTCGCAGATCGCGTACTATCTGGCGCGTATTGCGACCACACTCGCCGTCTTTGCCGTCCTGTTGCATTGGGCCGGCGACATCGGTCCGCGCTTGGCGATTAAAAGCACCACCGAGCTGGGCATCCTTTTAATCCTGCCGCTCGTCTATTACGTCTTTGACTATGCCACCAACGTCTACACCACGCTGTTCCACTCGGGCTCGGTGGTGACGGTTGAGTTTTTGGCATTTGCGCTCTGTGCCTTCTATCTTATGTTTCTTGCCGTTTACCTGCGCGAATACGAAGAAAAGGAAACCGCCGAGCGAGAGCGCTGGATGCTCGAAACCCGCGACAGCGCCGCCATTAAAGAGCTCGAGGCCTGGCGTCAATCTGGGCGCGAGCTGTCGATTCTTCGCCACGATATGCGCCACTTCCTACGCGGCCTGGCCGCTTTAATTGAGGAGGGCCACACCGACGAGGTGCTCAAACGCATCGACGAACTCTGCGAAGCCGGCGACCGCACCGCCGTACGCCGCTTCTGTGCCAACGAGACCGTAAACATCGCGCTTTCGTCATTTAACTCGGATATCAATAGAAACGGCATTACCGCCAACCTGCGCGCCGCCGTACCCGAAACCATCCACGTAGGTGACGCCGACCTGTTTAGCGTGCTCTCAAATGCCTTGGAAAACGCTATCACCGCCGCAAGCGCCGCACCCCAAGGAAAGCGATTCGTCGACTTTGACCTGCGATTAGAGGACGGCCAGCTGCTGCTGTTAGTTTCCAACACGTTTGACCGCGCGCCGCGCATGGTCGACGGCATGCCCGTGACCCGGCATGCGGGCCACGGCTTTGGCACCAAGAGCATCAAACTTGCCGTGGAGCGCATGAACGGCAACTGTCAGTTCCGCATTAACGGCGATCGGTTTGAGCTGCGCGCTGTGATGTAGGGACGCGATAAGCCGGCGCCGCGCTCGACCCGTCAGGGCCGTCTTACCGGCTCCGGTCCGCTACAGCGGAGCGGCCGCCGGGGTCAGCTGCTTGATGTATGCCCACATGCTCTGCTTGGCGGCTTTGTCAGTGAGCGCCGTCGCAATACCGGCGAGCGCGAGCACGCGGCGACCCTGCACATGGGCGACCAAGCCGGGCTTGAGCATGGCGGTGTCGAAGTCATCGATCGCCACGAGCATATCGGCGTAGGTCTCGCGCATGGCGTCAGCCGCGTTGTTGTCGAGCAGTAGCACCGCCTCGGGGTCCAAGGCCTCAAGCGCCTCGCGGAACAGCTCGCACGGCAGAGTCTCGCCCACCGCGACCGCTCCGTCACCCACGCCGGCGACGCTTGCCAGCACGCAAAAATCCTCGGGCGCGTAGCCGATGGCCCCAAGCGCCTTGCGCAACGCCGCGCCATCCGGGCCGGCGGCAAGCTCGCCACCCGAACGCTCGGCCTCGTCCAAATCGCCTTTGACCAGCACGATCGGCGAGCATGCGTTGCCCGCGATACGCACGCCACGGACCGCAAGCGATGTGAGCTCCTGCTCGGCCGCCTGGGCGATGGCTTCTTTTTTCTGGCTTTGTGACGTGGACATGCGCTCTCCAATCGTTTGCGTGCCCACCATTATATAAAAGAGCTGCCCGCGAGTGGTTGCTTTGCGGGCGGCTGGGTATAAGCACGGTCGTACTGAGTTTTACGCGGCCGAGCCGCGTCGCATTATGGAGGTCACCATGGCTGACATTAATCAGATTACCCCCGAGAACTTCGATTCCATCGTTAACGACAGCCTGCCCGTGCTGGTTGATTTTTGGGCACCGTGGTGCGGGCCCTGTCGATCCCTCTCGCCCATCGTTGACGAGGTTGCCGATGAGCTGGCGGGCAAGCTTGCCGTTGCCAAATGCAACGTCGACGACAACCAGGACCTGGCCATGAAGTATGGCGTCATGAGCATCCCCACGCTGATTGTGTTTAAGAACGGCGAGGAGATTGACCGCTCAGTTGGCGCTCTGCCCAAGGCGAGGCTGCAGGCGCTGCTGGAGAAGCATCTGTAATACGCTTGTTACTTACTCGCCGTCTATGAGCGCTTTTGCACCGCTCGCCGGACTTCTGGATGCACCGAGTGCAGCCACGGATAGTATGGTAGTCACAAACAGCCCCCAGTGAACGGGTGCGGGTCGCACAGACTCGTACCCGTTTTCTTATGCAGCTGCGCGCAGAGCGGGCGTAGTAAAATCTGAACCACTGAACTGCCCCATACAAAAGGAGATTTCCCATGCATGATGTTGGAATGAACATGAGCCAGCTTGCCATGAGCGTCAAGCAGGTCGACGACACCATCGAGCTCGCTCACGAGTGGAGCCATCAGCTGCTGCATGCGACCGAGAATTTTGACATGGAGCGCATCGGCGCCAAGCTCGAGGCCGCCATGGCCGCGCTGCACGAGGCCCACGACGCACTCGAGGGCTACGAGGAAGCCATCGAGGCCGACCACAACTCCGTCGGCTCCGTGAAGCTGGTGTAAGGTGGCCGAACACGAGCACGGCTGCGGGTACGAGCACGAGCATCCGCACGGGGCGGACGGTGACGCGGGCTGCCACTGTAGTGGCTCCGGCTCCGAGCTGGTCCGTTTTTCGGTTACCGCACCCGACGACCTGCTGCGCCGTTTTGACGAGCAGATCGCACGCCGCGGCGACGTGGCCAACCGATCCGAGGCCGTGCGCGACCTGATTCGCGCCTCGATCGCCAAAGAGCAGATGCGCACGCCCGATGAGCACGTTATCGGGTCGCTCACTATGATCTACGACCATCACACCGGCGATCTGACGCGCCGCCTGGACGAGGTACAGCACGACTACACCAACGAGATCGTATCGACCATGCACGTGCATCTGGATCACCACAACTGCTTGGAGATTCTGGCGCTCAAGGGTCGCGGCGAGCGCGTCTACGAACTAGCCGACCGCCTGCTGGGCCTGCGCGGCGTTAAGCACGGCGAGCTCACGTGCGCCGCCACCAAGCAGAGCCTGGGGCTGTAACAGCACACATTTCAACGAAGGAGGGTCGCATGCGGCATGCGCATATCCATGTAACGGGCATTGTGCAGGGCGTCGGCATGCGGCCGTTTGTGTATCGCGAGGCCATGGCGCACGGCATTTGCGGCTGGGTGCTCAACGCGGGCGACGGCGTGCATATCGAGGCGCACGCCCTAAGCGAGTCGCTCGACGAATTTGTTGACGCACTTTCCGAGCATGCGCCTGCGGCGTCTCGCGTGGAGCATGTCGAGGTTGTAGACCTAGCACCCGGCAACTGGGATGCCGCTAACGAGCAGGGCTTTCGCATTGTGGCGTCGCAGGACCAGACCGCGCACACGACGCTCGTCTCGCCCGATATCGCCACCTGCGACGATTGCCTGCGCGAGTTGTTCGATCCCGCCGACCGACGCTATCACTACCCCTTTATCAACTGCACTAACTGCGGACCGCGCTTTACCATCATCCGCTCGCTGCCTTACGATCGAGCGGCTACCTCGATGGACCGTTTTCCCATGTGCCCCGAGTGCGCCGCGGAGTATGCCAATCCGCTCGACCGGCGTTTTCACGCGCAGCCCGATGCCTGCTTTGATTGCGGGCCGCATATTACGTGGCGTGAGACTGTGGACGGCGATGCGTGCGGGAATTCGTCCGCGACACCGGCCGTCGGCACCACACGCGAGGCCAGCGACGCCATTATCGACCGCTGTGTTGAGCTGCTGGCCAGCGGTGGCATCGTCGCCATCAAGGGCCTGGGCGGATTCCACTTGGCATGCGACGCCTCCAACGAGCAGGCGATAGCCGAGCTTCGCCGCCGCAAACGCCGCAGCAACAAGCCGCTTGCCGTTATGGTGCGCGACCTTGCCGACGTTGAGCGCCTGTGCCATGTCAACGACGTTGAGCGCGGCTTGCTGTCCGGCAGCATTCGCCCCATTGTGCTGCTGCGCCGACATGCTGTTTGCGAGAGCGGCGGCTCCCCCGACGCCCTCGCGCTCGCGCCGTCCGTCGCGCACGACCTTCCCGAGCTCGGCGTCATGCTCCCCTACACCCCGCTTCAGCATCTTCTGCTTGCAGCTGCCGCGTCGCACGGTATGCACGCGCTCGTCATGACCAGCGGAAACCTGAGCGAAGAACCCATCGAGACCGACGACGATCTTGCCTGGGAACACCTCGTTGCCGCCGGCATCGCCGATGCGTTGCTCGGTAACGACCGCGCAATCCTCTCGCGCTACGACGACTCTGTAGTGCGCGTGGTCGACGGCGCCATTATGCCCGTTCGCCGCGCTCGCGGATATGCACCCCAGCCGCTGCCGTTGCCGGCGCTCGACGGCGCTCCGTCCTGCGTGCTCGCCTGCGGGCCACAACAAAAGGCCACGATTGCGCTCACGCGTGAAGGGACGAACGGCGAGGCAACCTGTTTTGTGTCGCAGCATATCGGCGATGTTGAAAACGGCGGGACCTTCGATGCCTGGAACGCCGCGCGCACGCGCTTGGAAGATCTCTTCGACTTGGCGCCCGCCGCCTTGGCCTGCGATATGCATCCCGGCTATCTGTCGAGCCAATGGGCGCGCGAGCAGGCGCGAAAATGCAATCTGCCGCTCGTCGAGGTGCAGCACCATCATGCGCATATCGCGAGCGTAATGGCCGAGGCCATCGCCGCGGGCCAGCTTACAACCGACGCGCGCGTCCTTGGCATCGCCTTTGACGGCACCGGCGCCGGCACCGATGGGACCATTTGGGGCGGCGAGTTTCTTATCTCCCGTCTCGCCGATTTTGAGCGCGTCGCGCATCTGCGCACCTGGGCGCTTCCCGGTGGCGCCGCATCCGTACACGATGCCCGCCGCAACGCCTTTGCCCTGCTCAGCGAGCTCGACCTGCTCGAGCACCCAGGTGCCGCTCGGCTTTTGGACAGCCTCGACGAGCAAACGCGCAGCGTGACAACCACCATGATCGAGCGCGGCATCAACAGCCCGCATACCAGCAGCATGGGACGTCTCTTTGATGCCGCGGCAGCGATTCTGGGCATCTGCGACAAGGCAACCTACGAGGGCGAACCCGCCATCGAGCTTGAGGCCGCCGCCTGGCGCGCGCTCGACGGCGAAATCGCCCATTTTCCCGACGACAACGCCGGCTATTTCACATCTGGCCCATCGTGGTTGGACGGTCCCTATGTTCTGGATCAGAAAGCACTCTTTAAGGCACTTTTGGAAGGAATTGAAGCCGGGGCGCCCGCCGGCAGGCTCGCGCTCGACTTCCATATCGCCGTCGTGCGTTCTTCGGCACGAATCGCACGCGAAATCTGCGCGCACGAAGGCATCGATACCGTCGCGCTCTCGGGCGGCGTGTTCATGAACCGACTTTTGCTTCAGCTCCTCACCCGCAAGCTTAAAGACGCAGGCCTTACTGTCCTTGTCCCCCACACCGTACCCGTCAATGACGGCTGCATCGCCTACGGTCAGGCGGCGGTCGCGCGCGCTCGTCTTGCGCAGATTGCATCGCAGTAGCTCGCTCTTGCACACCGCCGCGCTCAACCGTCTCACAGGCGTAACGCGTTTGCCCGCGAACCCCGCGAGCGCTACCATCAACTGATGGATTATTGAGCGCCCGTCCAGCGCAAAGCGTATAAAAGGGGAACAATATGTGCCTTGCCGTTCCCGGTAAAGTAGTCAAACGCGACGACGACCTCAAGGCCACCGTCGACATGATGGGCATCGAGCGCCCCGTGTCGCTGCGACTCGTGCCGACGGCGCAGGTTGGCGACTATGTTCTCGTACACGCCGGCTTTGGCATCCAGATTGTCGACGAGCAGGAAGCACGGGAAACGCTCGAGCTTGTTAATGCCATGTCCGAGCTGGTCGAAGAAGACCAGCTTGCCACCAACCCGGCCGAGGCATACTAGTGGCGCCCGAGCAGCCGGCTCGCTCCGGTATCGACTTCTCGGCATTCCGCGATCCCAAGCTGGCTCGCGAGCTCATCGAGCGCATTCATGAGCTTGTCGGCGACCGCACCATCAACCTTATGGAAGTCTGCGGCACGCATACCGTGAGCATCGGGCGCTATGGCTTTCGCTCCATTATGCCGGCCGGGCTCAAGCTGCTGAGCGGCCCGGGCTGCCCCGTCTGCGTCACCGCCAACCGCGACATCGACCACGCAATCGCGCTCGCCAACATAGACGGCGCCATCATCACCACCTTTGGCGACATGATGCGCGTGCCCGGATCATCCACCTCGCTCGCTGCGCAAAAGGCAGCGGGGCGCGATATTCGCATTGTGTACTCCCCGCTCGACGCGCTCGACATTGCCGAGCAAAACCCCGATCACCCGGTCATTTTTATGGGCGTGGGCTTTGAGACTACGACGCCCACCATCGCCGCCGCCATTTTGGAGGCCGATGCACGCGGGCTCCAGAACTTCTCGGTCTATTGCGCCCACAAGACCACGCCGCCGGCGTTGCGCGCCATCGCCAACGATCCCGAGACCGCCATCGACGGATTTATCCTGCCGGGGCACGTCGCCACCATCACGGGCTTGGCGCCTTTTAGCTTTTTGGTCGACGAGTTCGATACCCCGGGCGTGGTCACGGGATTTGAACCGGTCGATATCCTGCAGGGCATCTGCATGCTGGTCCAGATGGTTGTCGAGGACAGGCCCGCGATCGATAACGCCTACCGCCGTGGCGTCAACACAGACGGCAACCCCGTGGCGCGCCAGCTGGTCGAGCAGGTATTTGAGCCGTGCGATACCACGTGGCGCGGGCTGGGATCGATTGCGGCTTCGGGACTCGCCATTCGTCCCGAGTTTTCGCACTTTGATGCCAGCATGCGCTTTGACGTGTCCATCGAGCCGACGGTCGAGCCACGCGGGTGCCGCTGCGGCGACGTGCTGCGCGGGGCCATTACGCCGAGCGACTGCCCCCTGTTCGGCCACGCTTGTACGCCCGAGCATCCCGTCGGCCCCTGCATGGTGAGCTCCGAGGGCAGCTGCGCAGCATATTTCCGCTACCGAGGCTAATAGGTTCCGCCGTTCTAACGAACGGCGGACCAGTCGACGGTGCGCCTCACCCATATAATTCCACCCACGATTGGAGTTTTCGATATGTCCCATAGCGTTACCGATAGCACCGTCCTGCTGGGCCACGGCTCCGGCGGACAGATGATGAAGCGCATCATCGATGAGGTCTTTTTGGATGCCTTTGGGTCGCCCGAGCTGCTCGAAGGCAACGACGCCGGCGTCGCCGCGCTGCCCGCGAGCGGGCGCATCGCCATGTCGACCGACAGCTTTGTAGTCTCGCCGCAGTTCTTCCCCGGTGGCAACATCGGCCGTCTCGCCGTGTGCGGAACCGTCAACGACGTCGCGACCTCGGGCGCCAACGTGCGCTACCTATCGTGCGGCTTTATCCTCGAAGAGGGCTATCCCATGGATAGGCTCCGCCAGATTGTGCAGACGATGGCCGAAACGGCGCATGAGGCGGGCGTGTCCATAATCACGGGCGACACCAAGGTGGTCGAGCGCGGCGGGGCCGACGGCGTCTACATCAATACCGCCGGCGTGGGCGAGGTTCCCACGGGCGTGGCGCTCAGCGGCGCCAACTGCCGCCCCGGCGATGTCATCCTGGTCTCGGGTACGCTGGGCGACCACGGCATCGCCATCATGAGCCAACGCGAGGGCCTGGCGTTTTCGAGCACGATCGAAAGCGATGCCGCGCCGCTCAACCACCTGATTGCCGACGTTCTGGCCGCAGCGCCCGGCACGCGTTGCTTTCGCGACCCCACGCGCGGTGGCCTAGCGTCCACACTCAACGAGTTTGCCCAGGCCAGCAATGTCGCCATGGAGGTCGACGAGGATGCCGTGCCCGTGCGTCCTGATGTGCAGGCGGCTTGCGAGATGCTCGGCTACGATGTGCTGCAGGTGGCAAACGAGGGCAAGATGGTCGCCGTGGTGCCGGCCGAGCAAGCCGATGCCGCGCTGAGCGCCATGCGCGCCGCCCGCTACGGCGAGAATGCCGCCATCATCGGTCGCGTGCTGCCACTTGCCGAGGGCGCCCATCCCGCCGTGCGCGTGCGCACCGGCTGGGGCTCGACCCGCATCCTCGACATGCTCGTAGGAGAGCAGCTGCCGAGAATTTGCTAGAGCGGAATCGCATGATTGGCGCGATGTCACCTGATATCCCAGGAGATGTTCAGATTCCAAGCACACCCAACGCGGAAGCCCAGTATTATGAGGTGCGTTTTGAAACCCAATGACGGGAGCTTTCATGGCAGCAGCTTTTTCCCATGTGATTTTTGATCTGGACGGCACCATCCTCAACACACTCGAGGACCTGGCGGCCGCCGGCAACCATACCTGCGAGATGCACGGCTGGCCCACGTTTGCCGTTGACGAGTACCGCTACAAGGTGGGAAACGGCATGCTCAAGCTGGTTGAGCGCTTTATGCCCGCCGAGTACGCAGGCGACGGCCGTATGTTTGAGCAGACGCTTGCCGAGTTTAGGGCTTACTACGGCGAGCACAAGGAGGACCACACCGCCCCCTATGCCGGCACAATCGAGATGCTCGACCGTTTGCGCGCCGCGGGTGTGCAGCTTGCCGTGCTCACCAACAAGGACCACGTCTCGGCGGCTCCGCTTATCGAGAAGTATTTTGGTTCCGAGCGCTTTGCGCTGGTGCAGGGCCGTGTTGGCGCGTTTCCCCCCAAGCCCGAGGCGCCCGTCACACTGCATGTGATGAAAGAGCTAGGCGCCGATCCGTCGACCACGCTCTATGTGGGCGATTCCAATGTCGATATCCTGCCCGGCCACAACGCCGGCCTTAAGAGTGCGGGCGTCAGCTGGGGTTTCCGCGGCCGCGCAGAGCTGGAAGCCGCCGGCGCCGACTACGTGGTGGATAGCCAGGCAGAGCTCGCGGCGCTGGTGCTGGGCGAGTAACGAGCGACACTGCTTAACGCAGCTGCGACAATTCTTCCGCGCGGAAAGCGCATCCCGTTTTGGAGCTCCGGAATGGGATGCGCTTTCCGTTTGAGACGCATCAGGGAAACCGCATCCCGTTTCAGAGCAATATTCCGGGTCGCACTTTCCGCAACCCACCCCATCCGGAAAATGCGACCCACTATTCGGCCAAAAACCGGGTCGCGGTTTCCCAAGCACTCGATGCAACGCTGGCACAAGGAGTGTCCCAACTGCCGGCAGAAAAAGAACGTCCCCAGCTGCCGCCTGGGCATTTAAGAACGTCCCCTATGACTACAAGTGCCGCACCATGGCAACGACACAGGTAGAGGATGGACAGCG
>CAJMSV010000004.1 GCA_905216175.1 uncultured bacterium | reverse complement strand
TGACCAGGACTGCGCTGTGCTTCTGAGCTGCACCGGAGATCAGGTTCTTGACGGAGTCAGCGTGGCCCGGGCAGTCAACGTGAGCGTAGTGACGGGCAGCGGTCTCGTACTCGACGTGGGAGACGGAGATCGTAATGCCGCGCTCGCGCTCCTCGGGAGCCTTGTCGATGTTCTCGAACGCAGTGAAGTCAGCCTTGCAGCCCTCGGTCTCAGAGAGAACCTTGGTGATGGCAGCGGTCAGCGTGGTCTTGCCGGGGTCGACGTGACCAATGGTGCCGATGTTAACATGCGGCTTAGTGCGCTCAAACTTCTCTTTGGCCATAAAGCCCTCCTCTAAACAGGTCGTCCCCGGACGGGACTTTGCCTTTATACCATAGTGGCCTCTCAACATACTATTGAGAAGCCACCGTGTTACCTATGGTAGCGGTGACTGGATTCGAACCAGTGACGCCACGGGTATGAACCGTGTGCTCTAACCAACTGAGCTACACCGCCGGATGGAGCCTGCAACCAGACTTGAACTGGTGACCTCTTCGTTACCAACGAAGTGCTCTACCGACTGAGCTATACAGGCACTTGACGGGTGGGAGCTATAGGATTCGAACCTATGTAGGCAGAGCCAACGGGTTTACAGCCCGTCCCCATTAACCACTCGGGCAAACTCCCAATCGTTCAAGTATCCGCAGGTTCTTTGGTCTTTTGGACCGCCGCCCCCGCGAACGAAAAAGATAATACGATGCAACCTTGGGGGCTGTCAACGAAAACCTCTAGATACACGGTGCCGGGCGTATCTATATACTTTTAACCTGCGGTTTTGTTGAATTTAGATATGAAGGACGGTGGATTTGGCTGCGCAGGTGACATTTCCCGAGGGAACACTTTGTCACGGTGGAGTACGCCGGCAGGAACGAACTTCGATAACGGTTCATTTGCACCTATATATAGGTCGTGATCGAGGCCCGACAGAATCGAGCGTGGATTATCTCCCACTTTTAGCGCGGCTCTAAGGCCAAAGTGGCAGATTATCCACGTTCATTCTCCAGGCGAGAGAACTGTAAAGCCGCAACTACTCGGGCCAGGCCAAAGTAGACCCATAGAGCGGCTCCCCCTTGGTGCAGGGGTAGCGACTCAAGTAACACGACGATAGCAAGTCGAAAAAATAAGTCATGGCGTATTTCGAATAAACGCCGAGTCGGTCAATTCCGTTTCCCGCATTACCAAGACGATATACACGGTCAAAAGACCTCGATTTGTCATCGTTGCTAAACGCAGTAATTAGAATCTTCCTGCCCGAACGGCAATCAAGATACTCACGCGCCTGTGACGCAAATAGCCCGGAGACCGATACGAGAATTATCAATGACTGCGAAGCGTCTCCCATGTTTTTCAATTCCGCGACGTTAGCCCCAGCAACTATGCGAACTATCTTGCCCGCATAAAACATTTCCTGCTGAAATCGTACGAGATTGGCGCTCACATTATTGGTGCACCAGATTTCAACGTTTTTATGGCCATCAATTTCGTCGACAAGATGCTTAATAGCGATATCGGACACGCCGCTTTCAACCTCAGCGAACATCTCGATCATGCGAACGTCGAGCTCTGCCCTGTATTCCTCGTAGCCAAATTCCTCCTCTCGATGGCTTAAGTCGCTTGGAAAGACTGACTGAGTAAATGATTCTTTCAAATCGCTAAGAGACTGGTAGCCCAATCGATTGCAGAAACGACGAACAGCGGAACGGGTCACGAATGCATCGCGGGTTATTGCGGCAACATTGATTTCGCTCGAACGCCTAATGTGAGCGATGAGATATCGAGCGATGGCGGCATCGTTTGACCCAAACTCGCTGTTGATGATGGAGCTAATGCGATTGAGCACATCGAAGTCATTGATATTCACGTGATCCCTCTTTCCGCTCTCCTCGAAATCATAGTTCATTTATTGAATCAAACAGCTTTGGTCGTTCTCCTATGATTCAAATCAGTTGACGTCATCTTAATCGTAATTCCGCCACACGTATCCACCGTGTTGAATGATGGAAAGGGGATTCATGGGCAACGTGAACAACATCCCGTTTCTCTGGGGTTCCGCCACGGCGTCTTATCAGTGCGAGGGTGCCTGGAACGAAGACGGCAAAGGCCTTGGCGAGTGGGATTTCTTTAACCACACAAGCAATAAGAACATCAACCATGTTGACGGTGATGTATCTTGCGACTTCTACCATCGCTATGAAGAAGATATCCGCATGATGAAAGAAGGCGGACAAAACACCTATCGCTTCTCTCTTTCATGGAGTCGAATCATCCCCACGGGTATCGGCGAAGTGAATGAAAAGGGTATCGATTTTTATAATCGGGTCATTGATTGCTGCCTCGAAAATGGCATAGAGCCCAACGTTACGCTGTTCCATTACGATCTGCCATTCACACTTGCTTGCAAAGGCGGATGGCTGAACAACGATATGGCAGAGTGGTTCTGCAAATACGCCAAGATTTGCTTTGAGCGCTTTGGAGACCGCGTCAAAATCTGGGCTACCGTTAACGAGCCGCATTTCTACAGCTACTGCGTAAACATGTTGGGCAACTATCCCCCCAATCGATCGCTCGACGTTCAGTCGTACATGCAGTTTCAGTACAACCTGATGCGCGCAAGCGCACTCGCAGTCCGAGCATATCGTCAAATGGGCTACGACGGCATCATCGGCGCCGTCCACGATGGCGGCGTTGTCGAACTCGACCCGGCAACCGAGCACCCCGATGACGTATTTCGATACGCAGACTTTTTCGCCAATCGCATGATTCTGGCACCAGCACTTCAGGGTCAACTGCCGCCAGAAATGGACGAAATCCTTGAAAAACTTGGCGTCTCGCTCTATCGATCCCCAAATGACGTAGAAGAATTCAGAGACGGTAAAGTCGATTTTATTGGACTCAACGTGTATTGCCGAGAGTATGTAACCGACTGGCACGGTGGAGAGCTTGCCGTTTCGGCGAACAATAAGGGCGGTTCGAGCAAAAAGGTCGAAGGAAAATGCATTGCGCCCTTGTTTGAAAGCGCCCGCGACAGCAATGTTCCCCGCAATAAATGGGGCCGCGAAATACTCCCAAGTTGCATGTATTCAACCATCATGGATGTCCACGAGCGCTATGACGCGCCCCGCATCTTTATTACGGAAAACGGACATGGCGCCTATGAGCAACCAGACGCAGACGGAATGATCCACGATGATGACCGCATCGAGCTTCTGGGCCAGTTCATCGAGCACATGATGAGGGCTAAGCGCGACGGCGCGCGCGTTGAGGGCTACTACCTCTGGTCGACGATGGATCTGTATAGCTGGATCAACGGCTACGAAAAACGATACGGACTTGTCCATATCGACTTCGAGAACAATCTGGAGCGCACCCCCAAAAAGAGCTGGTATTGGTACCGAGACCTTATCTCGAAGTATCAGGAGCAGGAAGGTTAGGAGAAAGAGATGAAATATCAGGCAATGTCCGAAACAGTCCTAAAGGCTGTTGGCGGCAAAGAGAACATTACATCGGTAACTCATTGTGCGACGCGCCTTCGCATCGACGCACGAGACACCTCGATCATCGATCTCCAGCTCGCCAAATCGGCCGACCAGGCGCTCGGGGCAGTAGTCAGCGGTGGCCAGCTTCAGGTGATCATCGGCCCCAACGTCACCGAGGCTTACAACGACTTCCTCGACTTCGCGGGAATCGAAGTCGGCGGTGGCACGGTTGCCGACGATGCCCAAACCGCCAAAGACCTTGCAGAAGGCATTAAAAGCGGTAACACCGCCATGGGCTTGATTGAGAAATTCGGGAACGTCTCTGCACAGGTATTCATGCCCATCGTCCCGGCGCTCATCGTTGGCGGACTCATTCTTTCGATCAAGAATCTCCTGGTCAATTATTGTGGATTGAACACCGATAGCGGAACCGCCCAGGTTCTGCTGGCGATCTTCAGCGCCTCATTTAGCTTCCTGCCCGTTTACCTCGGCTATCAGCTCGCCGCCGTCATGAAGATGCAGCCTATCATGGGCGCACTGCTGGGCGCAATCATGATTAGCTCGTCTATTAGCGGTGCTGAGGGTCTCGACTTTCTTGGCATCCCCATCCCGACGAATGACTACTCGAGCACGGTGGTGCCAATCGTACTGGGCGTTGTGTTCATGTACTTTGTTGATCGCGGTCTTCAGAAAATCATCCCCGACATTACCAAACTGTTCTTGAAGCCGCTGCTCACCATGTTCATCGTCGTGCCTGTTGAGCTGATTATCCTCGGCCCCGCCGGCAGCATGATGGGCTACGCGCTGAGTGATGCCGCCACGTGGCTCATGGATAACGTGGCATTTATCGCTACTCCAGTCCTTGCAGCCCTTAACCCCTATTTTGTCATGCTCGGTCTTGATAAGGCCTACATCGCGATCGAAGTTACGAGCTTGGCGCAGCTCGGCTGGGCGCCCATCATCTTTGGCTTCATCTCAAACCTCTGCATTGGCGGCACGAGTCTCGCCTTGGCAACTGCAATGAAAAGCAACAAGGAGAAGAGAGGTATGGTCACCACGGTTGCCGTCACCGCACTCTGTGGCGTAACTGAGCCCGCATTTTACGGCTGCCTCATCGAGCGTCCCCGCCTGCTTGTCGGCACGGCAATCGGCGCCCTCTGCGCAGGACTCCCTGCAGGTATCTTCGTCCTGAAGGAGTATGTTGCGGGAGCATGCCCCGGTCTTCTTTCTGCGCTGATCTTTATCGCTCCCGATGGATCCATGGGCAACTTCGTACTGGCATGCGTTGTCGCCGTCATCGCCATCGTCGTCTCGTTCATCGCTGCACGCGTGATCATCAAGAAGAATCCCAACTATATTGAGTAGATGCCCGCTGCTTGCATTGGGGACATCCTCGGCAGACCATTAGCAAGAACCCAAGAAGTCCCTTAGGAGCTCGATTAATCCATTCGGATTCCTCAGGCACAAACGACCCCGATTCCACAATGAAATCGGGGTCGTTGTTTCTAAAGCCTTCGATAGACAATCGGTGTTTACCTTAGCTCCCTATCCAAGTTAATTATCCACGCTCGTTCTCCGGTCGGAAGATTTTCTTCGCTCGCGTGTCCAGAAATCCACGCTCGAGCAGAACATCCAGGTTCACACCCGCCCTTGTCTCGATCTGTAACAGCAAGAGGCCTATTCCGCTTCTACATGTTACAGATCAAGATATTCCTAAAACACCCTAAGTTTCATCTCAATCTGTAACAGTTAGATGCCAAATATCGGTCTTGGTGTTACAGATTTAGACAAACTGGAGGACGAGACAAACCAAAAACGGGATGGGCGCTAACCTGATGGCGCGCCACCTAAATAGAAACGGGCCCTGTCCCAATTGGAGACAGAGCCCGAAACTCTCATGGAGCCAGTGACAGGAATCGAACCTGCAACCCACTGATTACAAATCAGTTGCGCTACCGTTGCGCCACACTGGCACACTTGGCGCTTTCGCGCGAAGCCAATTAAGAATAAAGGAATTGCGGACGAGGCGCAACAGACCCTTCGACCGACCACATCTTAAAACCATTCGCCAGAACGAATAGTTTTAATTACAATTGCTATATATAAAACTATTCGTTCTGGCGAAGGGTTTCGCGATGCTTACTACCAAAGAAGCCGCCGAGCTGCTCGGCATCACTCCGCGCAGGGTGCAGGAGCTCATAAAAAACGGAGCACTTGAGGCCCGCAAGGCTTCTGGTGTATGGCTCATCGACAAAGACAGCGTCGACACGCGACTCCGCTCTGTGACCAAAACGGGGGGACGTCCCCGCCGCGGCCACGGTAAGAGCGAGATCGCGTTCACCCTCATGAACCGCACGTACGAAGTCGCTCAGCTGGTCTACAGTACATCGCGAAAAGACTTTACCCACATCGGTGCCGACATCGATTACGCCCACGCCCCTATTGGAGTATTTGGCCCTAATAGCCCCATATCGCTCGACTCCTTCCGCATCTGGTGGCGCGGCCGCGGTATCCCGCTCGCACGCATTGGGCTAGCCTCCCTGCTTGCAGAAGCCGCAGTCGATGTTCCCGATGAACTCGTCCAGCGAAATCTCGGCCTCTCCTTATCCGACCAGTATTGGATTAGGCCCCAAGGTTCCGGTCTCACCTGGGAGGATATCAACTTCTTCAATAACGCCTTTGATGACGTTTCGCTGTCCATTGCACCCTTTGCCCCAGAGGGAAAAGCGGCTGCCGCAAAGCCCGATAACACCTCGGACGGCAATCTTCAAAAGTACTGGACGTGCGAGGGCGAACGTCGAATTCTGCATAAGGCAGGAGCGCACCTGGACCAGGAACCTTATAACGAGCTGGTGGCGACCGCGCTCCACCGTCGCATCCTAAACGCCTGCGATTATGTGCCTTACTCGCTCGAGGGCACGGGCACTTCCGCCCTGAGCACATGCGATGTCTTCTTAACTGATGAAGAAGAGTATGTCCCTGCGTTCTATGTAAACCAGCACGCAAACGCAGATGAACGGCTAACCGACTACGAGCGATATGTAGCAAACTGCGAGGAGCTCGGGGTGACAGGCGTCAAGGATGCCCTTGACCGCATGATCGTATGTGACGACATCATTGCCAACTACGATCGTCATTGGCGCAACTTCGGCCTCGTGCGAAACGTAAACACGCAAGCTTGCAGACCTGCCCCCATCTTCGATTCGGGCTCATCGCTCTGGTGCAACATATCACTAGAGGAGCTTAGGGCGGGAGAGCACAGTTTTACCAGCGCACAATTTCATTCAAGCCCCGCCAAACAAATGTTGCTCGTCGAGGACATGGGCTGGTTTGACTGCGACAAACTCGAAGGCTTCGTTGACGAGGCAATCGAGATTCTTTCCAGAAACGACGCGCTCACGGCAAGGCTGCCATATCTAAAAGAGGCGCTAACGTGGCGCCTCGAAAGAATGATCGACATCGCTGAATGGAGTTAGCGAGGCAGCATTGCCCCGCCAACTTCCCTACCTCCCGCGCAGGGCCTTGAGCTTGGCCAGGGCATCGGGGCTCAGGCGACTGCCCAGAGTCATCTTGATTTGTGGAGCTTCCTCGGCCTCGTGCACGTCGTTGTCGATCTGTTTGATCTCGTCCACCAGCATACGGCTCGAGATGCGCGTAACGCCCTTGCCCATGACGACGGCCTGGATCGTGCCGTCGCTCGATACCACGGAGCACGCGCGACCTTCCTCACGTGCCTCGATGCAGAGCTTCTGCACCACGGTATCGGCCGAAACACCCGTCGGCGAAAACTCAATGCGCACGCCGCGGGCCGGTAGGTTGGGGCGCTCGCTGGAGATATTGCCCGCGCCGTCAAACACGATTACGGCCTCGTAACGGCCCTGGGCAAAGGCGGCGACGTCGTTGATGAGGGCGGTGCGCGCCATATCGTGAACGTCGCTGGAATACGGATCGTCGGAATGGTCGTACACGAGCTTTTCGTAGCGCGGCGTGCAGTGGATCACGTTGTAGCCGTCGACCACCAGCAGCTCGGGCTTGTTGGAGTGCACCGTCGAGACCGGGTCGGCGATGGCCTGCGCAAACGCATTGCCGCCCACGCCATAGGTCGCGGCCGAAACAATCGGCTTGGCCGAGCCCTCGCCAAAGCGCTTGGCCTTGGACTTGGCACGGTTCTTTTTGGACATGCGCTACTCCTCCCCCATGAGCTCGCCAGCGTTGCGGCGCAGCCACTCAAAGCACAGCGCCGTGGTCGCCTGGGCAACATTGAGGCTCTCGGTCATGCCGCGCTGGGGAAGCTTGGTCAAAAAGTCGCATTTCTCGAGCACCAGGCGCGAGATGCCGTCGCCCTCGGAGCCCATGACGAGCGCCACGCGGCCCTCGAAGGGAGCATCCCAGCAACTGCCTTCGGCGTGCTCGGAGGCACCGCCCACCCAAAAGCCAGCGGCCTTAAGATCGTCGAGCGCACGGGCGATGTTGGGCACCTGCGCGATAGGCAGATGCATGACGGCGCCGGCAGAAGTCTTATAGCTGCCGACGGTCACACCGGCGGCGCGCTTGTTGGCAATGATGGCGCCTGCCGCGCCCACGACCTCGGCAGAGCGCACGATCGCACCAAAGTTGCCATCGTCGGTCACATGGTCGAGCACGACGACAAGCGCCGGACCGTCGCCTGCGCGGTCGAGAATATCGGCGACATCAGCATAGGGGAAGTTGCCAACCTCGAGTGCGATGCCCTGATGAGCGCCATGGCTCGACAGTGCGTCGAGCTGCGCGCGCGGCACATACTTAATGCGGACGCCCGCGGCGTTGAGGTCGTCGACCAGGCGCGACAAGGCGGCATCGCGCTCTCCACCCTCGACAATGAGCGCGCACTTGATGGGAAAACCAGTGCGTAGCGCCTCGGCGGCAGCACGACGACCTTCGATAAACTCGCCCTTGGGAGCCTGGACAGCGTCGCGGTTGCGATCGCGCTGCGGACGTGCGGCCTGGGTGCGATCGCGCTGGCCCTTGGGAGCGGCAGCGCGATCATTGCGGCGAATCGGACGCGAGCCAGAAGCAGCCTGCTTGCCGCCACGAGGCGCACGCTTGCGATTGTCGGCCATAGGACGGCCTCCTTAAATAGATAACGAACAAGAATCGACCGTCCGAGCCACGGCACCTTGCCTTTCAATCGTCGGGCATGACCACCAGGTCTATGCCCTCCTCTTTCAAGGCAATCTGCCGCACCTCGAACGGTCGACAAATACTAGAGACTCTTAATACGAGTGCCCGCGGCCGTATCCTCAATGGTGAGGCCCAGGTCCTTGAGCTGGTCGCGGATGGCGTCGGCCAGATCCCAGTTCTTGGCGGCACGAGCCTCGGCACGAGCCTCGAGAATCTTGGCAGCGGCCTCGTCCACGTCGTCGCCCGTGTAGGCAACCAACCCGGCGGCAACGCCCAGCAGGCCCCGCGGCAACTCGACCTTGGGCTCGGGAAGCTCAACGCCAAACGTATCGAGCAGCTCGGCCAGCGTATCGGCGGCAGCCAGGACTGCGGCCTTGTCGGCAGCATCGCCCGCCTGCTCCAGATACTGATTGCACTCGGTGACAAAGCCAAAGACAGCACCCATGGCACCGGCGGTGTTAAAGTCGTCGTCCATGCACCCCTTAAAGGCGGCGCGGGTCTCGGCGGCCTTGGCGGCAAACGCCTCGGCGGCAGCCGCATCGGCATCGGCCGTCGCATGGTTCGCAGCCCAACGAAGGTTCTCGACCGTACCGGCAATACGCGTGAGCGAATTCTCGGCACCCTCCAGGCGCTCCCAGGAGAAGTCGAGCGGCGAGCGATAGCTCGTCTGCAGCATCAACAGGCGCAGGGCCGCGGCAGAGTGCTGCTCGAGCACCTCGGCCAGCGTAAAGAAGTTTCCGAGCGACTTGGACATCTTCTCGCCGTCAACCAGCAGCATGCCCGTGTGCATCCAGGTGTTGGAGAAGCCCTGGTGCCAGGCGCAGATGGCCTGGGCGCACTCGTTCTCGTGATGCGGGAAGGCAAGGTCGGAGCCGCCGCCGTGGATGTCGATCGGGGTGCCCAGGTAGCGATGCACCATGGCGGCGCACTCGGTGTGCCAACCGGGACGGCCCTCGCCCCAGGGACTCGGCCAGCTGGGTTCGCCGGGCTTGGCGGCCTTCCACAGGGCAAAGTCGAGCGGGTCGTTCTTGTCCTCGTTCTCCTCGATACGCGCACCAACCATAAGGTCGTCGATGTTGCGGCCCGAGACCTGGCCATAGTTGGGATCGCTGCGCACGGCAAAGTACACATCGCCGTTATCGGCGGCGTAAGCATGGCCCTGCTCGATGAGCGTCTTGATCATGGCGATCATGGGGCCGATCTCCTTGGTGGCGCGGGGGCGCACATCGGGATCGAGCACGTTGGCGGCGCGCATGACGCCAATGAACTTATCCGAGAACTCCGTCGCGACCTCGGCGGCCGTACGGCCCTGCTCGTTGGCGCGCTTGATGATCTTGTCGTCGACATCGGTGAGGTTCTGGGCGAACGTGACCTCGTAGCCGCTCGCGATGAGCCAGCGGCGAATCACGTCAAAGCTGATGAACGTGCGGGCGTTGCCGATGTGGATGTTGTCGTAGACCGTGGGGCCGCACACGTACATGCGGACCTTGCCGGACTCGATGGGCTTGAACTCTTCCTTTTTATGGGTAGCGCTGTTGTAGATACGCATTCGTTACTCCTTAACGGTTTTCTGTAGCAGGCAGACGGCCCAGGCGCCGATTCCCTCGCCCTGGCCTTCCCAACCGAGCTTTTCGGTCGTAGTGGCGGCGACGCCCACGTTTTCGACGTCAACGCCCAGGGCATGGGCAAGGTTGGCGCGCATGGCATCGCGGTGCGGGGTGATCTTGGGTTGCTGACAGGCAATGGTGCAATCGGCATCGACAAACTCGAAGCCCAGCTCGCGCGCATAGTCCATCACGCGAGCGAGCAGCACCATCGAATCGGCACCCTCATAGGCGGGGTCGGTATCGGGGAATAGCTTGCCGATGTCTCCCCCGCGACAGGCGCCCAGAATGGCGTCGGCCAAGGCGTGCGCGAGCACATCAGCATCCGAGTGGCCCAGCAGGCCGCGCTCGTAGGGAATGTCGACACCGCCGATGATACATCGACGCCCCTCCACCAGACGGTGAACGTCGTAGCCATGGCCAATGCGCAGGTTACTGAACATGGGGAAGATCCTCTCCCTCGGCCATGCGACCGAGCAGAATCGCGGTTACGGGACGCAGGTCCTCGGGCACCGTCACCTTAAGGTTATCGCGTGGGCTCTGGACACAGCGGACGCGCCCGCCCATGCGCTCGACCAGCGACGAATCATCGGTACCGATAAAGCCCTCGGCAATGGCTGCAGCGTGGGCGCGCTTCATAGCATCGACGCTAAAGATCTGCGGCGTCTGCGCTGCCCAGTAGAGCTCACGTGGCGGCGTCTCGACGATATTATCGCCGTCGACGATCTTGAGCGTGTCGATCGCGGGCTGGCCGCACACGACACCGTCGAGAGCACGGTCGCTCACGAGCACGTCGATAGCGTGGTCGATGGCCTCGGTCGTAATGAGCGGACGAGCGCCATCGTGAATGGCGACGTATTCAAAGCCCGCCGGAACCGCATGCACGCCGGCACGGGTGGAGTCCTGGCGGGTATCGCCGGCATCGGCAAAGCTGATGGGCGTGTCATAGTCAAACGGGTCGATGGCCAGGCGGCGCATCTCGGCACGGCGCTCGGCAGGACACACCACTACAATGTGGCCGACCTTGTCGCTCCGATCGAACGCGCGGATGGACCAGCTCATAAGCGGACGGCCCGCCACGTTAACGAGCTGCTTGCCGCCGGGGTTACCAAAGCGCTGGCCGCTGCCACCGGCAACGACCACGGCGCATACGGGCGCCATTATGCGTTCCCCTGTTTGGTGCCCTTCATGCGGTACAGCGAGTCCGCAAGAATGGCAGGGTTGTTGACGCCAAAGTCGCCCAGGCGCTCCGGATCCTCGCTGATGTCATCCATGAGCTCCTGCAGCGAGCCGTACTCGTCGACGATCTTCTCGGCCACGCCGTCGCGCACGACGGACACGCGCGAAAGCGTGCGCAGGCCCAGCGGTGTCATGACGGAGTCCTCGTCCAGGTCGTCATAGCCCAGAACTGCAGCCACGTGCTGCGGGTCGGACAGGTCCTTAGGCGTCATGCGGCTCAGCTCGGCGCGGATCTTCTCGGCGTTTGCCTCGGAGGAATCGCTTGCGTAGTCGCGGATCATCAGGTCGTATTCGGTATCCATGCTGGAGCCCGCGAGCTGCTCGAGCTGCATCTGCACGAGCTTGCCCTGGTTACCCAGCTTGACGATGCAATCCTTAAGCTCGGTCTTTGCCTGTTGCATGATCTCGAAGCTCGAGAAAATACCGGTGATGTCGGCGAGCGTAACGTAGTCGTCGAGCTCAAGGGCCGTCAGGCGCAGCAAGGAGCGATCGAGCGACTGACGGGTGGTCTGAAGCGTGGCGACGAGCTGGTTGACCGAGCTCATGATGGTGGTGACGGGCTGAATCTCGTAGCTCTTGCCGTGAACGTACACGTTAACGACGGCACGGCGAGCCGAAACCGAGATCACGATGGCATCGGTGAGCACCGACATGCGAGCGGCAGTACGGTGACGCATGCCCGTCTCACTCGTGGCGAGCGAGGGATCGGGATTGAGGTGGAAGTTGGCGCGCAGGATCTGGGTGAGGTCGCCATCGATAACGATGGCGCCGTCCATCTTGGAAAGCTCGAACAGGCGGTTCGAGGTAAACGAAATGTTGAGCGGGAAGCCGTCGTTACCGGCAGCGAGCACGTTTTCAGTGTCGCCGACGCAGATAAGGGCACCCAGGTGACCGGCAATGATCATGTCGAGGGCGGTGCGGATCGGCTGACCAGGTGCCGTCAGGCGAATGGCCTGTTCCATACGCTTTTGCAGCTCGTTCTTATCCAAGGCATCGCTCCCATCGTATACGCTCCATAAACGCCAATAAGTTTCTCACGGTTTGCCCCTGTGACGCCCGCAAAATCAGATGCATACAGAATGAGCGAACACAGCTGAGAGCCCAATCCAAATGAGCTGCTTATGTGGTAGCATCGGGATTCGCATAAATGAGGGAGTAGTCGCGTGATCGGGTTCGCCTCCGGTGGCGCGGCAAGTCAACACACTGGCCGATGCGGCCTGGCTTGCCTTAATGAACGAGACTCGTGGCTGTGCGCGCAACGCGTACGCCACGGGTCTTTTTGTTACTCCCCCAAAAGGTACACGCGGGCCCGCCCGCAGAGAGGGAGCCAGACTATGGGACTCGCAGAGCTCGTGTTGCTCGCCGTTGGCCTTTCGATGGACGCCTTTGCCGTTTCCATCTGCAAGGGCCTTGGCATGAAGAAGATCAACCTTAAAGTTGCCGTGGTGCTCGGCCTGTTCTTTGGCGGCTTTCAGGCCGGCATGCCCGTAATCGGATGGGCGCTCGGCAGTCAATTCATGGGCATCATCGGACCCATCGACCATTGGATCGCCTTTATCCTGCTCGCCTTTATCGGCGGCAAAATGTTGTGGGAGGCCTTTACCGAAGACGAGGATGAAGGCGACGGCAAGGATGCCGAAAAGATTGACCTGGGCGAGTACCTGATCCTCGCCATCGCCACCTCGATTGACGCCCTGGCCGTGGGCATCTCGTTCGCCGCGCTTTCCGTCGACATCGTTCCCGCCGTGTCGCTCATAGGCATCACGACCTTCATCTTCTCCGTTGCCGGCGTGGCGATTGGCCGCATCTTTGGCGCGCGCTACGAAAGGCCCGCCACCATCGTGGGCGGCGTTGTGCTCATCCTCATCGGCCTCAAGATTTTGCTGGAGCACCTAGGGATTTTAGTGCTGTAAAACACCCTTCAAAACTAAACGTCCGTATAAGGCCTCATGCAGAGTTTTGCATGAGGCCTTTTCATGCAGACTTTTGCATGTCATACTAGGATGCAAAAGCCTGCACGTTAGGAGATAGCCGTGGATACCCTTCCCATCACCACACCACGCCAAGCTGGCATCTACGTGCGCCAGGCACGCGAGACTCAGGGTCTCACCCGTGCCACCCTCGCCAAAAAGGCCGGTGTTTCGGAGCGCCTGCTTGCATCGCTCGAGCTAGGAGACGCCACCGGCATTCGACTCGACAAGTTGCTGGCGATTTTCGACGCTCTTGAACTGGCGCTCGCAGCACAAGGGGATATAAGCGAAACGAAAAACGAGCAACCAGTCGACGCCCCGCATGCTGATTTGCAACCTCGTAGTACCCCCAGGCGCCATCACGCTCAACGTTTTCACCATCGCAACCGTCGCAGCGCAGCCGTTCCGGCTCTCGCAGATGTCCCCTTTACGTCCGAGCTCTACGACAGGGCCTTCGCCGATTTCGCCATGTCCAATCTCGGAGTCTCGATTGCCGCAAACGCATCTAACCAAACCAAGCCCGAAGGGAAATAGCCAATGGCCAGAACATCACTTCGGACCATTATTTGCGGCGTACCTGCGGGAACGCTCACGCAAGATGAGAACGGTCTTATCAGCTTTACCTACGATCATGACTATGACGGGCCAGCCCTATCGACCAACATACCCGTATCGAATCGCACATACGGACAACAGGTCATGAATCCGTACCTGTTTGGCCTTCTACCCGACAGCGAGGACCAACGAAAAGCGATTGCCGCCGAATTCGACGTTAGGCCCAACAATCCCGTTGCGTTGCTCAGCCATATCGGACTCGACTGTCCGGGCGGAGTGCAGTTTTGTGCCGAAGAAGATGCCGACGCCGTCCTGCATCGCGCTGGCGAATACCGCCCTATAGACGACCACGAAATTGCTCTTCGTCTCAAGTCGATCAGAGATGACCGCGATGCATCGTGGATGGGTCTAGATGAAAGTTGGTCACTTGGAGGCAACCAGGGCAAGTTCGCGCTCGCGTTCATAAACGACCGCTGGTGCGAATGCATGGGCTCCTCGCCCACGACGCATATTTTCAAAAATGGCGTTATCGGATTTAAACTCGAGGCTCTCAATGAGTTTGTCTGCATGAAAAGCGCCCAGCGCGCGGGTATCGCAACGGCGAACGTTGAGTATCGCTTATTTGAGGACGAACCCGCCCTCATTGTTGAGCGCTATGACCGCGTGAAAGTCAAAGACGGAACGATCAGGCGCCTACATCAAGAAGACCTCTGTCAGGCACTTGGGGTGATGCCCGCCCAAAAGTACACGGCAGACGGCGGCCCGACCACACGCGACATTCAAGAGCTCCTCGTAAATACGAGCCACCATCAACTTAACCTGTATCTGTTTACGCAGATACTTTTCTTTAACGCCATCATCGGCGCACCGGATGCGCACGCGAAAAACTATTCCCTGCTCCTTGGAAACGACGGCGCAGCCATGATGGCTCGTATGTACGATGTCGCATCGGGCTTGGCGTATGAGCGCATGCGCCGCCGGGCGCGCCTTGCCATGAGCGTTGGCGGCGAAAATCGTGTGGGGTGCATCGGTCCAGGCGCTATCCGCCGATACCACGGTATGGGCGACCCCACGCTGGAGGCGACGCTCACCGATGCCGGGCTATCCGAGAAGTTTTGCTTTGCGACCATGATGGACCTCGCCTACGAGGTACCCATTTGCATGGAAGAGGTCATGGACGAATACGCCGACCTGCCCGGCATGGCGGACCTGCGCGAGCATATGCTCGGCCCCGTCCGCGAAAACTGCCAGCGCGCCCTCGACCTCATCAGGGCAGAAATGGACTAGGTGGCCGTAATTTCGCAATTATCAAACAAAAGAGAGGGGGCACCCGTCGCAAAAGACCGGGTGCCCCCTCTCATAATGTCATTTGCAATCCGCTAGCACGTGACTCGGACTGCTGCTAGCGCAACCTTTACGCAGCGAGGCGCTTGAGGACGTCGATGAGCAGCTCGTAGAAGCGCTCGGCAGAAGCGAGCTCCATGCTCTCGTCCGGGGTATGGACATCGGAGAGCGTCGGGCCCACGGCGATGGCGTCCAGGCCGTGCAGAGCCTCGGCAAACAGGCCGCACTCAAGGCCGGCGTGAATGGACTCGATGCGCAGCTCGGAGCCAAAGAGCTCTCGATAGCTCTCGACAAAGACTTCGCGGACCGGCGAATGCTCGGCATAGCTCCAGCCGGGATACTCAAACTCAAACTTGGCGTCGAAGCCCAGGACATCGGCCAGCGTCTGCAGACGGTCCTTGAACTCGTTCTGCAGCGAGGTGATCGAAGAGCGCGGGGACAGCATAATCTTGACCTCGTCATCGGAGGTGGCGACCACGCCGATGTTGGAGGAAACCTCGACGGAGCCGTCGGTGGCGACGTTGCGGCGAATCACGCCGTTAGGGGCAAGGCGCAGGGCGCGGATGAGGGCAAGCGCGGACTTCTGGTCCATGGCCTCAACCTCGGCGTCGTCGGCAATCTCGACGGTGCAAGTAAAGCCGGGGTCGAAGACCTCGAGCTCGGCAGTGACGTCGGCGATGATGCCCTTTGCGATCTGGGCCGCGGCCTCGGCGGCAGCGTGGTCGGCGTAGACCAGAACAGCCTTGCACTCACGGTTGATGGCGTTGTCCTTGGTGCCGCCGTTAAAGCTAACGATGGCGGGCTCGCCGGCAACCATCAGGCGGTCGATGATGCGGGCCATGATGAGGTTGCCGTTGCCGCGCTCCAGGTTGATATCGCTGCCGGAGTGGCCGCCCAGCAGGCCGGAGATGTCGAGCGTGAGGGTGCTACCGGTCTTGTGCTCGCGCGCGATCGGGCAGGTGTAGGTAACGACGACGCCGCCGGCACAGCTGACGGTGGCAACGCCCTCTTCCTCGGAGTCAAGGTTGATCATGGTGCGGGCGCTAATCTGGGACTTGTCGAGCGTCTCGGCGCCGACCAGGCCAGTCTCCTCGTCGGTGGTGAACACGCACTCGAGGGCCGGATGGGTAATCGAATCGTCGTTGAGCACGGTAAGCATAAGCGCGACGGCAATACCGTTGTCGGCGCCCAGAGTGGTGCCGTTAGCGGTGAGGACGCCGTCCTTGACGACCAGGTCGATACCATCGGTCGTAAAGTCGTGCTCAACGGAGCCCAACTTGTCGCACACCATATCGATGTGGCCCTGCAGCATCACGGTCGGGGCATTCTCGGCACCGGCAGATGCGGGCTTGCGAATGATGACGTTGTAGACCTCGTCCTGATAAACGTCGAGACCGCGCTCCTTGGCAAACGTAACCAGGAAATCGCTGATGCCCTTCTCGTTGCCAGACCCACGGGGGATCGCGCTGACCTCCTCAAAGAAATGGAACAGCTGGGCGGGCTCGTAGCCGGTAATCTTGTAGTCCATGGTGCCTCCTTGGCGCAACTGGTTAGACAGTAAGACATGCGACTTGTATATTCCCAGACTTTGCGTGCATAAACCAGTCGAAAACGCCGAGCGCCCTCGCATCATCGGCTAACGGTGGACCGTATAGCGTAACGGTCACAACTTCCGCAGCTCTACAAATCGAGGCGCCCTTTCCGGAGCGCCTCGATTGCGCGTATCAAATTGTCGCCACGCCCTACAGCGCGCCGGAACCGGCTTGCATCATGCCGCCGGGGCCCGAGGTCACGCCGCCGCTCACGGGCGCGGCGTTGCCGGTGTGCGGTACCGCCGGGGCGGTATCGCCACCAAGCGTGCCCGCCGGACGCGGTGCCGGGATCTCGCCCGTGCCGCGGCTAAAGACAAACTTGCCATCGGCCACGTCGCACAGGACGGTATCGCCCTCGCCCCACTCGCCAGCCAGCAGTTCCTCGGACAGCGGATCCTCGATGAGCTTTTGGATAGCACGGCGCAGCGGACGCGCGCCGTTGGTGAGGTCGGTACCCTCCGCCACAATCTTGTCGTAGGCCGCATCGGTAAGCTTGATGTTCATGCCGTTTGCGATCAGGCGCTGGCGCAGATCGTCCACCAGCAGGTGCGCAATCTTGGTCAGGTTCTCGCCCGAGAGCTTCTGGAACACCACGATGTCGTCGATACGGTTGAGCAGCTCGGGGCGGAACAGGCGCTTGAGCTCGCCCATCGCGCGGCCGCGGATCTCACTCGAGGTGAGGCCCTGCTCGCCGGTGGTGCCAAAGCCAACGCTCGCATCCTGCGCGATCTCGCGGGCGCCCACGTTTGACGTCATGATGATCACCGTATTGCGGAAGTCGACCGTCTTGCCCTGGCTATCGGTCAGACGGCCCTCCTCCAACACCTGCAGCAGGATATTGAAGATGTCGGGGTGCGCCTTCTCGATCTCGTCGATCAGCACGACCGAGTACGGGTGACGGCGAACAGCCTTGGTGAGCTGGCCGCCCTCGTCGTGGCCCACATAGCCCGGGGGGCTACCGATGAGCTTGGAGACCTCGAACTCACTGCCAAACTCCGACATATCGAAGCTGATGAGCGCGTCCTTGCTGCCAAAGAGATACTCGGCGAGCGTCTTGGCGAGCTCGGTTTTGCCCGTGCCGGTGGGGCCCAGGAAGATAAAGCTGCCGCCGGGGCGACGCGGGTCCTTGAGCGGCGAGCGGCTGCGGCGCCCGGCCTTGGCACCGGCCTCGACGGCCTCGTCCTGGCCGAAGCTGCGCGTCTTGCGCCCGCTGTCAGCCTGCAGCAGGCGGCGGCTCTCGCTCTCGGTGAGCGAGGACACCGGCACGCCCGAGGTCACGGACACGATGTCGGCAATCTGGGAGACATCGATGGTGAGCGGGCTGGCGTCGAGCTCGGCCGTCCAGGCAGCCTTGGCCTCGGCGAGCTCAATCTCGGCAGCCTTTTGCTGCTCGGTGATCTCGGCGGCCTTGTTCATGTCGTCGCTCTCGGTGGCCGCCTGCGCGGCGGCCGTATGCTCCTCCACGCGATGCTCGGCCTCGCGCACCGGCTCGGGCGCGCGGTTGGCGGCGATGCGGGCGCGGGCGCCGGCCTCGTCAATGAGGTCGATGGCCTTATCGGGCAGGAAGCGATCCTGGATGTAGCGGTCGGAGAGGTTCGCGGCGGCCTCGATAGCACCCTGCGTATAGCGCACATGGTGGTGCTCCTCGTAGCGCGGCTTAAGCGCGGTCAGGATCTTGACCGTGTCCTCGACGCTCGGCTCCTCGACATCGATGGTCTGGAAGCGACGCTCGAAGGCCGGGTCCTTGGTGAGGTACTTGCGGAATTCCTCGGCCGTGGTGGCGCCGATAATCTGGAAGGCACCGCGCGCGAGCACGGGCTTGAGCATGGAGCTCGCGTCGATGGAGCCCTCGGCAGAGCCGGCACCGATGATGGTGTGCATCTCGTCAATAAACAGGATGACGTCGTCAGCTTCGGTGGCCTCCTGGATCACGTTCTTGAGGCGCTCCTCAAACTCACCGCGATACTTGGCGCCCGCAACGAGGCCCGGCAGGTCGAGCGTCCAGATGTTCTGGTTCATAAGGTTCTCGGGCACGTTGCCAGCTGCAATCTGCTGAGCCAGACCCTCGACGATGGCCGTCTTGCCCACGCCGGGGTCGCCCAAGATAAGCGGATTGTTCTTGGTGCGACGCGAAAGGATCTCCATCATACGCTGGACTTCCTTTTCGCGACCAATTACAGGGTCGAGCTCGCCGTCGCGCGCCTTCTGCGTAAGGTTGGTGGCGAACTGCTTAAGCGTATCGGTGCCGCTCCCCTTTTGCTGCGACGCGTCCGAGCCGCTAAAGAACGGCAGGCCCGCACCGGGACGCCCGGCACCGGCGCCGGCGAGCGGACGCTTCTTGTCCTGGTCCTTGGCAGTAAGTTTCTCGATAGCCTTTTTGATGGAGGCGGACGACACACCCAGGCGCATGAGGATGTCCATGGCCATGCCGTTACCCTCTTCGACGATGCCAATCAGCAAGTGCTCGGTCGACACGTAGGTCTGGTTGTTCTCACGTGCCACGCGGAAGGAGCGCTCCATCACGCTAATGACGAGCGGCGTAAAGGCAAGCTTGGCAGCCTCGGTCTCCTCGCTGGGCTCGGGAACCGTGGTCTGGACCTCCTTGAGGGTGTCCATGATGTCGTCGTAGGAGATATCAAGCGAGCGCAGCGCCTCGGCAGCGATGCCCTCGTCCTCCTTGGCGAGTGCGAGCAGCAGGTGCTCGGTGCCCACCTTATTTGAGTGCAGATCGAGCGCCTCCTGTTTGGCCATCGACATGACCTTGCGCGCTCGATCGGTAAATCTATCTAACATGCTCGTTTCCTTACATGAGTTCATCGAAATCAAAACGCCCGCCCGTCGGCGGCGCTTTTGTCTCTTTACCCACAGGTTGTCTATGTTAACAGCTGGAGGAATATCTATAAACCCGGCTCACATGAATGCAGGTTATGACCGCATCGCGGGACTCACCGCGCGATGCGCGACAGGCGCCCCGCAAGAGAAACCCTAGGCGTCTTTCACCACGTCGGGACTCGTCGCACGCGATGCGCGATAGGCATCGGCCTCCTTGGAGACGCGTTCGAGCAGCTCGGATGTATCGACGCCCTCGACTTGCGCGACCGTTTCCACCGTCTGCATGGCGACCGCCCTCAGGTACGCGCACGCGCTGTCCCCCGGCTGCTCGAGGTCTATCTCCTCGCCGCCCTCCTGGGCAAAGCCGACCGCCATCACAAAGCCCATGATGCCCGAGACCAGAAAGCCCACCGCAAAGCTCGAATCTGCCTTGAGCTCTTCTCCGTCGGGGTGGACGATCTCTCTCACGCGGTCGATGATGATCGTATGGATGCCCTGCACGACCTGCTCGGCGGCACCCGCCCTCATGGTGATGACGATGCGCCGCAGCAGGCAGCGGACGTCGCGCCGGTCGAACGCCGAAAGGTCGCCCTCGCTCGAAAAATGCCAGAGGGCATCGGTGATGAGCTCGTTATCCTGCAGCAGCTGGGCTATGGCGATGGCGACGAGTTCATCGAAATCGTGAAAATAGTAGTAAAACGTTCCGCGATTGCACTGGGCGGCGCGGGTCACCTCGCCAACCGACAGCTCGAAGATGCTGTTGTTCTCGATGAGCTCCCAAAACGCCTCGATGATACGGGTGCGTGCATCGGGCGCATCGGCGTCCTTACGCGGTCTCGCCATGCGCCTCACCGCACCCCTGCGCCTTGGCGTTCATGATGAGCATCTGAAGACGGTTCTCCACGTTGGCGAAGCTCACGTCGGGATCGTAGTCGAGCGGCAGGAACTGCGCCGTGGGATACTGCTCCTTGAGCGCATGGATGAGCCCGCGCCCCACGACATGGTTGGGCAGACACCCGAACGGCTGCAGGATCACGAAGTTGCGGCAGCCGCGCTTGGCGTGCTCGAGAATCTCCGCCGGAATCAGCACGCCCTCGCCCGCATCGAACGTATGGTGCAGGATCTTATCGCTCGCGCGCACGAGCTCGGGCATGCGCGTCGGCGGCTCGTAGAGCGGGCTCGCCGCGCCCAGGCGGTCGCAACGGTCGTGCGCGAGCTCGA
Source organism: uncultured bacterium (assembly GCA_905216175.1). Classification (GTDB taxonomy): domain Bacteria; phylum Actinomycetota; class Coriobacteriia; order Coriobacteriales; family Coriobacteriaceae; genus Collinsella. The sequence continues at coordinate 27,378 of CAJMSV010000004.1, read as the reverse complement.
ACAGGTTGTCCGCCGTGGCGTACCAGGCCTTTTCGGGCAGCGACAGGTCGACGTGGAACTCGCGCGACTGCGCATGCTTGTAGAAATAGGTCTTGCGGATCACGTCGGTCATGCGCGCCTCGATGACCTCGAGCCCGTTGTCCTCGAGGTAGCGCTCGATCTCGTGGTTGGCGCCGAGATGGAAATTGAGCAGGTACTCGCCCACGATGAGAACGGTCGGATGCGGGTTCGAGCGGTCGTACGGAACGGCGTCCATGATCGCAAGCGCGCGTTTGAAGCCCGTCGCCTGGCCTCTCAGCCCGGAGCGCTCCATGCCCTCGATAACCTCATCGAGCGCGCGGTCGAACGCAGCGTCCGCCGCGCCCTTCTCGAGCTCGTAGGGACGGATGCGCCTAAGCATGGCCTCGAGGGCATCGATCATGGGAAGACCGTAGGCGATCTGGATGCTCGGGCCAAGGCCGAGCTTGAAGCCCGGATGCGCATTGTGGGCATCGACGTCGTCGTTGGTGAGCACCGGGACATAGTCGTATCCCGCGTCGTCGAGCGCGCGGCGCAGCAGGGGCATGTAGTGCGTCAGGCGGCAGTCGCCGATATACTTGCCAGTCACCACGGCGACGTCGTGCGGGTCGTACTTACCGCTCTCGAGTGCCGCGAGCGCCTCGCCGATCACGATTTGCGCGGGGAAGCAGATGTCGTTGTGCACATAGCGTTTGCCCAGGCGGATGGCATCCTCGCGCCCGATATCAAGGGCCTCGGCGCGCACGCCCTGATTGCGCATCGCCGCGGGCATGAGCCTGCAGAACGCATGGGAGGTGTTGGGGACCAGCGCGATCTTGTCGTGCCGGTCGCGCTTGGTGTACTTGACCTTATACGGGTCGTCGAGCGGATGGACCGCGTGCACCCGGGCGCCCTCGGCACGCTCCTCCGCGCGTCGACGGTTGACCGACTCGATAATCGAACGCACGCGAATGCCCATGGGACCGGCGACGTCGCTCTCATCGAGCTTGATCATCATCGGAACCTTGGAGCCCATCTCGCCCATCATGCGCGCGATCTTGTCGGTGAGATACGCATCGTGGCCGCAGCCGAAGCTGCCCATCTGCACGAGCTCGAGCTCGGGCGTCGATGCGACGATGACCGCGCACGACAGCATGCGCGCATGGTAGTTGTTCACGATGTCGATGCGGCTGTTGGAAAGATCGACGTTGCAGACCCCCGGCACCGCATCGGGCGTCAGCACGGGGATGCCGCGCTCAGAGAAGAGCTTGGGCAGCCCGTGGTTGACCAGCGGGTCGTTGTGGTACGGGCGCGAAGCGATCACCACCGCGTAGCCGCCGTCCTCGTGCACGTTCTCGAGCACCTGCCTGCCGCGCAGCTGCAGCTGGTTCTCAAACGTCTCCTGCGCGCGGTCCGCCTGCTCGGTCGCCTTGGCAACCAGGTCGGCATCGATATCGAAGGTCTCCTTGCACCACGCCTTGAGCTGGCGGTTTCGGTCGCCCTCGTCGTACCAGTGGAACAGCGGCGTATCGAACGGAACGCCGAAACGCTCCTCCGGGTTATCGGAATTGCGCATCACGTAGGGGTATCCCTTTACGACGGCGCACATCCACTCGCTGGTAGAGGCGGTGTTATCGGTGGTCGCCGTCGAATTGAAGGGCATGAAGCTGGGGTCGAAGCCGGCGTCGGCGGGCGTGAGGGTGATCCGTCGTGATGTTGGGTATGATGATGCGGTCGACGCCGGCGTCGACGAGATTGCGGATGTGCCCGTGGACGAGCTTGGCCGGGAAGCACACGGTGTCGGATGTGACGTGCGCCAGACCGCGCTCGTACATCGCCTTGGTGCTGCGTCCCGAGACGCGCACCTTAAAGCCGAGCGTGCTGAAGAACGTCGACCAGAACGGCATGGTGTCCCAGAACTCGAGCACACGGGGAATGCCGATCGTGACATCGCGCCCCCCGCTGACGGGAACCGTGGGGTACGACTCGAACAGCAGCTTCTCGCGGTCGACAAAGAGATTGGGGGCAGCCGCGGTCCGGTCGCGCCCCGTGCCGGGTGCCTGTGCCTCGCAAGCACCCTGCGGACGCAGCTCCTCCGCCGCGGGAACCTCGCGCACGAGCTCATCCCATGAGATGGCGCCGCCGCGCGGGCAGCGATTGCCCGTGACGTAAAGCGAGCCGTCGCCAAATGCCACGACCGCGCGCTGGCAGCGGTTGTTGCACCGACGGCAGGTAACGCCGCCGAACTCGCGATGCTCGAAGCGCTCCACGGCATCGAGCCCGATAAACGACGTGCCGGCGTCGCCCTTGCGGCATTCCTCGCGCGCGAGCAGGGCGATACCGATAGCGCCCATCAGCCCCGGGTGGGGCGCACGCGTGACGGGTTTGCCCAGATACTGCTCGAATGCGCGCAGCACCGCGTCGTTTCGGAACGTGCCGCCCTGGACGACGACTTTGTCGCCCAGACGGTTGAGATTTGAAACGCGAATGACCTTGGTGAACACGTTCTCGATAATCGAACGGCAGAGACCGGCCATGATGTCGCCCGGACCCTTACCGCGCCGCTGCTCGGAAACGACGCTGCTGTTCATGAACACCGTGCAGCGGCTGCCGAGAACGGCGGGGGCTTTGGACGAAAATGCCTCGGTCGCGATATCCTCAACGGCTATTCCGAGGTTTTTGGCAAAACCCTCGAGGAACGAGCCGCAGCCCGCAGAGCACGCCTCGTTGACGACGATATCGGTCAGCACGCCGTGGTTGAGCCAGATGGCCTTCATATCCTGTCCGCCGATGTCGAGCACGAAGGTCGCATCGGGAACGCATGCGCACGCGGCGCGGGCGTGCGCGACCGTCTCGACCGTATGGTAGTCGGCGTGGAACGCGCGCGCGAAAAGCTCCTCGCCGTATCCCGTGGTGCCCACGGCATCGATCGCAAGCGTGACTCCCGCTGTCTCCCAGCGGTTCTTCAAGCTGACAAGACCCTGTTGGGCGACGTCGAGCGGTCTGCCGTTATTAGACGCGTAGAACGAATCGACAAGCTCACCCGCCTCATCGACCAGGGCGAACTTGGTCGTCGTGCTCCCCGAATCGATACCGAGCGCCACACGCACCGTCTCTCCGGGCGCATACGCATCCGGACCCTTTGCCGGCGTCTCTTTGCCATGGCGTGCCGTAAAATCCGCCTGCTCGGCAGGTGTGGCAAAAAAGGGCTGGGCAAGACGTCCCTCCCCGCTTGCGGGCGCGACCGTCTCGAGCTTATCCAGCCGGACAAAAGCGTCGGGAAGGTCGATCGGTTGGGACGATGCGAACATGTCGGTCAGCGACAGGGCGGCACCGCGCGCGACCATGATCTGCGGATCGCGCGGGACGATAACCTGATCGTCCGATAGATTCAGTTGCTCCCGGAACACGCGGACCAGTGTGGGGTTGTAGGCGAGCGTACCGCCCTCGAAGATTACCGGCGGCTCGATGTCGATACCCTGGGCCAGACCGCCGATCGTTTGGCGGGCGACCGCGTGAAGCGCCGAAAGCGCCAGGTCGGTGGTAGGAATGCCCTCGTTGAGCAGCGGCTGGATATCGGTCTTTGCGTACACGCCGCAGCGGCCCGAGACCTCGTGGACGGTCGTTCCCCGGCTTGCGAGCTGCTCGAACTCGCCCGATTCGGTGCCGACCCCCATGAGCTTTGCCATCTCGTCGATAAATGCACCGGTACCGCCTGCGCACGAGCCGTTCATGCGCATGTCGGCAACCTCGATGTCTCCCTTATCGTTGGTGCGGAAGAAGATCATCTTGGCGTCTTGGCCGCCCAGCTCGATGGCGCAGCGCGTCTGCGGATAGAACCTGCTGATCGCGAGCGCGTTGGCGACCACCTCCTGAACGTACGAGGCGCCCAGCGCGGTCGCGATATCGCGCGCACCCGAGCCGGTCACCGCAACGCGCAGTGACTCATGGGAAAAGCGCTCGGCGAGCTCGCCGAGCATGGCGCGCACGCTCGCTGTCTGACACGCCCCGTGGCGGCGATATCCCCACCACGCCTCGGTCATATCCTCGTGCATCGCGTAAACTTTGGTCGTCGTCGACCCTACGTCCAGTCCTACTAGCAACGCCATAATGCTCCGTCTCTCGCATTTTTCCCGCTAGAGATATACCACTCTACGTAATACAACAGACTGTTGTATTTAAACTCCGTATAAAAAGCGGCTGCCGAAACGCTTCAGCAGCCGCCGAATGCACCAACAGATTGTTCTGCGCGCTAGCACGTCGGGCAACGGATCAGCACGGGCCCTCCGGTCATGTGCACCGCTCACGCCCGCGATGTCGCCGAGAGAGCTATCCACGCTTAGGGCTCCAACCAAGCAAGTCGCCCGCGCTCAGCAGATCCCTAAGCGAGCTACTCGCACTCAGGAGCCATAGCCTGCTCCAAGAGCTCGGCATGCTCCTCCTCGAAAACCGTCCCCACAGGGAAGGCGCGACGGAAGACGAAGCGGGAAATCGGACCGGCTACCAAAAGGTTCCACGGCAGCGCCATCACAAAATTATGCGGGATGTTGATCATCCAGATCGCGGGCACGGAATACAGGTTCGCAAGGATGCCGCCGGGCATGTGCGTCAGACCCTCACAGGCACCGTACAGCGACATGATGATGACCATGGGAACGACCATGCAGGAGCTGACGGCGAGCGTCATGGCAAGTGGCGAGCTCTTGCCCGGCGTGACCAAGTACTTAAAGGCGAAACCCTTGGCGAGCGGGCTGGCGACGAACCAGTCGCAGCACATGGCAAAAATGTAGGCAACGGGGAAGCCGAGCCACGCAGTGGCAACGACCTCGCCGTTGATGGCCCCGTGCTGCAGGGCAACGTTGTAGATGCTCATCCAGAGCACCATGCAAAAGCACATGATAAAGGTGAACAGCAGGCTCTCTCGTTTGTTGATAGGCATAAAGGGCAGATTCCTCTCTGTGTTGTACCGCGGCGCCACGCAACAAAAACGGGCGGGCAAGATGGAGCTGTTGGAACTTCATCTCGCCCGCCCGTGGTACGCGCGTCTGCGACTACTTATGTGGTGGAACCAGCCTAGCACGAAACGCATGCGCTTCGTAAGCGTTGAGTTTATGAAGATGCAGGGCACCGATAATCCCCCGACCCCATAAGTTGCGGTGGAATACGGACTGTTTTGACCCTTTAAGCAGCAATTCAGTCCCTATTTCACCGCAACTCATTTGGTGCAAAGTAACCTGTCCCCCTTGTACCAATTAGCTGGTGTGGCGCCAGCGAGGGTCGGTGAGCGTACGCGCCACACCCAGTCCAACGGGCAGAAACGCTACGATGAGCACTGCGCGCACAAACCAGCCGAGCATATTGACCGTGTCGAAGGTGCACATGTAATACATCGAGCGATACAGATACAAGCCCGGCACCATAATGACAATCGAAGGCACCGTGAGGGCGATGCGCGGGTAGGTGAGCTTGACTGCTGCCATGCTTGCCAGCAGACCCGATACCAGCGCGCCGATAATCGCTGCTGCCTCGGGAGGCATTCCCGTGCTGAGGCCCAGGAAGGGAATCATCGTCGGCGCATCGACAAGGGTCAGACGCAGTGTATTGGACACGGCGCCGATCAACCCAGCTGCCGCGGCCATCTTTACCGGGCTGTTGAACATCACCGAGAAGCCGAATACGCCAACGAAGCTCATCACCACGCGCAGGAGCGTAAGGGCAAGCGGCGAAAGGCCCAGTGGGGCAAAGTCGTCCGGCGCCAGGCCAACACACTCGGCAACCATCCAACCTACGAGGGTCGCCATCACAATAATCGATACGGCATATGAAAGGCGCTCGATACCGCTTCGCATGTCGAGCTTAGCGATGTCGAGGCCTGCCGTAATGAGTGGAAAGCCGGGAATCACAAAGAGCATGGCGCCGATATAGCCTTCTTGGTGCGACATTGCCCCCGGTATGACCTGGCCAAGGCCGAGCAATGCCAGCAGATACGAAACGCAAGCGAGCGCAACGCCGGTCGTCAGCGCGCTGAACTGACCAAGGCCTTGCTTGAGAATATGGGAGCGGGCAAAGTTGCCGACACCCGCGCCCACGAACGCGCAGGCCATCTCGATAGGGCCGCCGCCGAGCAAAAAAACGAAGGCGCCACAGGCGCAGGCCGCCGCAAGGCCCTGTTGCCAAGGCGCGTAATCAGGTTTTGAACTCTCAACGGTCTTGAGCATCTCGTGATACTCGTGCACCGTGAAGCGACGACCATAGGTCTCGATTTCCTTGAGGAAACTCTCCATCATCCAAATGCGATGGGTATTGACGCCCGTTGTGGGCAAGCTGACGACCTCATTAAAGCAGTGACCATCTTCGATGCAGGTGCACTCAAACGACAGAAGACTTAAGTCAACGTGGATGGTGACACCGAGTACGGCGGCAACACGATTCATGGTATCGCGCACGCGCCAGGCACCCGTTCCGCTTGCCAGCATAAGCATGCCGGTGCGGCAGATGATGGATGATTTATCGGTGAGCGGCGCATCGACGGCAAGCTCATCGCCTGCCGTCACGATCTGGTGCCAGTCAGTTTTCATATGGAGCGCGCCGGCACGAACGCCGTGGTGCATGGGGGCTCTCGAAAGCAGCGAGTTAAGGCGCGAAGGCTGTGAGGGCTCCGCCGATTCGCCCTCGTCCTCGTCGGGCTCTTCATCGACCAGATCAAAGGAATCAAGCGGCGCTGGCTCGCGACGGTCGATCAGCTCCTCGTCCTCATCATCAAAGTAGTTGAACTGATCGAGCATGTCCTCTTCGATTGCGCGCTCGCTCGCGTCGTCCATCCCGGTGCTCCCTTCCTATCGACTAACCCCCATCCTAGACAGCGACGGCTAAAGGAAACATAAAAGAGACGGCTGTCATGCGAACCATGCGCGCAATAGCCGTGGGTAGTCGTTTAAGAACGTCCCCAATGACTACATCGATGTTCTAAGTGTCAACCAAGTCAACGCCGCAGGTAGAGGACGGACAGCGAGCGACGTCCAGGGCGAACAAGTTGGCATGAAAAAGGCAAGGCATAGACCTTCTGGTCATGCCTTGCCTTTTGAATGACAAATTATCGCCCTGGGCGGCGCGCAGCGTCAACTGGTTACGCGGGTTGGTAAACCCGCGTAACCACCTAGGTCGCGCCCTTGAAGTTGAACGTCAGATTGTCCAAATGCGGCCCGCGCAGCGTCGAGCCGTTACGCGGTTCGTAGAACCGCGTAACTAGTTAGTACATCTTTGCGCCGGCGGGAATGGAAGCGTCGAGCTGGATCAGGTTGAGACGCTCCTCACCATCCTCCTCGTGGATAGCGCTGATGAGCATGCCGCAGCTGGGAATGCCCATCATCTTGCGCGGAGGCAGGTTGGTGATGGCGAGCAGGGTCTTGCCGACCAGGTCCTCGGGCTCGTAGTACTCGTGAATGCCGGAAAGGATGGTGCGGTCGGTGCCGGTACCGTCGTCGAGTGTAAAGTTCAGCAGCTTCTTGGACTTCTTGACGGCCTCGCATGCCTTGACCTTCACAGCGCGGAAATCGCTCTTGGAGAAGGTATCAAAGTCGACGAACTCCTCAAACAGCGGCTCAACGGCGATCTTGGAGTAATCGAGCGTGGGCTTAAGCGACGTAACGAACGGGCTCGCGGCGTTGCCGGCCTCGGCAGCCTTGGCGGCAGCGGCACCGGACTGGAAACCCTTCTCGGGCTTCATGTGCGGGAACAGCAGCACGTCGCGGATAGAAGCCTGGTTGGTGAGCAGCATGACCACGCGGTCGATACCAATGCCAATGCCGCCCGCGGGAGGCATACCGTACTCGAGGGCGCGCACGTAGTCCTCGTCGTACTCCATGGCCTCGTCGTCACCGCCGGCCTTCTCGGCCATCTGGGCGGCAAAGCGCTCGGCCTGGTCGACCGGGTCGTTGAGCTCGGAGAACGCGTTGGCGTACTCGTGACCGGCAATAACCAGCTCAAAGCGGTGCGTCAGGCGTGGGTCGTCCTCAAAACGCTTGGCAAGCGGGCTGACCTCGATGGGGTAATCGCACACGAACGTCGGGTTGACGATGGTGTCCTCGCCCAGCTCATCGTAAATCTCGGCGATGATCTTGCCAGCAGTCCACTCGGGCTTGATCTCCAGGCCCTTCTCGCGCGCGGCGGCAGCAAGCTCCTCGACTGGCGTGTCAATGGTGACCTGCTTGCCGAGCACGTCGGAGACGATGTCGGTCATGGGACGGCTGGCCCACTCACCAGAAAGGTCGATGGTCTGGCCCTGGTACTCGATGACCTCGGGGTTGCCGATGGCCTTGTTGGCAGCCTTGATGACACCCTGGGCGAGTGCCTTCATGCCCTCGAGGTCGGAGAAGGCACGGTAGGCCTCCATCGTGGTGAACTCGGGGTTGTGGGTAAGGTCCATGCCCTCGTAACGGAAGATGCGGCCGATCTCGAACACGCGCTAAAAACCACCGCCGATGCATCGCTTGAGCTGCAGCTCGGTGGCAATACGCAAGTAGCACTCCTGATCGAGCGCGTTGAAGTGGGTAATGAACGGCTTGGCAGTAGCGCCGCCTTGGATGGTCTGCAGGATGGGGGTCTCGACCTCCATGTAGCCGTCGGACTCCATAAAGCGACGGAAGGTGGAGAGAATCTGCGAACGCTTACGGAAGGTCTCGCGAACGGCGGCGTTGGCGAGCAGGCCGACAAAGCGCTGGCGATAGCGGGTCTCCTTGTCGGAAAGACCGTGGAACTTCTCGGGCAGCGGACGAACGGCCTTGGCAAGCAGGGTCGCGCTCTTAGGGGCAACGGAAAGCTGGCCACGCTGGGTGCGCACGACCACGCCGGTCACGCCCAGGATGTCGCCCAGGTCGAGGGCCTTGAGCGTACTCCAGGCAGCCTCGTCCATGTCGTTGATGCGGCAGAACAGCTGAATCTCGGCAGTCGCATCGCGCACGACGATGAACATGATCTTGCCCTGACCGCGCTTGGCGACCACACGGCCAGCGATCTTCACGACGTCCTCGGTGTCCTCGCCATCGGCAAGCTCGGCGTACTTAGCCTCGATATCGGCGACGTAGTCCTCAAGCTCAGAGTGCTCGGGATAGGGGTTCTGGCCCGCCTCGAACAGGGCGGCGCGCTTGGCCAGGCGGGTGGCGCGCTCGTCGTTGAGCGTCGATGCCTGATCGGCGGCGTTCTGGTTCTCTGCCATAAGTTAGCTCCTCAAACTAAAACGCTCCCCAGGATTCGGTCCCAGGGAGCGAAAACATACCTTTACGCGGGACCGTGGTCTAGCGTGCGATCTTGGCGATGGTGTAGACGCGAGTCTTGCCGGAAGGCGTAACGACCTCGACGGAGTCGCCCTCGCCGTGACCAATGATGGCGTGACCGACCGGAGACTCGTTGGAAATCTTGTGCTCGAGCGAGTTGGTCTCGGTGGTACCGACGAGCGTGACTTCCATGACCTCGCCGTTGGGATCAATCAGCGAAACGGTGGAACCGATGGAGACGGTCAGGTCGCCCGTGGTGGCAGCAACCTGAGCGTTGGCGAGGATGGCCTGGATCTCGGCAATACGAGCGGCGTTCTGGGCCTGCTTGTCCTTAGCGGCGTCGTACTCGGAGTTCTCCGAAAGGTCGCCGAACGCGCGGGCTTCCTTGATGTCCTCGACGATCTCCTTGGCGTAATCGCCCTCACGCCAAGCGAGCTCCTCGACGAGCTTCTGGCGGCCCTCAGCGGTCAGTACGATCTGGCTTGCGTCCATACGGATATCTCCCCAACTCTGATCAACAATCAACTGTCAACAAAACGAAAAAGACCGGCTAGCCTGCGGGCAAGCCGGTCAGGTGCTCACCCCAAAGGGATGGGACTACTCTGCGTCCGCGTCGCTGTCCTCTGCCTGCTTCTTCTTGGCAGCAGCGAGCTTGGCCTCGAGCTCAGCGATCTCCTTGTCCTCCTCGGACTGCTCGACCACGACCTCCTCGGCCTGCTTGGTCTCGGCCTTATCGTCGCCCTCCATACCCTCGCGGATATTCTTGACGGTAGAGCCGAGGGACTTGCCGAGCTTCGGCAGGTTCTTGGGCCCGAAGATAATCAGGACAACGACGAGAATAATGATGAGCTCAGGAGCCCTCAGTCCAAACATGTAGACCTCCACAATACAGCGAGACAAGCTCGAATGAGTATACCGCGGGTATCGCGGTATCACAACACTAGCTAAAAAAAGGGACCGCAAGAAGCGGTCCCTCCTCATGCTCTGGTCGGGTTGACTGGATTTGAACCAGCGACCCCTGCGTCCCGAACGCAGTGCTCTACCAAACTGAGCCACAACCCGTTAGCTTGACTATAGTAACAAAGATTTTCGCCGCGTGCTAGAGAAATTTTTATTTCTTTGGCGCGTCGATTTGAACCGTGTTGGGAATAAACTCAGTCGCGCAGGCCCACCAGCCATTTTGCTGGGCAGCATCGGCAAGCCTTTCGACCGTGGCAGCGGTGTCGCAAATGGCAAACGAGCAGGCACCCGATCCGCACACATCTACAGCAACGGTTCCGTCCTGTTTACGCAGCCAGTCGAGGACCGTTTGAATCTGCGACTCCATCTGTGCGGAAATGACACCCAGATTGTTATGGATGAGTGCATATGCCGTCTCGGCATCACCAGCACGCAAGGCAGAAGCTATCGCGCCGGGCTTGTCCGCAGGCACCGGGGCCTCGTCAAAACGTCGATAGGCTTCAATTGTCGAAACGCTTGCCTCGCGCGGCTTGACCAGCACGACGGGCGTCGCGGGCAGCGCGGGGTACTCAGTTGCCAGCACGTCTCCCCCACCTACGTAGAACGCAGGGCTCGCGTGCAAAAAGAACGGGACGTCAGCACCAATGCCCCGCGCAATGTCGTCGAGCGCGGGGTCGGTGCGATCAATGCCCCAGAGCTCCGCCAAGGCGACAATGACCGCGGCCGCATCCGTCGAGGGGCCGCCCAAGCCGGCGCACAATGGAATGCGCTTCTCAATCGTCACGCAGATGTTTGCCTCGCGACCATAATGATCGGCCATAGCAGCCGCAGCCCGATACGCCGTATTCTTTTGCATGGGAAAATCTGATGCCGGAACCGTCTGAACGGTCAGCGCCTGCGCCGGCGTGACCGTCACGGTATCGGAAAGACCGACGGCTGCCATCAGGGAATCGACCCTGTGGTAGCCGCGGTCATCGCGCTCGGTATGAACCCCCAGGTAGAGGTTAATCTTTGCCGGCGCGGAAAGAGTCAGGGACCGATCGGTCACCGTTAGTGCTCCTCGAGCTGATTGCCGAGCGGGGTAAAGATATGCTCGCCGCTCTCAGGGTCGAACAGCTCGACCTGACCGGTGAGCACATCGATATACTGGTAGGACTGACGCGACTTGCGGCCGCGACGCTCGTCGACCTCGACAATGAAGACGGCCGGGTGGACGCTCTTGATGGTGCCCATGCGCTCGACGACGCGGGTACGGCCCATGTTGGCCTTAACCTTGACGCGATCGCCCACCATATCGGTCAGCTTCTCGTGGATGTCGTCGACGTGATTGACTTCCATCTCTTCCATGAACAGGGCCTCCAGAAGGTGCAATTCAAAAAGGGGATAATACCCCTAAGATAGACAAAACTCTAATACTATAGCACCCCGCTGTTGCCATACGCAAGTAGCTAAAAAAGCCCGCTCCCAAATTGACTACTTACAGACTATCGGTGTCCAAGACGATGGTGAATGGGCCGTCGTTGACAAGATCGACTTTCATATCGGCGCCAAAGATGCCGTGCGCCACGTGTTCGACATCTTGGCGAACGAGCGTCAGGAAGTACTCGTAGAGCTCGTTGGCGACATCGGGGGCGCCGGCATCCGTAAACGATGGGCGGCGACCGTGGCGGCAGTCGGCGAACAGCGTGAACTGCGACACCACGAGCACCTCGCCGTCGACATCGGCAAGCGCCAAGTTGGTCTTGCCGTTCTCGTCCTCGTTGATACGCAGCCCGCGGAGCTTGCCCCACAGCTTGTCGGCCTCGGCACGCGTATCGCCATGGCCCACACCCAGCAGCACCAGGTCGCCGCGTCCACTGCGGCCCACGCACTCGCCGTCGACCGTCACGCCGGCGTTGAGCACGCGCTGCACCACCGCACGCACGGTCTACTCCTCGCCCGTCAGCTTGGCGGACAGATGCTCGAGCGCATGGAAACGATGGCTGATGGCGTTCTTCTCGTCCGCCGTCAGCTCGGCCATGGTCTTGCCCGGCGTGTCGACCGGCAGGAACAGCGGGTCGTAGCCAAAGCCGTGATCGCCGCGGCCCTCGTGCGCGATAACGCCCTCGCAGGCGCCCTCGCCATAGGTGACCAAACCGTCCGTGTCGATGAGCGCAACGACGCTCATAAAGCGCGCGGTGCGATCCTCGTCGGCCACGCCTTCCAGGTTAACGAGCAGCTTGGCGTTGTTGGCGGCATCGTCGCCGTGCACGCCCGCATAGCGCGCGCTATACACGCCCGGCTCGCCGTCCAGGGCATCAACGACCATGCCCGAATCGTCGGCAATGGCCATAAGACCCGTCTCCTCGACCGCAGCCTGCGCCTTGATGATGGCGTTCTCCAAAAACGTCGTGCCGTTTTCCTCGGGGTCCTCAAAATCGCCCAGCTGGCCGAGCGCCACAAAGCGCACCTCGGGCATGACCTTGCCCAAAATGGCCTCGATCTCGGTGAGCTTATGGGCGTTGCCCGTTGCCACGACGATGGTCGCCGCCGGGTCGAGGGTGTCGATGTCAATCTTCTCAAGTGCCATGACTGGCCTCCTTGTCTCTAAAGCAATGCCGAGCCGAGGGCAACGAGGGACTCCGCCTCTCCCCTCTCAATCAACGGCAGTCTTGTGTCCAGACGTCTCCACAGGTAAAACCTACCAAAATAAACCTGTCCCTTTTTGGCAGGTTAGGCGATGGCTTGGCGCTGAAGCTCGATGAGCTCAGCGATACCCTTGTCGCCCAGGTCGAGCAGGGCGTTGAGGCGTTTGCGGTCGAAGGGCGCCTGCTCGCCGGTGCCCTGGAGCTCGATCATCTCACCGGTGTCGGTGGCGACGAGGTTCATGTCGACCTCAGCATGGCTGTCCTCGGAATAATCGAGGTCAAGCAGCGTATTGCCGTCGACAACGCCCATGGAGATGGCAGCCACCTGACCGATAAGCGGGATGCGCTCGATCTTGCCCGCCTCGACCCACATGGCGAGGGCGTCGTGCAGTGCCACCCAGGCGCCGGTGATGCTCGCTGTACGCGTGCCGCCATCGGCCTGAATCACATCGCAGTCGACGGTGACGGTGTACTCGCCAAGCGCCTTCATGTTGACGACGGTACGCAGGCTGCGGCCAATGAGGCGCTCGATCTCCATGGAGCGACCCTTGCGGTTGGCGTGTTCGCGCTTGCAGCGCTTGCCGGTCGACGCCGGCAGCATGGCGTATTCCGCGGTCACCCAGCCGGCCTTAGCTCCCTTTCGCCAGCCCGGCACGCCCTCCTCGATAGTGGCGGCGCACAGCACGCGCGTGTCACCGAACTCGGCCAAACACGAGCCGTGGGCGTGCTTCATGACGCCACGGGTGAGCTTAACGGGGCGCAACTCGTTGGCGGCGCGACCGTTGGCGCGGTTGACCTGCATGTACTCCATAGAAATTTCCTTTCGGCAAAAGATGAAAGTGAGCCTTTGGTCGGTGACCTTGTATCTATTTCAGCTCATCGATATCGATATGTTCGATGCTCTTGAGCGGCTGACCAAAGATAAAGCTGCCCGCCACCGCAAACTCGGCAATGTTATCGGCCGTCGTGGCAAAACGATGCTGCGGCTCGGCGGCGTCGCCCGCCAGCTGCTCGCGGCGTGTGAGGATATCGGTCAGCTCGCGTGTAGTCTCCTCGGCGGAACTTACGACGCGCACCCCAGGCCCCAGCGCATGGCGGATAGGTCCCACCAACAGCGGGAAATGCGTACAGCCGAGCACCACGGTATCGATACCGTGGTCGCGTAGCGGCTCAACCGTGGCACCCACCAGCGCACGCACAGCAGGCGTATCGAAGATGTCCTCGTTCTCAAGCCACTGTTCCTGCAGATGTGCACCCGAGGCGAGCTCGTGTTCGACAACCTCGACAAAGCTCGAGGCAGGACAGCCGTATACATCGACACCGGCATCCAGGTCCTGAATGGCGCGCGTGTAGGCGCCCGAGCGAATAGTGAGGTTGGTGGCGAGCACGCCCACGCGACGCGTACGCGTGCTGTTGATTGCCGCACGGGCACCCGGCGCGATCACACCGATCACGGGAACGTCGAGCACCTGCTGGGCCAGACGCAAGGCCGCAGCGGTCGCCGTGTTGCAGGCGATGACCATAATCTTGACGTCGTGCTTCGAAAGCCAACGACCCGCCTGCAACGCAAACGAGCGCACTTCATCCTCGGTGCGGGTGCCGTAGGGGCAGCGCTTGGTGTCGCCAAAGTAGTAGACGGACTCGTGCGGCAGCGCCGTCGCAATCGCGCGCGCAACCGTCAGACCGCCCAAACCAGAATCGAACACGCCAATCGGGCGCGTGTCGCCTGCCGGATTCTCGATATCGGACATTACCTCACCAGTCTCTCTCGAAAAGACATGTCCAAGTGCGGCGCCGCCGCGCTACGAACGCGCCGCGACCAGCAGCTCTGCCGTCGCCGCCCAACCGTCGACAATTTTGCCGCGCGTAACGAAAGCGTTCTCGCAAGCAGCCAGGAACTCGGGCGCGCCGGCGCTCGTCAGGCCATTCTCGACCAGGCAGAACGTGCCCACGTGATCGGCCATGTAGAAGTCGGACTCGGAATCGCCGAGCGCCAACGTCTCCTCGCGCTCGATCCCCAGGTGCTCGCAGAAGCGCGCGATGGCAACGCCCTTGTTGAGACCCGCGGGGTTGATGTTGAATGCGCGACCGTCCTCGACGCGATCGAGCTCGAGCGTCGTCGGCTTGGACAGGTGAGTCAGATGGCCGTTGCAAGCCCAGATCAGACCGCAGCCGGCCTCGTCCAGGATGGCCTGAACCTCATCGTCGGGCACATCGCCGCGCATGCCGACGGTGACCTCACGGTATTTGTAGCCGGTCGACATGTCGTTGTGATACTCGATCTTGTGCGGCCAGCGGGCGAGGATCTTCTCGCACACGCCGGTCTGCTCGATCACCTGGTGCGGCGTGAGGCCGCAAGAGGAGTCGTAGGGCATGTCGCCGGTCAGATACTCCCAATCGTTGGCTTTGAGGTCGTACATGACCAGGCCGCCCATCTCGCCGATGTAGGAGCTGAGACCGCGCACGCGCGCGTCCTCGTGGATCATGGTACGGTTGCGGCCCGAGGTGGGAACCACCTGAATACCAGCGCGAGCGAGCGCCACGACGGCCTCGACGAGTTTGGTCGAGGGGTTGCCGTCGTTGTCGCGTAGCACGCACGAGCCGGGTGCGAGCATCGTGGCATCCAGGTCGGTAAAGACGTATTTGACCTTGGCCAAGCGCTCGCGCATCTCGCCCGAAAGCTCGGCAACGGTCGGCAGGGTATTGTGGGACATGGTTACTCCGTTTACGTAGAAGGGTTTGGACTTGGACGGCATGTTTTGATTGAGGGAACACGCTTATGGCGACAGCGCACTCAGGGCGCCGCCGCCATCATGGTTCATTAGTCAAACTGGGTAACATCGATCAGGCGATTGGCCAGCGAAAGGTCGCTCTCGATGGGCACGAACTCGTCGCCCACGTGCATGAGCTCCTCGTCACCCTTTGCCAGCAGCAAGACAATGGTGGGAGCATCGGGGTTGACGTACTCCTCGCGCGCCGCCTTGAACGCCGCATGCACAGCGGCTTCGCGGTCGAGGATGATCTTGTTCGGCGTATCGTCGGGAACATGCTCGGCAAGCTCGCGACAGACCTTCATCGGGTCCTCGTGAGCTGGATCCTCGTTCGTAAAGATCATCAGGTCGGAATACGGTGCGGCCTCGCGTGGCAATTGCTCGCGGCGCTCCTGCGCCTTGCCGCCGGCGGCGCCAAACAGCGCAATGACGGGGCTAGCGGGAAACGCGCGCTTGACCGACGAGAAAAGCGAACGGAACGAAAGCTGGTTGTGCGCATAGTCAACGACGCAGATCACGCGGCCGTCCTTCGACTCCACGACCTCCATGCGGCCCGGCACACGCAGTTTGGAGAGGCCCTTCTTGATAGCCTCGATACCGATGCCGATCTCGCGCGCAGCGGCGATAGCGACCAGCGCGTTTTCCACGTTAAAGTCGCCCGCGATACCCAGCAGGACCTTCTCCCCCGCCTCGGGCTCGTCGGCGCTCATGCCGTGCAAGTTGAACTCGATGTTAAAGCCGAGCATGCGGACATCGCTCGCCCACAGGCTTGCCTCGGGATGCTCGACGCCAACGGTCACCAAGCGCTCGGCCGTCGACGCTGCCTCTAGCACACGGTCAACCTCATCGGTGCCCAGATTCACCACGGCGGTCTTTGCCTGGTCAAAGATCCGGAGTTTGCTCTCAAAATAATCCTCAAACGTGGGGTGTTCGATCGGCGAGATGTGGTCGCGGCCGATGTTGAGGAAGCACGCCACGTCAAACGGCAGATTCTCGACGCGTTGGTACTTGAGCGCCTGGCTCGAGACCTCCATGACCATGGACTGGCGACCGGACGTGCGGCAGTTGGCGATATGGCGCCAGACCTCGGGGGCCTCGGGCGTAGTATTGGTGCTCTCGTAGCACTCGACGCCATCGTCGGTACTCACCGAGCCGATCATGCCGCAGGACTCGCCCGCCGCCTTGATGATGGACTGGAGCATAATAGCGGCCGTGGTCTTTCCCTTGGTGCCGGTGATGCCCACGATCTTGACGTCGTGGTCGGGACGGTCGTAGACCTCCGGCGGCAGCAAGGCCATGGCCGTGCGAACGTTGTCCACAACCAGCATTGCAGCACCGCTCTCCTGCGCCAGCGGCTCCAGAGACTCGACCAGCGACTCCTCGCACACAAATGCGACGGCGCCCGCATCGAGCGCCATGCTCAAAAACGCGGGCTTAAAGGCAGCACCTTTGCAAAAGAATACGTCACCCGCCGAGACCGCGCGCGAATCAAACGAGCAGCCGGTCACGGCACGCTCGTCAACCTGCTCTGATGCGCGCAGCTCGCCGCACACATCGAGAAGCTTGGCAAGCGTATCGACCGTGGTCACGGTCGCGGAATCCGAATGGTGCATCTTTCACCTTTCTCAGCCATTTGGCAGGGACGGTTTTTATAGTAACTGAAACGCACCCACGCAAAAACGGCTCCCGGAGGAGCCGTTACGCGCAGGCGTTCGTAAGCCGAGGCTAGGCAGCCTGAACAGCGGGCTGGTCCTCGTCGATAAAGAAGCGCTTGTACCACACCAAGAACACGAGCGGCGTATAGATCTTGCGCTGGAAATCGCCCTTGCCCGCAAAGTGCAGATCGAGCAGGTGCATGAGCTCGTCGGTATCGAAGAACTCGCTTGCCCACGGCGCGGTGAAGTACTCCTTGACATAGTCGTACCACTTTTGCTCGCGCAGCCAGTAGACAATCGGCACCGGGAAGCCCACCTTGGGACGGGTGGCCCACTCATCGGGCAGCGACTTGTTGGCAGCATGGCGGAGTACCTGTTTGTTGCCGTTATCATTGATGCGGTAGCGATCGGGAATGTGCTCGGCGAACTCCATGACTTTGCGGTCCAGGAAGGGCACGCGCAGCTCCAGCGAGTGCGCCATGCACATCTTGTCGGCCTTGAGCAGAATGTCGCCCGGGAGCCACATGTTCATGTCCAGGTACTGCTTCTTAACCAGCTCGGGCTGACCCTTCACGCGCGCATAGATGGGTGCAGCGAGCTCGAAGGCGCCATCGCCGGTGTTGTACTCGGGCTTGAGCACGCCGTCGCCCTCGCGCTCCGGCCATACCAGAGCCTGTCCCAGGAACGACTTCTCGGGGATCTCGGCACCCTTGACCAGGAAGTTATGTCCCTTGAAGTACGGCATATGCAGCGCCAGGTTACCGAGCGCGCGACGGATGGGCAGCGGCACCATCTTTTTGTACTTGCGCACCGGGACCGTATCCTCGTAGTAGGCGTAGCCACCAAAGAGTTCGTCGGCGCCTTCGCCCGAAAGCACGACGGTAACGTCCTTGCGGGCCATCTCGGCCAAGAACCACAGCGGCACGGAAGACAGGTTGGACTGCGGCTCGTCCATGTGATACTGGATGTCCTCGAGCGCACCGAAGAACTCGTCGGCGGTAATCATCTTGCGAACGTTCTCGACGCCGAGCTTATCGGAAAGCTCCTTGGCGTAGTTGGTCTCGTTGAAGTTCTTGTAGTCAAAGCCCACCGAGAAGGTCTTGTCGGGCATGAGGCAAGCGGCGATGTAGCTGGAGTCGACGCCACCGGAGAGGAACGACGCGACCTTGACGTCGGCGATGCGATGGGCCTCAACGCTCTCGTGCACGACCTCGTCCAGCTCATCGACATACTCTTCGAACGGCTTCTCGACGGCAGAGTAATCGCAATCCCAGTAGCGCTCGATGTTCATCTTGCCGGTCGGGATATCGACGGTAAAGTAGTGCGCCGGCGGCAGCTTGTAGACACCCTCGAAGAAGGTCTCCTCGGTTGCCGAATACTGCAGCGTCATGTACGGACGCAGGGCCTTTTTGTTGACCGCCTTGTGGAAGTGCGGGTAGTCCAGGAAGCTCTTGATCTCGGAGCCAAAGAGCACACCCGGAGCGCCGTCGCCCGCATCGGCCATGGGATAGTAGTAAAGCGGCTTGATGCCAAAGATGTCACGGGCGCCAAAAAGCTTGTTCTTCTTTTTGTCCCAGATGACGAAGGCGTACATACCGCTCAGGCGATCGAGGACGGCCTCGACCCACTCCTCGTAGCCGTGCAGGAGGCTCTCGGTGTCGGCGCCGCAATGGATCTTGTAGCCCTTGGCTTCGAGCTCGGAACGGTGTTCTTGGATGTTGTAGATCTCACCGTTGAAGACAATGACGACGCTACCGTCCTCGTTGGCCATGGGTTGGGCGCCAGCCTCGGTCAGGTCGAGGATCGACAGGCGGCGGAAGCCGAGGGCAACGCGGCCGTCGATAAACTGACCGCCCATGTCGGGACCGCGATGGACGATGCGGTCCATCATCTTGGTGAGCACCTCGGATTGGTTATCCGTCCCACCGACAAAACCGACAAAACCGCACATATACTATCCCCTCTGCTGTTGCTGGGCATCAAATCGAATCAGTAGCTTTTGAGTATACCCGAGGGCGTAAAGAGGGGCGGAATGTTCAGGCAATCTCAACTGAATCAGCTCCGCTGTGACACGCGCCGGTTACCTTTAATGGATATGAGGTGAATGGGGCGATTGTTTTGCTATACTCTCTCCGCACGGGCGATTGGCGCAACGGTTAGCGCAGGTGCTTTACACGCACAAGGCTGGGGGTTCGAATCCCTCATCGCCCACCATTGAATTGGAAACGGTCCTCGAAAGGGGACCGTTTTTTGTTTGGGCCCATTTCATGGGATTCGATCCCGCAAGGGTGCGGAGCTGAGGAAACGCGAAGCGTTTTCCAGCGCAGCACGCGAGGAGCGAAGCGACGAAGCGGATGCGGGCGGCGGAGCCGCACGCGGACATCCCTCATCGCCCACCACCGAATTGGAAACGGTCCTCGCAAGGGGACCGTTTTTGTTTGGGCCCAGCGCATGGGATTCGAACCCGCCAGCACGTCTGTCACAAAGGCCGTGGCCAAAAAATGGCAAAAATGAGTACTGCTACTTTGTTTGCAACATATAAAAAGATAGTATTTGCTTAAGTTACGCAACATATGTCCATTATAAGGACTAACAGTTGGATCAAAATCGTGCATTCATCGCCATTTCGACTTGCCATCTGGCCTTATTAGTCCAAAATTGCTGCTACCAAATCGGTAGCAGTACTCATATTTAATGTTTTTTGACCAGCGGGTCTCCCTGCCTTAGCAAATCTAAGGCAAAACGGGCTCCAGACCGCTGAATCATGCCACATAGGGCACGCCCGCAGTCCGGAACCCGGTCCAAATTGAGTTATTGCGCTGCGTTAGACCAAGACACCCGACAGGATCTCGATCAGACTGTCCACGTCGGCTTCCTCGCAGACGAGCGGCGGCAAGAAACGCAGCGTATGAGCACCCGTAGCGTTAATCACGGCACCGGCGGCCAGCGCGCGGGCAACAATATCATGTGCGTCGCCCGCGGCATCATCCAAATCACAGCCGAGCATCAGGCCACGGCCACGCACCTCTACCACATGCGGAAGCTTAGCCAGCGCCTGCTCCATATAGGCACCCACCTTGGCAGCATGCTCGGCATAATCGCCGCGCACAAGCGCGGAGAGCGTCGCGGCACACGCCGCGACGGCCAAGCAGCTACCGCCAAAGGTCGAGCCGTGGTCGCCCGGCTTAAACACGTCGGCAATCTCCTTCTTTGCCACGACGGCACCCATGGGTACGCCGTCGGCAATGCCCTTGGCAAGACTCATAATGTCGGGCTCCACGCCATAGGTCTGGAACGCAAACGGCTTACCCGTGCGGAAGATACCGCACTGGACCTCGTCGGCGATAAGCACGGCGCCCACTTCGTGTGCTAGGTCGCGCGCTGCCGCCATAAACTCCTCGGTCATGGGGTGCACGCCACTCTCACCCTGGATCGGTTCGAGCATCACGGCACAAATTTCGCTCCCCAGCTGCTTAAAGACCGCACGCAGCTCATCGACATCGTTGGGCGTGCAGGCCACAAAGCCACCCGGCAGCGGACGGAAACTATCCTGCAGCCAATCCTGCATGGTGGCGGCAATGGTCTCGAGCGTACGGCCGTGGAAGCCGCCGCGCATGCACACGATGGTGTTGCCGCCGTTACCGGCACGCTTGGCGTACAAGCGCGCGAGTTTCATCGAGCCCTCGTTGGCCTCGGCGCCGGAATTGGCAAAGAACGTCTCCCACACCTGCTCGCCCGCAGCCGGGGCACCAAGAGCAGCTGCCGTGGTCTCATCGCCGGCGGCAATGGCATCGGCAAGCACGCGCGCACCATCTACGTCGTCGTTAGCAAGCTTGGACAGCAGCGCCGCGACCTGTCCACGCTGCTCGATGTAGAAGTAATTGGAGACATGCATGAGCTTTTTGGTCTGTGCCTCGAGCGCCGAGAGCACAGCCGGGTCGCCATGACCTAGGCTGCACACGCCGATGCCGGCAAGAAAGTCGAGGTACTCACGGCCATCGTCGCCGGTGAGCTTCATGCCGTGACCCTCGACAAACTCGACCGGAGAGCGGCCAAAGGTATGCATAACGTAATGGGATTCAAGCGATTGCTGAGCTGCAAGTGACATGAGATGCCTTTCGTTGGGCGCCGGACGGCGCAGACCTATGGGTGCAGGAATGGGGCGGCTGCGGGTCAGCTAGACCGTCTGAAGCTTCTCGACCTCGTCAAGGTTCTCGGTCAGACGCGCAGCAAACGTCGAAAGCGGATGCGGATGCGTATCGAACTCGTAAGCCGTCTCGGTGGAATGGATCACGGTGCCGACGCCGGCATCGGTCAGCAGCTCCAGGAGCAGCGAATGCGGCGTAGTACCGTTAATGATGTGGGCACGAAATACGCCGCCGGTAAGCGCATCGACGGCCGCACGCAGCTTGGGAATCATGCCCTTATCGACCTCGCCGCCGTAGAGCATTTCGTTAACCTCGTCGAGCGTTAGGTTGGAGATAAGCGAATCCTTGTCGCTAAAGTCCTTGTACAGGCCATCGACATCGGTCAAGAAAATCGCCTTGTGCGCGTGGAGCGCCGCTGCAACGGCGCCGGCGGCGGTATCGGCGTTGATGTTGAAGAAGCCACCGTCCTCCCCCGCCGCGACCGTGGCGATAACGGGAATGTACTCGCTGTCGAGCAGACGCTCGATATAGTCGGTGTTGACGTGCGTGACCTTGCCTACGCGGCCGAGCTCTGGGTCGAGTGGCTCGGCGATAAGGGTGCCGGCATCGCTGCCCGACACGCCCACGGCCAGGTTGCCGTGGTGGTTGATGGCAGCAACCAGCTCCTGGTTGACCTTGCCGCCCAGCACCTCGCGCACGATATCCATAGTCGCCGGCGTGGTCACGCGCTGGCCGTTCTTAAACTCGACGGGAATATCGTAATGGCTCAGCGCCTCGTTGATAGCCTTGCCGCCGCCGTGCACGATGACGGGGCGCATACCGATGATCTTGAGCAAAACGATGTCGCTCATCACGTCGCGGCGCAGCTGCTCATCAACCATGGCGGCTCCGCCATATTTGATAACAACCGTCTTGCCGGTCAGGTTCTTAATCCACGGCAGCGCTTCGAACAGCAGCTGCGCGGTTGCTTCGTTGGATTCGCTCGAACGACAATCGCGTGCGAATTTCATAATCTGCCTCGTCTTTCGTATCGTTATCGTGCCGTGCTCCGCTGTCCGCAATCGCGGCAAGATGCGCAGCGTGCCTGGAATCTAGGAACGGTAGTCGCCGTTGATGGAGATGTACTCATGCGTGAGGTCGCAGGTCCACACGGTCGTTGCCGCGTCGCCTGCGCCCAGGTCGGCCGAGATCACGATCTCGGGCGCCTCGAAACGTCGTAGAGCCTCGTCCTCGTCAAAGGGAACAGTCAGACCGTCGCGACAGACGGGCATGCCCATCATGTCGATGGAAACGTCTTCCTGATTAAACTTCACGCCGCACTTGCCAAGCGCCATAGCAACGCGACCCCAGTTGCAGTCGTGGCCGGCGATGCAGGTCTTAACGAGCGGCGAGTTGGCAACGGCACGGGCGGCGATATCGGCTTCCTCGTCGTTCACGGCGCCGGTAACGTTGACCGTAACAAGCTTGGATGCGCCCTCACCATCGGCGGCGATATTGCGCGCCAGGCTCTCGCACACCTCGTGCACGGCAAATGCCAACTCGTCAAAGGCATCGGAGCCCTCGACAATAGGCTCGACATCTGCGGCAGCGGCGCCGGAGGCAAGCATGATGCAGGTGTCGTTGGTCGAGGTGTCGGAATCGACCGTTACCTTGTTAAAGGTCTGTTTGACGGTCGAGAGCAGCAGGGCATGAAGTGCCGCAGGCTCGACGGGGGCATCGGTGGTGATAACTGCGATCATGGTGGCCATGTTGGGCATGATCATGCCCGAGCCCTTGCACATTCCGCCTACCGTATAGACATTGCCCGCATGACCCGCAGCCTCACTGACGTAGGACACGGCGTACTCCTTGGAGTGCGTGTCGGTCGTCATGATGGCGCGAGCAGCATCGGCGCCACCGTGGGCGGAGAGCGCCTCGTAGGCAGCAGGAATGGCGGTCTCAAACGTGTCGATCGGCAGAATCTGGCCAATCACACCCGTGGAGGCAACCAGAATCTGCTGAGGCTCACAGCCGATGACCTGCGATGCGATGCTGCACGTCTCGCGCGCGCATGCAAGGCCGGTCTCACCCGTGGCGGCGTTGGCATTGCCAGAGTTGACCGAAACGCCGGCGATGATACCGTAGCCCTTGTCGGCACCGCCCAGGTTGGCACGGCTCACCTGCACGGGCGCCGCGCAAAAACGATTGGTGGTAAACACGCCGGCACCGGGACAGGGTTTATCGGGCACGACGAGCGCGTAATCCAGACGCTCGGGGTTCTTGCGGAACCCAGCGTGGATGCCTGCAGCCTTAAAACCAGCCGCAGCCGTAACGCCACCCTCGACGGCGCGAATCTTGATATCAAACAGCTCGGTATTCATCGTCTTTATGACTCCTTATGTCAAACAAAAAACGGACATCGGTTGGTGCGCCATGCCAGTCGTGATCATGAGACCAGCTTAAGAGTGGCGCCCCACTCGATGCCCGACTACCAAATCGTTAACAATCGAATGTGCTACACCGGGCACGCCACTGTGGGCAAGCCTCGTCGCTCGTCAAAGCCAAAGACGATATTGGCGCACTGGACTGCTTGGCCCGCAGCGCCCTTGCACAGATTGTCGATGGCGCCCGTCGCCACCAGCACGCCCGCGCGCTTGTTGAGCGCGAGGCCGATCTGGGCGGCGTTGGTGCCGATGACCGAAGCCGTCTTGGGCTGCTGGCCGGCATCGAGCACGCGCACAAAGGTGTGACCGGCATAGAACTGCTTGTAATAGTCGACAACGTCCTCGAGAGCCAAGGAGTCGATGGCCTGCGGCGCGAGCGGCATCGCCACCGTGGAAAGCAGGCCGCGCTTGAGCGGTGCCAGGTGCGGGGTAAAGACGACGCGATCGGTCAGGCCAAGGATTTGCTCAATCTCGGGCGTATGACGATGCTTGCCTACGCCATAGGCCTCCAAATTCTCATCGGCGCTGCAAAAATGCGTACGAGCGTTGCAGGACTTGCCGGCACCCGTCACACCGCTGATGGCATCGACAATCACGGGGCCGTTCTCGGCCACCCAGCCCGCACGCACGGCAGGAGCGGCAGCAAGGCTCGTTGCGGTGGGATAGCAACCGGCGCAGGCGACCAGCACGGGCTTGCCGTCGGCATGGTCGGATGCAGCGGTCTCCAAGTCCTGGCAGAACAGCTCGGGCAGGCCGAAAGCGCGGGTCTTGAGCAACTCGGGGCTCGTGTGCTCGGCGGCACACCATGCCTCAAAGACGGACGCGTCGCTCAGACGATAATCGGCCGAAAGATCGAAACAGGAAACGCCCGCGGCAAGGAGCGCGGGCACCTGTGCCATGGCAGCCGTGTGCGGCACGGCCAAGAAGACGGCATCGCAGGATTTAAGCTCAGGCGCGTCATGCGTCGTGAAGACCAGATCGCTCACGCCAGCAAAGCTCGGATACACCGCAGACAGCGGCTGGCCGGCATCGGCGTTGGACGTAATGGCAACAAGTTCAAACTCGGGATGACCGAGCACGAGACGAATGAGCTCGGCTCCGGCATATCCAGCCGCGCCGACGATTCCAACCTTCAAAGACATATCAGACTCCTTGTCTGCGATTTATGCACCGATGCGCATTTCGCAGCGGTCGTTATGAAGTAGGTTGAAACTTTAGCACCAAAAGATGCATGAATACGTAAATGGCTTGCATATTCATGCATTGAAACATTCCCGACACATTCGCTTGAAGGAATTGACAAATGGAGCGGGCCCCGTATTGACCGGCGCTCCTAACGGCGCCGGGCAATACGGGGCCCGCCCATGCGAAAACCAAGTTGTTAGGATGAGCCAGCTGGCTAGAGCTCGACCGGCACCCATTTGTCGTGATTGCAGATAAAAGCCTCGGGATCCTCGACGCTAAAGAAGACGAGCGTGGGGTCGCTAGGCCCCTCATAGTGCTCACCCAGGCGCTCTAGATGCTTCCACCCGGCTTCGCGCATTTCGTTTAAAGCCCGGTCATCCAAGCCGGCACGCCCGCGCAAGATGAGCCAGCCATGGCCCGGCCACCAACTCGTGGCCTCAAAGCGCTGGTTTTGCAGCAGCTCCTGCCACACATCTTTAGTGCGCGCCGTCACAAACCACAGCTTGCCGTCCTGAATCTGTGCAAACGAGAACGGACGCACATGTGGCTGCCCGTCCACGCTCGTCGCCAGATACCACGCCGGCACCGACGTCAGATACTTCAAAACCGTATTCAATCCGTCCATGTTTCCTCCTGTACTAGCCAGTTTTAGAGCCTGGTTTGTGTGAGCTAGAGCTCCAGACGCTCCTCGCTGCCGTCGATATCACAGAAGCGGGCGACGATATTGCGGACCGAGAAAAACGCAAGGCGGCCGTCGTTGGCACTCTCGTGTTCCTCGCCAATGCCCACCATGTGCTTAAAGCCGGCTTGTCGCACCCGATCGCTCACGACCGCGTCGTCCTCAAGTGCGGCTTCGCCGGTCAATACGATCCAACATTCCCCCGGCTTCCAGCCCGAGAGCTCAAACTTGGGATTCGCACTCAGCTCCGCCCACACGTCCTTGTCGCGCGACGTGCAAAACCACAACTTACCGTCATCGACCATGGCAAACGAAAACGGCCTCACGCGGGGCTGATGCCCGTCGCTCGCATCGGTCGTGGCCAGATACCACGCCGGAATGCGCCTGAGATACGAACAGGCGCGCTCAAGCTGAGCCGTGCGGTCGTTGTCGGTCATAGGGACCCCTTTCTTGCGCCCGAATCGCGCCTAAACAAGTTGAAGGTTGATGACGATGACGCAGATGAGCAGCAACGCCGTCACCACCGCCGCCAACGCATCGCCGCGGCCAAATGCAAGCGCATGCAGGCGCGTGCGGCCCTGCTCGCCGTGATAGCAGCGTGCATCCATGGCGGCAGACAGCGTCTCGGCATGGCGGAACACGCCCGTGAACAGCGGAATCGCCACACTGCCGAGCATACGCACGCCGCCGAGCGGACCGCCCGTCACGCGCGCGCCGCGGCTTGCCTGCGCATCGGTCGTCTGCTTCATCTCAGTGGCAAACTGCGGCATAAAGCGTAGCGCGATACCCATGATCATGCCGAGCTCGTGCGCAGGAAGTCCCACACGCGCAAACGGCGCGAGCAGGCGCTCAAAGCCCGCGGTGAGGTCGAGCGTCGGCGTGGTGAGTGTAATGGCGCTCATGCCGGCCATCATCAACGTCAGGCGGCACGCCATAAAGGCGGCAGAACGCAGTGAGCCCTCGCTTATCTGCAGAAAGCCGAGCTGCCACAGGATGCGCCCACTCTGATCGGTAAACAAGTTGAGCACCGCGACCACGACGACGATTGCCAGCAGCGGCGCCATCGACGACAGAACGCGACGAACCGGCACCCGAGACACGGCATAGATCAGCACGACAAACATTGCGACAGGGGCCAGTCCGCGGAAGCCGCCGACGGGCAGCGTCGTGATCAGAAACACAAAGCCCAAGAGCAACTTGGTTCGCGGGTCCAGGCGGTGGATTGCACTATCGCCGGGATAGTAACTGCCAAACGAAAACGCCTCCATCAGCAGCCCTCCTCTCGCGCGACCGTCTTGGATTTAGCAATGTCCGCGACGTTAGAAGGACCGCCCGAGCGACCGATTAGCAGGTCCACCAACTCGTCTGTCAGCGACTCAACCGTATAGAGGCCGTCAAAGCGCAGCGGCACCCCCGCCTCCGTAAGCGCCAGCGCCATGCGCTGGGCGGCGGGAACGCCCAAGCCGATCGACTTGAGCTCATCGGCATGCGCAAAAACCTGCGAGGGCGTTCCCTCGGCAAACACCGCGCCCTCGTTCATTACGACGATGCGGTCACAGCAATTGGCTAGGTCATCCATACTATGCGAAACCATGACTACGGTCAGGCCCTCGCGATGGAGTCGATCGATGAGCCCTAGGAAATCCCTGCGCGCAGCCGGA
>CAJMSV010000003.1 GCA_905216175.1 uncultured bacterium | reverse complement strand
CGGCCGCCGTTACTCCGAGGGCCTGCACCAGGCCATCGAGGCCAAAGAGTGCGAGCTCGTACGCGAGGAGAACCAGACGCTGGCGACCATCACCCTGCAGAACTACTTCCGTCTGTATGACAAGCTCTCCGGCATGACCGGTACGGCACTTACCGAGGATGCCGAGTTCCGCGAGATCTACAAGCTGCCCGTCGAGGTCATCCCCTCCAACAAGCCCGTGCAGCGCGTGGACCACGAGGACCTGGTGTACCGCACCATTCAGGCTAAATACAACGCCGTCGCCGACGACGTTGAGCGTCGTCACGCCAAGGGCCAGCCGGTCCTGGTGGGCACCGTCTCCATCGAGAGCTCCGAGAAGCTGTCCGCCGCCCTTACCAAGCGCGGCATCGCGCACGAGGTCCTCAACGCCAAGCATCACGAGCGCGAGGCTCATATCGTTGCCCAGGCCGGACGCTACGGCGCCGTGACCATCGCTACTAACATGGCCGGTCGCGGTACCGACATCCTGCTGGGCGGCAACCCCGACGAGCTGGTGCGCGAGCGCTTGGAGTACGAGGGCCTGACCATGGAGGACGTGACGCCCGAGCAGCTCGAGCAGTTTAACGCCGAGGCCAAGGAGACCTGCAAGGCCGAGCGCGAGCGCGTGCTTGCCGCCGGCGGCCTGACCGTTATCGGAACCGAGCGCCACGAGTCCCGTCGTATCGACAACCAGCTGCGCGGCCGCTCCGGTCGTCAGGGCGATCCGGGCGAGACCCAGTTCTACCTGTCGCTCGAGGACGACCTCATGCGCCTGTTCGGCGGCGACAAGATGGACCGCGTCTCCAAGATGATGGTCACGGCCGACATGGGCGACGACATGCCCATCCAGCACAAGATCATCTCCAAGGCCGTCGAGAGCGCCCAGCACAAGGTCGAGAGCATCAACTTCTCCATGCGTAAGAGCGTCCTTGAGTACGACGACGTCATGAACAAGCAGCGCCAGGTCATCTACGCCGAGCGCAATAAGATTCTGGACGGCAAGGACCTGACCGACCACATCACCGAGGTCATGCACGACACCGTGTACCGCTGCGTGCAGGAGTTCTGCACCAAGGACAGTCACGATGGCGAGCGCGACCTGGAGGGCCTGCGCAAGTGGGTTGTGGAGCTCACCGGCCACATCGATACGCCGAAGTTCCCCGACGAGGATTATGAGGCCCTGGCTGCCGATGTCCTGGCTTACGTAGAGAAGTGCTACAACATGAAGGCCGAGCGCTTGGGCGAGGACCTGATGCGCGAGCTCAACACCCAGGTCATGCTGCGCGTCATCGATACCCGCTGGATGAACTACCTGCAGGAGATGGACTACCTCAAGACCGGCATCGGCCTGCGCGGCTTTGGCCAGCGCGACCCGCTGGTTGAGTACAAGACCGAGGCCTACGGCGCGTTCCAGATACTCGTCGATACCATGTACGAGGATTATCTGCGTACGGTTCTGCGCATCGAGATCAAGGCTGCCCCGCGTGCCGTGGAGCACAAGGAGGAGCCCGCGCTCGAGGGTGCGCACTTCTCCGGTCCTGCCGAGGTCGATGGTGACAACGGCGACTCGGTGCTGCGCAAGCAGGCGCAGGTGCAGGCCCGCACGGCTGTCCAGGGTGGTCCGGCTGCCGTCAACAACGGTGGCAAGGTGACCACCTATCGCAAGTCCGAGAGCGACGATCCGTACGTCAACGTGGGCCGCAACGACCCGTGCCCCTGCGGTAGCGGCAAGAAGTTTAAGTACTGCCACGGCAGGAATCGTTAATGGCTGAGGCTTTAGAGGTAACGCCCGCCGAGCTGGACGCGTTTGCGGACCGGCTCGGCGAGGTCGAGTCGTATCTTCATTTGGACGAGAAGCGCACGCGCGTGACCGAGCTCGAGGCTAAAAGCGTGGCCCCCGGCTTTTGGGATGACGCCGATGCCGCTCGCGCCACCATGGAGGAAATCGCTCGCGCCAAGGAAGATATCGCTGCCGTGGATACCGCGCGCGGCGAGCTATCTGACGCCCGCGCGGCGCTGGAGCTTGCCGAGGAGATGGGCGACGACCCCGATGCCGCCGCATTGCGCGAGGAGGCTGCCGCTACGGCAGAACGCCTGGCCCGCGCTATCGACGAGCTCGAGCTTTCGAGCTGGTTTACCGGTGAGGTCGATCACGGCGACGCGATTGTGACCATCAAGCCCGGACAGGGTGGCCTGGAGGCACAGGACTGGACCTTCATGCTCTTTAAGATGTACATGAAGTACTGCCAGCGTCGCGGCTGGAAGGTCACCATTAACGACTGCCCCGCGGCCGAGGTCATCGGCATCGACCGTGCGACCTTTACCGTCGAGGGCAAGGACGCGTTTGGCATGCTGCGCGCCGAGGCCGGTGTGCACCGTCTGGTGCGCATTAGCCCCACCGACGACAAGAAGCGCCGCCAGACCACGTTTGCCGGCGTCGAGGTCATCCCCGTGCTGCCTGACGATATCGACATCGAGATCAGTCCCGACGATATCCGCGTGGACGTGTATCACGCGAGCGGCCCGGGCGGACAGGGCGTCAACACCACCGACTCCGCCGTACGCGTGACGCATTTCCCCAGCGGCATTGTGGTCACCTGCCAAAACGAGCGCAGCCAGATCCAGAACAAGGCCGCGTGCATGCAGATCCTCAAGGCTCGCCTGTACGAGATTGAGCTCGAGAAGCGTGCCGAGGCGCTCGATGAGATTCGCGGACCCAAGACCACGATTGGTTTTGGCAACCAGATCCGCAGCTACGTGCTCTACCCGTACCAGATGGTCAAGGACCTACGCACGGGCGTGGAGACCAGCAATGTCGAGGCCGTTCTTGACGATGGCGACCTGGACCCGTTTGTTATTGGCTACCATCGCTGGGCCACCGGCAACGCCGATGCAGAAGGCTCGGAGGTCTAAAACATCGGGCGGCTTCAAACCGATGCTAAGCCCAACGGTTGGACGGGTTTGTATCCAGAATAAACCCTGCGCAGGGGTGGTTTTTGTCCGGCGAATCGGTAGAATCGAATACAAGAAGAAGTTCAAAGCGCATCCGTTTGGGTGCGCTTTTTTGAGGGAGGCAGCATGGCATATCGTCTGGACATCAAGCGCATTCTTTCGATGAACTTCTTTCACGACCTGCCCCAGATCATGTTGGGGTGTGCCTTGGCCGCCATCGCGACCGACTTGTTTTTGATTCCCAACGGTCTTGCCGCCGGTGGCGTTACGGGCCTTGCCACCATTATCCAGGCGGTCGGCGCGGCGCGCGGCCTATCGCTTCCCGTTGGTATTCAGACGATCGTGATGAACGCCTTGCTGTTGTTGGTCGTTATGCGCGAGGGCGGCATGTTCTACGTGGTGCAGACCGCGACGGGCTTTGTGCTGCTGGGCTTCTTTACCGATCTGTTCGCCCCGTTTGTAGCACCTCTGGCGGATGCGGACCTGATGCTCCCTGCCATGTGGGGCGGTATTATTACGGGCATCGGTTACGGCATGGTGTTGCGCGCCGGCGCCAACACCGGCGGCTCGGACACGATTGGCCAAATCATCTCGCGTAACACCTCGCTGCCGGTGGGCTCGACCGTCATGGCGATCGATGTTGCCGTATGCGCGCTATCGGCTCCGGTCTTTTCAATCGAAAACGCACTGTATGCAGGCCTTTCGATGGTCATTAGCGGCTACGTGATCGATGCCGTGGTCGATGGTGGCAACAAACGCCGTATGGTACTCATCATCTCGGACAAGTTCCCTGATATCGCTGCCGATATCATGTATGGCCTGGGTCGTGGTTGTACCAAGTTTAAGGCGACTGGCATGTATTCGGGTGCCGAGAAGCCAGTGGTTATGGTCATCGTGAGCCGTCGAGAGCTCAATACCCTCAAGACGATCGTGCGCGAGCGCGACCCGCGCGCCATCGTGACCGTGGCCGACGTTACGGAAACTTTCGGTGAGGGCTTCAAGGACATTAACGCGTAGGGCCGACTGCGTTCCATCCAAAAGACGTTCACATTGATAAACCGTTTCATCAGCGGTTCTGCCTGCTCAATTGTTCAAATAATGATAAATACTCTGGTAAAGCTTCCAGTTTCCAGCATAATGAATGACGTACGTGCATCGCGGCTGGGTTGGGACGACCTTCTGTGCCGTGCGCATCTTGTCTAAAGAGGATGAAAGGAAGGCACAATGAGCGACGAAGAGCTCAAAAAGGTTGCCAACGAGGTAAGGAAGGGCATCGTCACCGGAGTGCACGCTGCCAAGTCCGGCCATCCGGGCGGTTCGCTCGGCGCTGCCGACATCATGACCTATCTGTACTTTGAGGAAATGAACGTCGACCCGGCCGATCCCCGCAAGGCCGACCGCGATCGCTTTGTGCTCTCCAAGGGCCACTGTGCTCCGGGTCTGTACGCCGTGCTCGCCGAGCGCGGATTCTTCCCCATGGAGGATCTCGAGACGCTGCGCCACATCGGCAGCCACCTGCAGGGCCATCCCAACATGAACGACACCCCGGGCGTCGACATGTCCACCGGCTCGCTCGGCCAGGGTATCTCCGCCGCCGGGGGTAGGGCCGGTGCCGCCAAGCACTGGGGCGATACTTACCGCACGTACGCCCTGCTGGGCGATGGCGAGAGCGAGGAGGGCCAGGTCTGGGAGGCCGCCATGTTTGCCGGCAACCAGCAGCTCGATAACCTCTGCGTGATCGTCGACCACAACGGCCTGCAGATCGACGGCCCCGTCGAGGAGGTCAACGACCCCCTGCCGCTCGCCGACAAGTTCCGCGCGTTCAAGTTCCACGTGGTGGAGCTCGCCGACGGCAACGACTTCGACCAGATCCGCGCCGCCTTTGCCGAGGCTCGCGCCACCAAGGGGCAGCCGACCGCCATTATCGCCGAGACCCTGAAGGGCAAGGGCGTGTCCTTTATGGAGAACCAGGTTGGTTGGCACGGCAAGGCCCCCAACGATGAACAGTTTGAGCAGGCCATGGCAGAGCTCACGGCCGCCGGAGAGGAGCTCTAGGATGGCAGACGTCAAAAAAATCGCCACGCGCGTAAGCTACGGCGAGGCCCTCGTCGAGCTCGCCAACGAGCACGATGACTTTGTGGTCCTCGACGCCGACCTGGCCGCCGCCACGCAGACCGGCAAGTTCAAGGCCGCCTGCCCCGACCGCTTCTTCGACGTGGGTATCGCCGAGAGCAACCTGATGGGCGTCGCCGCCGGTATCGCAACCACCGGCCGCGTTGCCTTCGCGAGCAGCTTTGCCATGTTCGCCGCCGGCCGCGCCTTTGAGCAGGTCCGCAACTCCATCGGCTACCCGCACCTCAACGTTAAAATCGGTGCCACGCACGCCGGTATCTCGGTGGGCGAGGATGGCGCCACGCACCAGTGCTGCGAGGATATCGCCCTCATGCGCGTCATCCCTGGCATGACCGTGATTGTTCCCGCCGACGACGTGGAGGCCCGCGCCGTGACGCGCGCCGCCTACGAGTGCGACGGTCCGGTGTACATGCGCTTCGCCCGTTTGGCCTCGCCGGTTATCAACGACCCCGAGACCTACAAGTTCGAGTTGGGTAAGGGCATTGTCATGCGCGAGGGCGCCGATGTGACCATCATCGCCTGCGGCCTGATGGTCGGCGAGGCTCTCGAGGCCGCCGAGCAGCTCGCTGCCGAGGGCATCGACGCCGAGGTCATCAACATGCACACCATCAAGCCCATCGATGCCGACCTGATCGTCAAGAGCGCCACCAAGACCGGCCACGTCGTGACCGTCGAGGAGCATTCTGTAATCGGTGGCCTGGGCAGCGCCGTTGCCGACGTCCTGTGCGAGCAGTGCCCGACGCCGCTCAAGAAGATCGGCGTCAACGACACCTTCGGTGAGTCCGGCCCGGGCGCCGAGCTCCTGCACAAGTACGGCCTGGACGCCGCCAACATCGTGGCGACCACCAAGGAGTTCTTGGCCTAGAGCAGCCATCGCTCAATCGGCAACAAGCCAATCGCATTCAAATGCTGACAGGGGCGTCCTCAAAGAGGGCGGCCCTGTTTTATATTTCAGCTAAATCAGAGCCGAACCAATTGAGGCTTTCTCCGGGAAGAGAGCTCAGTACAGCAAAGTGCAATTCAGACCCTTCCAACTTTGTATATGCAGCACCCCAAGATAAACGCAGCGACCACTTAGTTATCGCAGGCCGGGCACAGGGTTACTCTCCAAATCTTTCCGCAGGACGGAGGAGCCCCCGCCGCGTGAAGCGCGCAACGGGGGCTCCGACATGTCCGAGGACGATTTGGGAGGTAAGCCCTGGGGCCTCCGATGAGAGCGGTTCCAGCCGAGGCTATTCGTCGCCGAAGCTGATGCCCAACGCCTTGGCCTCGCGCACCAGGTCGCTCTGGGGATCGACATACTTGAGCTTGCCGGCGACATCCTCGAGCGGCATGTGACACATCTTGCCGTCACGCAGGGCGATCATGTAGCCAAACTCGCCGCGTAGACAGCCCAGTGCCGCCTCGACGCCGCACTGGGTCGCAAAGATGCGGTCCTGGGCGTCGGGCTGGCCGCCGCGCTGCGTGTGGCCGGGGATGGCGACGCGGGTCTCGCGACCGGTCTTGGCCTCGATCTCCTTGGCGATGTCGTAGACGATCGACGGGCTCGTGCGCTCGGCGAGTTTCTTCTTGTACTCCTTCTTGGACAGCGCCGCGTCCTCCTTGGAGATAGCGCCCTCGGCGACGGCCACGATGGTAAAGCGGCTGCCGGTTTCCATGCGATGCTCGATGGTCTTGATGACGTTATCCATGTCGTAGGGGATCTCGGGAATCAAGATGACATCCGCGCCGCCCGCGACGCCGGCGTATAGCGGGATCCAGCCAACCTTGTGGCCCATGATCTCGATAACGAACACGCGGCCGTGGCTCGAAGCGGTGGTGTGAATGTCGTCGATGCACTTGGTGGCGACGTCGATGGCGCTCGTAAAGCCAAACGTCAGCTCGGTGCCCCAGGTGTCGTTATCGATGGTCTTAGGCAGGGCGATAACGTTGAGGCCCTCTTCGCGCAGACGGTTGGCGGTCTTGGTGGAGCCGTTGCCGCCCAGCATAAACAGGCAGTCGAGCTGCAGCTTATGATAGGTGTGGACCATTGCCGGCACCTTCTCGACGCCGTCGGCCTCGGGAATATCCAGGCGCTTGAACGGCGTACGGCTCGTGCCCAGGATGGTGCCGCCACGGGTAAGGATGCCGCTAAAATCGGCGGGCGTCATGACGCGGAACCTGCTGTAGATAAGGCCCTGGTAGCCGTCCTCAAAACCATAGATCTCGATAGGTTCTTCGCTATTGGTTATAAGCGTTTTGACGATGCCGCGCATGGTGGCGTTGAGCGCCTGGCAGTCGCCGCCACTAGTAAGAAGACCGATTCTAAGCATGGTGAATCCTTCCGGGCAAGTTATAACATGCGCATAAGTTTACCCCCGCACACTGTTGATACGGGGGTAAAACGTGTTAGCTCAAATGTATGGAAATGTAAGCAACGTCAGGCCAGCGTAAGGTCGACGGGCCTGGCTCCTTACAGTGCGAAGGCGTCGACGTTGCCCCAGTGGCGGCGCAGCGTGATGGCGGCAGCGGGCTCGGTATTGTCAAAGACGACCGACCATTGCGTATTGCTGGTGATGTCTTCCGGATTGGGCTCTTGCGCCGCAGCGCGAAGGGCCTTCCAAGCGACTGCCTCGTCCTGGGCACCGACATGGGCGTCAAGAACATCGGCGATTGCGACGGCGCGCTCTTTACCATGGCCCAGCTCGCCATTCTTTTGGTTGGACAGCACTTCGTCGTCATAGCAGGCGTAGAAGTTCGTAACCTGGCGTACAGGAGTCGCTTTGAAAGCGCGGTCCGGATCGCGCGGGTCCCATTCTACTACGCGCGCGTCACCGGCGGCGTCGTTGATAAAGAAGTGGTAATCGCGTCCTGCCATGGCGTGCATGTCGTAGGCGGAAAGCAGGTCGATAGCTTCTTGCGTGGTGGCGGCACGGTCGAGCACCAGACGGATGGCGAGCGAGGTATTGATGACGGGGCGCTGCGTGTCCTGGTCACAGGGCTTGGAGTCCAGAGTGAGTACGGCAATGGACACGCCGCATTCGTTAACACCGTCGAGCTGGGCAAACGGGCCCATCAACGCCGCGGCGCGTCCGGCGACGGAGTCAAGCGGAGTGTTATCGCCCAGGTTGTTAAGGGCGGCAAGCCCGATGGAAGCATAGCCGCCGCGTGGGTGATTGCGCACCAGCAGCGCCGAGGTGTTGTCCTTAAAGTCGTAATTGCGACCGGTGCGCACGCGGCCTTCGGCATCTACGGCGACAAAAGCGCTGCAGGCAAACTGGGGCGCCTGGACATGTGCCGGCACACCGGGCAGCACCTGCGCCACCACGGCATCGATGTAGGCCTGGTCGTCGCGCACGCCAGCGGCGATGATGCGATCGAGATCGTAGTCGTAGGCGATGTCGATTGCGTACAGGTCATAGCCATCCGCGTAGCCGGTCAAGCGTTTGAGCGACGCGGCGGACTTGATTTGCTTGTGATAAACGATACCGGTGGCAGCGGCAAGGCCGACGGCGACTCCCGCGACACCGCAGGTGGTGGCAATGTTACGTGGCTTCATGACGACTCCTCTCGTCCTGTTAGCGCAATTGTCGCAAAAGGAGCGCGGGCATGATGGCTCAACTTGGTGAGCGGCGCGGAATTAAGCACGGAATGAAGAGTGCGGCGCTGGCGTGGCGGGGTATGCTGGAGGGGACCATCAACCCAGCGAAAGGGGAGAGCATGACGGATCAGGAAACGCCCGAGCGCGCGCATGTGACGGCCGATGATATCGAGGCCGCCAACGACCTTATCGACTTTATCGAGGCATGCCCCAGCATGTTCCATACGGCGGCGACCATTATGGCCGAGCTCGACGAGGCGGGCTTTACCTACCTGCCCGAGAATGCGGCGTGGGACATCGAACCGGGCGGGCGTTATTACACGCAGCGCAACACCTCGAGCGTTGTTGCCTTTAAGGTGGGCGAGGACCTGGCCGCGACGTGGGGCGAGGACGGCGTTGCCGGTGACTATCATTTTCAGCTGACGGCGTCGCACAGCGACTCGCCGACGTTTAAGGTCAAGGCTGTGCCCGAGCTTGACGGCGCGGGCGAAACGCTGCGCCTGAACACCGAGGCATACGGCGGCATGATCGACTACACCTGGTTCGACCGCCCGCTGGCACTCGCGGGCCGCGTGCTGGTGCGCGAGGGCGACCGTATCGAGAGCCGCCTGCTTGCCACCGAGCGCGAGGTCGCTATCATCCCGAGTCTTGCCATCCATATGAACCGCGGCGTTAACGAGGGCTTTGCTCCCAACCGAGCCATTGATCTGTGTCCGCTCATTAGCGCCGGCGAACTCAAGCAGGGAGATTTTGATGCCCTGATTGCCGATGAGCTGGACGTCGAGCCCGAGCAGATTCTGGGCCGCGATCTGTTCCTGGTCAATCGTCAGGATGCGCGCATTTGGGGCTGGGCCGACGAGTTTATCTCGACGCCCAAGCTTGACGACCTGGCCTGTGCCTATACCTCGCTACAGGCATTTTTGGGTGCCGAGAACGCGCATGACGTCTCGGTCTTCTGCTGCTTTGATAACGAGGAGGTTGGTTCCGAGACCAAGCAGGGCGCCATGTCGACGTTCTTGGCCGACGCGCTGCGCCGCATTAACGGATCGCTGGGCTTTGACGACGAGTCGTACCATCGCGCCCTTGCCGCCTCGATGCTTGTGAGCTGCGACAACGCGCATGCCGTGCACCCCAACCACGCCGAGAAGTGCGACGTTCGCAATCAGGTGGTGCTCAACGGCGGCATCGTCATCAAGGAGGCGGCCAACCAGCACTACTGCACCGATGCCTTTAGCCGCGCGGTGTTCCAGGCCGTCTGCGATGACGCCGACGTACCCACACAGGCCTTTGCCAACAAGAGCGATATGGCCGGCGGCTCCACGCTCGGCAATCTGTCCAATATGCAGGCGAGCATGCATGCTGTGGACGTGGGCCTGCCGCAGCTGGCTATGCACTCGAGCTACGAGACCGGCGGCGTGCGCGACGTGATGTACGCCATCCGCGCTCTCACCGCCTTCTACGAGCGAAACCTAACCATCAACGGCGCCGAAAGCGTGGAGCTCTAAATGCGAGCCGAAGAAATGAAGGCCGAGCGTGGGGCTCAGCTTATTGATCGGGGTTTACAGCTGTTCGTCGACGCTTGCCATGAGTCAGGGGTCGACGTGTCCAAGGCGCGACCAACGAGTGCTGAAGAACTCAAGCGTAACGCCTATTCGGACCGCTATGACGAGGAGACGGACTGGCTCTAATAAGCGAAGTGTCGAAAACGCTAGATGTATGTTTGATATCACTTTGGCGA
This sequence comes from uncultured bacterium, assembly GCA_905216175.1. Lineage (GTDB taxonomy): Bacteria > Actinomycetota > Coriobacteriia > Coriobacteriales > Coriobacteriaceae > Collinsella. The sequence goes on along the minus strand of CAJMSV010000003.1, from coordinate 44,883 downwards.
GAGTGTCGCAGACAGAACTACCGGTATGGCGCAAGCCAACCTGACCCCATTGCAACCTACCAAAAAGGGACAGGTTCATTTTGGCAGGTTTTATCTGGGAAAATGTCTCAATGCCAACAGCTGGACAGAATTGTTATGACACCGCAGGTTGGGCAAACGTCAGCGAGCGATGTCCAGAGCGAACAAGTTGGCATGAAAAAGGCGAGGCATTGACCTTCTGGTCATGCCTCGCCTTTTGAATGACAAATTGTCGTTCTGGACATCGCGCAGCGTCGGCCGGTCCGCCGTTCGTTAGAACGGCGGAACCCATGGGGCTCGCAGCGTCGAGGGGTTCCGGCGTTTGGCAAAACGCCGGAACAACCTAATGCTCGATCCAACAACGTAAAGTTTCGCCGGCTTGCAGATGACGCAGGTTCTCCGCGGCAATATCGACGACGTTGTTGAGCGTGGCGGCCAGGTGGAACCAGCCGGAGACGTGCGGCGTGATGAGCATGTTAGGCGCATCCCACAGGGGGCTTGTCGCAGGCAGCGGCTCGGGATCGGTGACGTCGACCGCGGCGCCGGCGAGATGTCCCGACTCCAGAGCGGCAACCAAATCGTCGGCGACCACAAGATCGCCGCGGCCACCGTTGGCAAAGAAGGCGCCCGGCTTCATCGCGGCGAAGAACTCGGCGTTCGCCAGACCGCGGGTCTCGGGTGTGCTGGGCATAAAGGATGCGACGACGTCTGCCTCGGCCAGGCGCTCAGACAGGGCATCCATGCCGTCCATGTCCTCAAACACAATGGGGTAGACGAGCGGATGGCGCTTGATGCCGCGGACGTGTGCGCCCATGCTGCGGCAGAGCGTGGCAAAGTGGCCGCCGATATCGCCCGCGCCCAGCACCAGCACGTTGGCATTTTTGAGCGAGGTAACCGGCCCCAAATCCTCCCAGCGATGCTCGCGCTGCAAGTCGTGATAGCCGGGCAGGCGCTTCATCATGGAAAGGACCATGGCAAACATGTGCTCGCTCACGGCCTGGCCGTAGGCGCCGATCGAGCAAGACAGCTTGGCTTCAGCCGGCACGGTGCCGGCGGCCAAGTAATCGTCATAGCCGGCGGTCTGCAATTGCAACAGCTGGAGATGCTCGCATGCGGTAAGCAAGGCAGGGTCTATGTTGCCCAAGATCACGTCGGCATCGGCGACCTGTTCACGCGTGATGGCGTCGGCACTCGTGTAGATAAAGTCCTCGCCCGGAGCGCTCGACTCAAGAATTGCGCGATGGCGGTCGTTGACGGGCAGCAAAACCAGGATGTTCACAAGCAGTCCTCTCCGCTCGACCTGCTAAAAAGGGACAGGTTTGTTTTGGCAGGTTTTATCAGGCAAAACGTTCAAATAAAACGCCGGGTGCAAGACGAGCGTGCCCGTCAGCATCCGGCGCATCTACAGCTACCAGCTCAGCAGCTCATAACCATCTTCGGTCACCACGAGCTGTACCTCGCACTGGGCCGAATCACTGCCGTCCTTGGTGCGCACGCACCAGCCGTCGCCCTTGCTAATTTTGATGTCGGGCGCTCCGGCGTTGACCATGGGCTCGATGGTAAAGACCATGCCCGGGGCCATGATGGTGTCCACATCGGGCGCCTCGGTGGTAAAGCCCACAAACGGGTCCTCGTGGAACTCCTTGCCAATGCCGTGTCCGCCGTACTCGCGCACCACGCTAAAGCCGGCGTCCTCGACCGTCTTTTGCACGGCTTCGGCCATAACGGAGAGCGGCAACCATGGCTTGACGGCCGCCAGACCCGCCTCCACGCTGGCGCGGGTGACGTCGACCAGGCGCTGGCGCTCGGCCGAGACCTCGCCGATGCAGAACATGCGGCTCGAGTCGCTAAAGTAGCCGTCAAGGATCGTGGAGCAGTCCACGTTGATAATGTCGCCCTCGTGCAGCACGTCCGTATCGCAGGGGATACCGTGACAGACCACGTCATTGATCGAGGTGCACACACTTTTTGGGTAGCCCTCGTAGTGGAGGTCTGCCGGCGTGCCGCCGTGCTCGACGGTGTAGTCGTAGATCATCTGGTCAATCTGGTTGGTGGTCATGCCCGCGGCGATGTGCTCGCCTACGTAGTCGAGCACACCTACGTTAATGGCGGCCGAGCGCTTGATGCCCTCGATATCGGCGGGCGTCTTGTAGAGCGTGCGAGGCAGAACCTCCCAGCCCTCTTCCCACAGGCGCTCGAGGCGCTCGTCGAAGGCGTTATGACATTTCTTATATTTTCTGCCGCTGCCGCACCAGCAAGCGTCGTTGCGGCCAGGCACGGGTCCATTGTCAAACATGGCTAACTTCCTTTCATTCGCAGCTAGTATAGCCCGCCCACGCGTCCATAAAAGTTGCGGTGATATAGTTCCGAATTAAGCGGTTTAACAGCACAAATAGGAACTATATCACCGCAACTGATGGGGCGGGATGGCGGGCACTAGCTGCTGCGTGGTTTTGCTAGTAGCTCACCTGGCAGGGGATGCCGAGGGCGCGCACGCGTGCGGCAATCTTGTCGAGCACCTCGGGCGCCGCTTTGGCAAGGCCGGCGACCGGTGTCTCGCGCGCCACCGTGTAGATGGTTGCTTCTTGTGGGCGAATGCGCTCAAGTGCCGCGAGCCAGGGGGCAACGTACTCCTCGCCGGTGTTGTCGATGAGCTTGCCCTGATACTCGCCGGTCAAAAAGATCGTCTGGATAATAACGTGACCGTTAAAGCTCGCGAACGTCTCGATTTGGTGCTCGACGTCGTAGGGGCCAACGGGCCGGTCGAGCAGCTGGATAAACGCCGGATCGACCGTATCGAGCTTGAGGATGTTGTCGTCGACCATCATGAGCGCATCGTGTACCTGGGGACGGTCGGCGCGCGTGCCGTTGGAGAGCACGGCGATCTTGGAGCTTGGGGCAAGCTCGTCGCGCAGCGCGACGGCGCCGGCGATGGCCTGCGGAAACTCCGGTGCGGCAGTGGGCTCGCCGTTGCCGGCAAACGTGATCACATCGGGCAGCTCGCCCTCGGCGGCCATCTCGTGCAGCTTGGCCTCGAGTGCGTCGAGTACCATGGCAGCTGTGTTGTACGGCTCATGACAGGGGCGCTCGGCGTTGAGGCCGTTTTCGCAGTAAATGCAGTCGAACGTGCAGATCTTGCCCGATGCCGGCATCATGTTGACGCCGAGCGAAAGGCCCAGACGGCGGCTGCGAACCGGTCCAAAGATGGGGCTGGCATTCAAAAACGTAGACATAGGCATATGCTCCTCAAGACAATTGTGCCTAAGCATAGCATCGGCTTCAAAGCAAGGTGCGGGCTCTTGCTTTACAAGTTTCGTTTTTTCACGTCGCTCATGATGCCGTGCCATGAAAAGCCTCGGGTCGGGTAAAGTTAATCTGTTAACAAGGCGTGAGGCAATGCGGGTCCATCCAGCCGCACTGACGTGCAACTGGATGAGCATTGATGACGGGGGCACAACATGGAATTTACGGTCGAGAATGCGGGCACCACGATCGCCTGCCGCGAGTATGCCGGTCCGGACGTATCGCCTGATGCTCCTGCCTTGGTGTGCGTGCACGGCGCCTGCGTCGACGGTGTCTTTTTTGACGGTATCGCCCGCGAGCTCGCCTGCGGATGTCGCGTCATTACCTATGACCGCCGCGGTTGCGGCGAGAGCGGCGATGCCGCGGACGGGCGCTACGACCTCGCCGCCCAGGCCGCCGACCTGCAGGCCGTTATCGAGCACATCGGCGCTCCGACAAACGTGCTCGCGCACAGTGCCGGTACATTGGTTGCCCTGGAGCTTCTCCGTTCAAACCCCGCCGCCATCTCGCGTGCGATTCTGCACGAGCCCGCCGTGACGAACGAGGGCGTCGGCCTGGGCGCGGCCCCGGTTTTGCTCGAGATGATTGCTGCGGGAAAGGTCTCGAGGGCATTAAGAGTCTTCTTGGGTGCCATGGGCGATTCGGACCCCGAGGCCCCCAAGATGACCGAGGCAGAAGCCAAGCATGCCCTGCGCAACGGCCGCAGTTTCATGGCAAACGAATACGGGATCACTATGACCTACGCTCCCGATTGGGATAGCGTCTGCGCATCGAAAGCGGTTGCCGCCGTGCTCTTGGGCGAGCTCTCGATTGACACGCCCCGCGAGGCTGGTACGCGAGCGGCTGCCGAATATCTCGATTGCCCCCTCGCAACGGTTCCCGGCGCGCATAACGGGCTGCGTGATCGCCCGGCAGCGGCCGCCCAGACCGTCCGTGACATCCTGGGGCACTAGCAGCCGCAATAATCCAAACAGGCATCTTCCGTAACCGTTTCGGCAATGTTAACAAATACGTTCAAAACCTCGCGTCTGCGGCTTCAATCGCGCCGTCTGCCAACTCATAAAAATGTAGCAGCATTCACGTACTTACCTGCATCGACAAGGTGTTAACCTTGTAGCATTTGGAACCCACCGCTACCATGCGAAACTATCGAAAGGGCCCCATATGCTCAATAATCACGAGGTCAATCTAACCGACGAGGAGGCTGCCGCCGAGGTCGCCCGTGTCGCGAAGACCTACCCCGTGGTACGTTTGCTGTCGGCCGATCAGATTAAGAGCGAGCCTAACTGCCTGCTCGCCGGCGATCGCTGCCCTTGTCTGCGTCAGTCGAGCCTTGAGGCCTTGACAGATTCCGATGAGGTGTCGGAGCAACTGCTCAACGATGGCGTTGAGTACCGCGCCCATCTGCGCCCTCTGAAGGTCGAGGGCAAGCCTCATGTCCTGCTGATGGTGCGTCCGATCGATGGGCAAGAGGCTGCAGAAGAGGACCTTGTCTACACCGACGTGCTGACGAGCGTGCATAATCGCCGGTATTACGAGGAAAAGCTCCGAAGCGCCCGCATGAATGCCGGCGTTGCGATGATCGACCTTGATGATTTTAGGGTCTTCAACGATACGTGTGGCCGTCATGCCGGCGACCTTGCGCTCGGTGCTGTGGCGACAGCCATGCGCAGCGGAATCCGTTCGACTGACGAGCTTGTGCGCTATGGCTGCGACAAGTTTGTGGTTGTCATGCCCAATATTCCCTCCGATGACTTCACCCGTCGCCTGCATCAGGTGTCCGATGCCGTTCGTTCCACGATTATTCCGGGCCATGAGTACGTGAGCTTGACGGCATGTGTTGGTGGCGTTCGCATTCATGGCGAGACGGTCGATGAGGGCGTTGGCCGCGCTGTCCAGTTACTGAGCCGCGCTAAGGCAAAAGCCGGTACGGTCGTGACCGATGCCGATTCCATCGAGGCCTTCCAAAGCGAAAAGCCTTTGGTACTTATTGTCGATGACTCCGAGATGAACCGAGTCATTCTCAGCGAGATGCTCAAGGATGAGTATTGCATCCTCGAGGCCGACAACGGTCGTACGGCGCTCGACATGGTCGACCGCTATGGTGATGAGTTGTCGCTCGTGCTGCTGGATATTGTCATGCCGGGCATAAGCGGCTTTGAGGTGCTGGCCGGTCTGTCGCGCCGATCGGTTAGTGACAATCTGCCTGTCATCATGATTTCGAGCGAAGATTCCGATGATATGGTTCTGCGCGCGTACGAGCTGGGCGCCTCAGACTATATCAACCGCCCGTTTGACTCCCGTGTCGTGCGCCGCCGTGTAAGCAACACCATCCGCCTATATGCCAAACAGCGCCGCCTGACGAACCTGCTGTCCCAGCAGTACAACGAGCGTGTCAAGAACAGTCGCATGCTCATCGACATCATGGCTGGCGTCATGGAGCTTCGCAACGGCGAGAGCGGCAGGCACGTTACGAATATCGAAAAGCTGACCGAGCTGCTGCTTGGCTGTCTGGTCCAGCGTAGCGGCACGATCTCCCTCGACAATGAGGAACGCTCTACGATTGCCCTGGCTTCGGCGCTGCACGATATCGGCAAGATGTCGATTGACGATGCAATTCTCAACAAACCCGGGCGCCTTACGCCCGAGGAGTTCGAGATTATGAAGACGCATACCACGATGGGCGCCGACATGTTGCTTGAGCTGGGCCGCCATCACGTCGGCAATGCGCTTATGGAATATGCGTACCAGATTGCGCGTTGGCATCACGAGCGCTGGGACGGCAAGGGCTATCCCGATGGCCTTAAGGGCAACCAGATTCCCATCGCCGCACAGGTGGTTTCGGTGGCCGACGTGTACGATGCGCTGACGAGTGTGCGTGTGTACAAGGATGCTATCCCGCACAAGGAGGCTATCCAGATGATCTTGGACGGTAAGTGCGGTGAGTTTAACCCGCTGTTGCTCGACTGCCTGCTCGAGGTGCAAGACCGTATTGCCGAGACGTTGGCACGCCCCGCCGACGTTGTCGCGTTTCCCACGATTTAGTTTGACCAAAGGAGTTTTAATCCATGATTTCCATGCGTGAGGCGTATGAGAAGATCGGCGCTAATTATGATGACGCGTGCGCTCGGCTGATGGGCGAGGAAATGCTTGCCCGCTTTGCCCTCAAGTTTTTGGATGACGAGAGCATGGACAAGCTGGAGGCCGCCATGGCGGCAGGAGACGCCGAAGGTGCGTTTATGGCAGCGCACACACTCAAGGGCGTGAGCCAGAACCTGGGATTCGATAATCTGTACGAGCCGGCGGTCGTGGTGACCGAGGCGCTGCGCGGCGCCGATGCCGTTGACGACGCTCGCGAGGGAATGCATGCGCTGCAGCAGCAATATGCGGCTACGATGTCGGCTCTGCGCGAGGCGGGCGAGTAAGAGGTTGTGAGCCTTGGGCTGTGTGCCTGCCGCGTATAGGCAAAAGGGCGCCCCGCCGGACCATGTGGCCGGCGGGGCGCCCTTATCTGTTATGCGGTTCGCGAGCTAGCGAGCCTGCTTAACCTTTGCCGCTGCCTCGACAAACGACTTCCACAGATTAAAGTCGGTCTCGAGCGTCTTCCACGTGTACTCGGGATGCCATTGCACGCCCAGGCAGAATGGCTGGCCTTCGACTTCGATGCACTCGGGAACACCGTCGGTTGCCTTGGCGACCAAGCGCGTGCTCTTACCCAGACGGTCGACGCAGCAGTGATGTGCCGAGTTGGTCTGGATCAGCCTGTGCCCGCCAAGCGCGCGCTCCAGCAGCGAACCCGGCACGACCTCGACGGGATGCACGGGGTCGTTGAGCACGTGGGTATGGCGCCACTGCGTGCGGCCCTCGCGAGCGCCTAGGCTCGGCACGTCCATGCACAGGGTGCCGCCCGTGGCGACATTGAGCAGCTGTGTGCCGCGGCAGGTGGTAAAGAGCGGCTTTTTGGCGCGGAGCACCTCGCCGACCAGCTTAAACTCAAAGCTATCGCGAATCTCGCAGCAGAGGGTGGGGTCGTAGGGTCGATCATCGCCCCAACGTTTGGGATTGACATCGGGGCCGCCGGGAATGGCGATGCCGTCGGCGATATCGACGTAATGACGGATAACCTCAATGTCCTCGGTGATGGACATCTGCAGCGGCAGGCCGCCGGCGGCAAGGATGGCATCGACAAAGACACTTGCGATTTCCTCGTTGGGGGAGAGCGTCTCGCTTAATAACGGCTTTGCCTCTTCCCAGCGCGGTGCGACGAGGATGAGTGGGCGGTCGGCGGGGGCGACGTCGACGTGCGGGGTGTAGGACGATGAGGTGCGGGTTCCGATCATAGGTGTTGCTTTCGAATCTGAAGGTGACAGGGCGCATGAGAGACGTGGGACAACGCTTCCGATGGATTGGTCCCACGGGGTGGCTGGCTAGTGACCTTTGATGGAGTTGAGGAAGTCCTGGGCGCGCTTGGTCTGGGGGTGGTCGAAGAACTCGTCGGGCGTGCCGGTTTCCACGATCTGGCCGTCGGCCATGAACACGACGCGGTCGGCCACGCGGCGGGCAAAGTTCATCTCATGCGTAATGATGATCATCGTCATGCCCTGCTGGGCCAGACGGACCATGACCTCGAGCACTTCGTTGATCATTTCGGGGTCAAGGGCACTCGTGGGCTCGTCAAAAAGCATGGCCTTGGGCTGCATGGCGAGTGAACGGGCGATGGCCACGCGCTGCTGCTGGCCGCCCGAAAGCTGTGCGGGCACCTTGTCGGCCTGCTCGGCCACGCCCACGCGGCTCAGCAGGTCCATGGCGCGCTCACGAGCTTCCTCCTTGGACACGCCCAGCACGTCGACCGGCCCCAGCATGACGTTCTGCAGTACCGTCATATGTGCAAACAGGTTGAACTGCTGAAACACCATGCCCAGTTCGGCGCGCATGCGGGCAAGGTCCTTGCCTTCCTGCGGCAGGGGCTCGCCCTCGATGAGGATCTCGCCCGAGTCGATAGTTTCCAGGCGGTTGATGGTGCGGCACATGGTCGACTTGCCCGAGCCCGAGGGACCGATCACAACGACGACCTCGCCGCGGTCGACCGAGAGATTGATGTCGTTGAGGACGTGCAGATCGCCATAGTGCTTATCGACGTGTCTGAGCTCGATCAGCGGCTGATTGCCGGTGGAAGAGGTGCTCTGTGCCATGGTGCTCGGCTCCTTATGACTCGAAATGGTAAAGCGTTAGCGGATGATGGTCGCGCCGGTCTTGTGCGAAACATAGACAGCGGCCTTGTTGATCGCGACGTTGATGAGGATGTAGATGACCGCGATAACCAGGTAGACCGACACGAGGGCGTCGTAGTTGGTAATGAGCACGCGGGCATTTTGCATGAGATCGGGGTAGCTCACCACATAGGCGACGGTGGTGTCCTTGACTACGACCACAAGCTGCGAAATCAAGGACGGAATGATAAACCGAATAGCCTGCGGCAACACGATTTTAAAGGTGATTTTAGCTTTGGAGAGACCGAGTGCCTGGGCTGCCTCGACCTGACCGCGCGGCACGGCGTTGACGCCGGCGCGGAAGATCTCGGCAAGTACGCCAGCTGCGGCGAGCGCGACGGGAAGCGTGAGCATCCAAAACGACGGCAGTGCGATCTTGTACTGGGGCAGCACCAAAAAGAAGAAGTAGATGAACAGCAGGCTCGGTACGCCGCGGAAAAAATCGGTGAGCACGCGGCAAACCAGCTGGAGCGGCTTAATGTCGCTGGTGCGGCCGAGCATAAGGGCTAAGCCCAGCACCAGCGCAATGGCGCCAGCGGTGAGTGCGACTTTAACGGTGCCCTCAAAGCCGGCAAGCAGGAACTTCCAGGTGGTGAGGTGCGTAAAGAAATACCAATAGTGGACCGAAAGCTGACCGGTCACATAAAAGCGCTGCAACACGAGGACGACGAGCGCGGCGACGGCAACAAGCGAGATGGCGGTGCCGATGCGAATCTTGGCGCGCATCTTGGGGCCGGGAGCCTCGTAGAGCGCATCGCGCATGGTGAGCGCGGAGGTGGAGTGCTTGCTCATCGGAGGATCCTCACCTTCTTATCGATGTAGTTGCCAATGTGGCTCACCACAAAGGCCGTGCCCAGGTAGCCGAGCGCCGAGATAAAGAACGCGGCGACGCCGCCGAGCGAGCGCGTGTTGATATAGCTCACCACGCCGGTGAGCTCTTGCGGCTTAAGCGGCACCTGGCTGCCGAGTGCGGTGGTGAGCATGACGGCGATAAAGAGGTTGGTCATGGGCAGCACACTCGAGCGCAGCGCCTGCGGAATCACGATCTTGGCGAGGATGCGGCTGAAGCTCATGCCGAGCGAGCGGGCGGCTTCCACCTGACCGACGCCAACGGTGTTGATGCCGCTCATAAAGTTCTCGGAGCCAAAGGCCGAGCCCAAAAGGACCGTGGCGACGATAACGCAGGTACGGTAGGGCAGAACGACCTTGAGCGGCGGCAGCGCATAGACGACGATAATGAGCAGTGCGATGCCGGGGATGTTACGGAAGACCTGAACATACAGGTCGCCAAAGACGCGCAGCGGCTTGAGCGGCGACACGCGCATCACGGTGACGGCGACGGCCAGCACCATGGCGATGACAAACGACTCAAGCGTCATGCCCCAGGTTGCTAGCAGCGCGTCGATATAGTTCTGGCCATAGAGCGACCAGAGCTCGGAGAGACTCATGCGGACCTCCCGCCGGTAAGGAAAGGGGCTCCCGTGTGTACGGAAGCCCCGACAACTCAGTGAGGAAACAGTTTACCGCAATAAAGCGCATCATGCGTTTCCATATGGTTTCGTTGCGGCCGTTACCAGGCTCGCTGCCTAGGCGCCGATCTCGGGCAGCTCGGGAACATTGGTGTCGCCCGTACGGTCGCCGATGCAGATCTGCCACAGCTCGGTCCAGGTGCTGTCGTCCTCGATCTTCTTAAGGAAGTCGTTGACAAAGGCGACACCGTCGGAATCGAGCGGCAGACCGATGCCATAGGGCTCCTTGCTGCCGAAGGGCTTGCCGGCAATCTTGTACTTACCGGGCTCGCGGACCAGGGCGCTCTGCTGCATGTTGTTATCGATGACGTAGGCGTCAACGCGGCCCTGCTGGAGTGCCTGGCGGGCCTCCTCGTCGGTTTTGAACTCCTGCTGGCTGGCCTTGGGGGCGAACTCCTCCAGGATGGCGGGGCCGTTGGAGCCGGACTGGACGGCGACGTTCTTGTCGGCCAGGTCGTCGACGCTCTTGATGTCGTCGTTATCGGCGAGCACCAGGATGGCCTGCTGCGTGTAGTAGTAGGGACCGGCAAAGGAGACGAGCTTCTTGCGCTCATCGGTAATGGTGTAGGTGGCGAAGACGGCGTCGACCTGGCCGTTCTGCAGGACGGACTCACGCGTGTCCGAGGTTACCTGGGTGATCTCGACCTTGTTCTCGCCCAGAATGTAGTTGGACAGGAGCTGTGCGATACCGGCGTCGAAGCCGCGGGTCTGACCGTCTTTCTCGTTGAGGAGGGAGAAGAGCGTGGAGGTCTGAACGCCACCGATCTTAAAGACGCCGGCGTCCTTGACGGCCGTCGCCCAGGTGCTGGCGGCGATGGCATCGTCATCGGCCTTGGGGCCATTGTCGACGAGCTTGTCGAATGCCTTAGCGTCGAGCGTGGTGGAAGCCTCGGTATCTTCGGAGCTCTTGGAAGAGTCAGCGGAGCCCTTGTCAGCCTCGGCGCTGGTGTCGGAGCAGCCGGCAAGGCCAAGGCCGGCGACGGTTGCGAAGGTGGCGGCAACGAAGCCGCGGCGGTCGAGAACGACCTGCTGGGAGAGGTTCTTGCTCATGGTAGAACACCTTTCTCAATAAAATCCCTAGCGGTTGAGTAGAGTTATACCCTATCGCGCTCAAATGGGTCAACACGAAATAACTCAGAAACATACTTACCTTATGGGTAATTCTACCTACCAAAAAGGGACAGGCACCTTTGTGGTGGTTCTGACCGATGCAGCGGCATGCCTTGCTGTTTTGTCTCGATCTGTAACATCTGCAGCCATTTTTGCCGAGTAACTGTTACAGATTGAGACAAAGGTCAGGGACTAAGACGTCTTGTCTAGATCTGTAACAGTTAGACGGGAATTCGGGCCCTAGATGTTACAGATTGAGATAATCGCGTCGCGAAAACAAAAACCTCCGCAGGGGTGCTTTCCTTGCGGAGGTTTTCTTACTCGTTGAGTAGCCTTACGGCTTCGGCGGCCATGTTCTCGACCGTCATGCCGTTCTGAGCGAGCAGCTCGTTGGGGTCGTAGCGGTCGGGGAAGCCCTTGGCGATGCCGAAGGTGCGCGTGCGCACAGGCGTGCAGGCCAGATAGCACGCGACGCGCTCGCCCCAACCACCGTCCAAGATGCCATCCTCGAGGGTGACGACAACGCGATGCTCGGCGGCAAGGCTGTCGAGGAACTCGTGGTCGAGCTCGGTTGCAAAGCGTGGGTTGACGAGCGTGGCCTCGATGCCGTACTCGGCAGCCAAGCGGTTTGCCACGCGCTCGCCCAGTTCAAAGAAATCGCCAAGCGCGAGCACGGCAACGTCGCGGCCCTGACGCACCACGTTGTAGCGAACGGCGCTGTAGTCGGTGTCCTCGGCGGGCGCCAAATCGGGGCGGCTAACCAGGCCAATGCCCGGTACGCGGATCGCCACGGGATGCTCGCGGTGGTCGAGCGACCAGCTCAGCATGGACAGATATTCCTCCATGCAGGCCGGCGCCAAGTAGTGCATGTTGGGAAGACCGCCCAGCATGGAAATATCAAAGAACGAGAGGTGCGTCTCGGACGTGGTGCCAAAGATCGACGCACCAAACACCAGGATGGTTGCGGGAGCGTCGTTGAGGCACAGGTCGTGCCACAGCTCGTCGTAGGCGCGCTGCAAAAACGTACCGTACACGCCAAAGACCGGCTTGGCGCCGGCGCGGGCGAGCGCGGTGGCAAAGGTTACGGCATGCTCTTCGGCAATGCCCACATCGACGAACTGTTTGCCAGCGGCAGCGCGAAGCTCGGGTGTAAAGCCCATGATGTAGGGCGTTGCGGCCGTGATGCCCACAACCTGCGGATCGCGCTTGATGGCGGCGCTGAGCGCCTCGCCCGTAATGTCGGCATAGGTGCGCGGCGCAGGCTCGCTCGGATGGCCCGGGCAGAGCTTGCGCCCAGTTGCCATGTCAAACGGACCCACGTGGTGCCAGCGCTCGGGGTCGTTCTGGGCTGGCTCAAAGCCCTTGCCCTTGGCGGTGGAGACGTGCAGCACGATGGAATGATCGATATTGCGCAGTTCCTGCAACGCGTCGACGAGGGCCAACACGTCGTTACCGGCGTCCAGATAGCGGTAGTCGAGCCCCATCGCGCGGAAAACGTTGCGCTCACAGGTGCCGTTGCTGGCGCGCAGCTCGGCCAGATTGCGATACAGGCCGCCATGGTTCTCGGCAATGGACTGGTCGTTATCGTTGACGATGATGATCAGGTTGCTATCGAGTTCGGCGGCATTGTTAAAGCCCTCAAACGCCAGGCCGCCCGAAAGCGATCCGTCGCCAATAACGGTGATGACGTTGTACGCATCGCCCGCCAGGTCACGAGCGTGCGCCAGGCCGCAGCCCAGGCTCACCGACGTGGAGGTGTGCCCCATGGCAAACAGGTCATGCTCGGACTCGTCGGGATTGGCAAAGCCAGAAGCCTCACCATAACGCTCCGGATCGATATAAGTGTACGCGCGCCCGGTCAGCGCCTTGTGGGCGTAGGTCTGGTGCGAAACGTCAAAGACAATCTTGTCGATGGGGGAGTTAAATACGCGATGAAGCGCAACCGTAAGCTCAACGACGCCCAAGTTGGGGGCAACGTGCCCGCCGACGGCGGCGGAGCTTTCGAGGATTGCCTGGCGGATCTCGCCGCAGAGCTGCGGGAGCTCGGCGCGATTAAGAGCCTTGACGTCCTCGGGCGTTGTCGTTTGCGTAAGCAGCATCGTTGTGGGTTACTCCATGCGAATCGTGCGCCGGCACTCCCTCGGCCGGCACAATTGCACAAGACAGTCTCGCACATTTTGGCGTTTGATATGTGACGGCGGCGCGGTAATTCGCCAACTGGTGGGGCAAAACGTTTTGTCCGATGCCATACTGATATGTTCCATGATGTTTTTATCGATTGTGCACAGGCCGCGACTTGCCGCCGTGAGCCGCTGGAAGGAGGCAGCATGTCCGATGCCATTCGTGCCGAGAAAATCGCGCACGAGGTCGACTTTGCTGCCCGTCAGCTGGCCCAGGCGGGTCGCTTGGACTTGACGCGCGAGTTTATCCAGCATGGTGACGTGACGGTCTATGCACATGTGACTTCGGTAGCGCGGGCGAGCTTGTCCTTTGCCGAGCGCTTGGGCCGTGCTGGCATTTCGGTCGACCGTGCTTCGTTGTTGCGCGGGGCCCTGCTGCACGATTACTTTCTCTATGACTGGCACGATCCCGACCCAAGCCATCGGCTGCATGGCTTTCGCCACCCGTTTTTTGCCCTGGCACGTGCGGAGGAAGATTATGAGCTGACGCCGCGCGAACGGAATATTATCGTGCGGCATATGTTTCCGCTGGTGCCAGTGCCGCCGACGTGTCGTGAGGCTTGGATTGTATGCCTGGCAGATAAATGGTGCGCTCTGCGCGAGACGGTCGCCGGTCGTCTGCGGCGCAAGGACGCGGCGGACGATGGCGTGAGTGGCGAATCGAGCGAAAAGAGGAGAGGGTAGACGGTGGAAACCGCGATCGACATGGCATTTGACGGCGCGACGCTTGCCGCCTGTCCGCTCTCGGCGCTGGTGCTCTCGTTTGCCTTCTACGGTTTTTGCGGTTGGGCATGGGAGTCGACGGTCTGCGCCATGCTCAACCACGGACGCTTTGCCAACAGCGGCTTTTTGCTGGGGCCGTGCTGCCCCATCTATGGCGCGGGCGGCATTGCCTGCTGGCTGCTGTTGCGTGGGATTCCGGATGCCTCGAGCCAGTTTGTTGCTGCGGCGCTTGTGTGCAGCGTAATCGAGTACAGTGTGGGCCTTCTATTGGAAAAAACAACAGGCGCGCGCTTTTGGGATTACTCGCACCTGCCGTTTAATTTGCATGGACGCATCTGTCTGTACTGGGCCTGCGCGTTTGGCTTGGGTGCGTTGTGCATTTGCCGTTTAGTGGAGCCGGCATTGTTGGGGCTGCTTGGCCATCTGCCGGTGCTGATTGTGCGGCTGTCCGCCTTTATCGTCGCGGTCGCGATGATGGTCGACGCGGCGTGCGCGTTGGCGAGCTGGCGGCGTCTGTCCGATCAGCTGGAGCGCGTGCGCGCAGACCTTGCCGACCGCATCAACGAGTCGCTTGCCGATGCCTCGGACTCAATGCTCGAGCGCATTCCCGAATCGACGATTGACTCGGTGACACAGACGCACATCCGTAGCCGTGCCGTTAACGCGTGGCTGGCGGAGCTGGGCGACGCGACGCTCGATGCTCTGCGCGAGAAGGCTTCGATGCCGACGTTTATCGCGGACGGCGCTCGCGGCCTGGCGCTCGCTGCCCGCCGCGTGGCCGATGCCGCGCCGAGCATGCCGCGTCCGTCGCTCAGTCGTCGCCTTGCCGGCAAGCGCATGAGCCGTCCGGTGCCGAGTGTATCGCTCAGTCGTCGCGACCTGCGCTTCTTCAATGCCTTCCCGCGCTTGCGCATCAACCGCTACGAAGGCGTCATCCGAGCTACCGACCTCCGCGACCGCGCCCGCGAGCTGTTCCGACGCTAGCCGGGACGGGTACGCTCGCGGCTTCCTTGCTCGCGTATTTCCCGTTCGTTTCGCGCCCGTTGCCGCGCCGTTTCCAAGATTGCGGCACCGTTTCCATTCGACAACGCAGCGTTTAACAACGCCGTATCTGGTCTACACCAGTGGCCCCTCGGCCGCATTATGGGCGCCGACAACGTTCATGCGATCAAGGGGGAGCGAATGTACGATACGGGATCGACAACGTTTATGCTCATCTGCACCATGCTCGTGTTTTTAATGACACCGGGTCTGGCGTTTTTCTATGGCGGCCTGTCCAGGCGCAAAAATGTCATCAACACCATGCTCATGTGCTTTGGCGCCATTTGTCTGGTTGGTGTGCTGTGGATTGTTGCCGGCTGGTCGCTGGCCTACGGCGGTGACGGCTCGAGTCCATTTATTGGAGGCCTTGACCAGCTGCTGTGCCTGCCGGTGCTCAACCAGGTGCTGCAGGCGGCCGAGGGCAGTGCCGCGGACGGTGCCGTCTACCCTCAGATCATTAACATTGCCTTTCAGATGGCGTTTGCCATGATCACGGCCGCTATCGTTACGGGCAGCCTGGCCGGCCGCGTTAAGTTTGGCGCCATGACGGCTTTCCTGGGCATTTGGCTGCTCGTGGTCTATGCGCCGCTCGCCCACATGGTCTGGGGCGGCGAGGGCTCCTTTATCGGTGACATTATCGGCGCACTCGACTTTGCCGGTGGCGACGTGGTGCACATCTCGTCCGGTCTTACGGGCCTGATTCTCTGCTTAATGCTCGGCCGTCGTCGTGGCTTTGGCATGGTGAGCTACCGTCCGCATAACGTGCCGTTTGTGGCGCTGGGCGCCGGTCTGCTTTGGTTTGGTTGGTTTGGCTTTAACGGCGGCAGTGAGTTCAAGGCCGATGCCGTGGCCGCGCTTGCCATCCTCAACACTGTGACGGCCAGTGCGGCGGGTATGGTCTCGTGGCTCGCCGTTGAGCGCGTGCACTCCGGTCGACCCACGCTGGTGGGTGCCAGCACCGGTCTGGTCGCGGGCCTCGTGGTGGGCACGCCGGGCGCGGGCGTTGTCGAACCGTGGGCAGCGCTGGTCATGGGCCTGATTGTCTCGCCCGTCTGCTACCTGGCTATCAGCCATCTTAAGACCAAGTTCGGCTACGACGACGCGCTCGACGCGTTCGGTTGCCACGGTATCGGTGGCATCTTGGGCGGCGTGCTTACGGGCCTGTTCTGCGTGCCGGAGCTTTCGTGGACCGGTAAGGGCGGCCTGTTCTACTCGGGCAACGTGTCGCTGCTCGTCTCGCAGGTTCTGGGCATTGTAGTGACGGTCGTTATCGTGATGGTGCTCGATTTGGTGATCGCCGCGGTGGTCAAGGCACTGTTCCACGGCAGCCTGCGTGTGGACGAGGCCGACGAGGCGTTGGGCCTGGATGCGAGTCAACACGGCGAGAGCGCCTACCCTTCGTTCTCCGGACTCGATTAGCAGCTTCCCCAAGCACCGCACCTCGGCCTTCAATCGTCGTTTGCGTACCTTAAGTACGCGGCACTCCTCTTTCAGGCCGATCTGCGGCACTTGGGAAACCTGCTAAGACCTGTTAGTTGCACTTATCTGATCTACAAGGTTGGTCTGTGGCACCTGGAAAACCCGTGCCATGTGAGGGACAATTCATTTCTTTTTTTGAAGAGAGGAATTCACTATGAAGAAGATTACGGCGATCGTTCGTGCCGAGAAGCTCGAGGTTCTCAAAGACGCGCTGTTTGCTGCCGATGTTCGTGGCATGACTATCAACCAGGTGCAGGGCTGCGGCGCACAGCATGGCTGGAAGGAATACGTGCGCGGCAACGAGTTGCTTGTCAACACGATCCCTAAGGTGCAGTTCACCCTCATCTGCGCCGATGAACATGTCGACGGCATTGTCGACATCATCTGCAACGCCGCTCGTACCGGTGCCGTTGGAGACGGCAAGATTTGGGTCGAGCCGGTCGAGGAAGTCATCCGCATCCGTACCGGCGAACACGGCCCCGCCGCGGTGTAGGGCTGACCGTTTGCTATCCGCAACGTTAAAATATCGCAATAAGGAATAAGACTTGCGTTGCGGATGGGCGGATTATGGGTCGCAATAAATATCCCGAAGAGACGGTCGCGAAGATTCTCGACGCGGCGCTGGAGCTATTCTGCGCACAGGGTTATGAGGGAACGAGCATCCAGGATATCGTTGACCGTCTCGATGGCATGACCAAGGGCGCTATCTATCATCACTTCAAGAGCAAAGAAGAGATTTTTAACGCCGCATTCGATCGGGCGATGGCCCCCGTTGTTGAGCGCCGCCGCGCGACGCTCAGTGCTAGCAATATGACGGGTGCCCAAAAGCTCAGGCGACTTTATGCGCCTGAGTCCGTCGTACCACAAATTGAGCTATGGGCACGCATGCATCCTGCGGCGGATCCGGTAAAAAGCTCGCGTCTACTGGCGATGCAGTACCAGGGCTCGTTTGACGAGTCGGCCGATGGTTGTCTCTTGCCAGTGATCGAGGAGGGCATCGCCGACGGCTCCATTGCGTGCGAATGCCCGCGCGAAGCGGCGGAGGCCGTATCGTTGTTGGCGAATCTTTGGCTGCTGCCATTGTTCCGTCCGCTTGAATCCAAGGACCGAATGCTCGCTCGTGCGCAATGCTTGGCGCAGATGGCGGCCGCGGTGGGGCTCGATTTGGGTAATGAAGTGCTCCAGACAACGGCCCAGATTTGGGACGTATGGAACCGTGCCGGGTGGTAATATAGATACCAACGGTATGTAATTGATTTGTGAGGGTAGCTACGGCTGCCCTTTTCAAGTCATTAAATACATACTAACGGTATGTATAGGGGTGGGCTTATGGCTGGAATGCGGAGGAGTAGCGTCTCGTTGACGCAAAAAACAGTACGATCTATCAGACTTTTTGGCCTTCTTGTTGCGCAGCTGTGCACGTATTCGATGCTGTCGGCGCTGTGCTTTGCGTATCCGCTTTACTTGTTTGATTGCAGCGGCTCGTCAACGTTATATGGCGCTGTCGCGGCGATAGCGTTCATACCAGGTGTGCTCGCGACTCCGGTTGGCGGGATCTTGGCGGATCGGGGAAGACAGCGCGAGGTCCTCGTGGCCCTCGGTATTGCTCTGATGACTGCATCGCTGCTGTCTATCCCCATGAAGCGCTCATTGCCTCTTGCGGTCGTCGTAGTAGCGATACTTTGTGTTCAATATGGCGTTCAATCGCTGCTAAAGCCAATGCTCCAAATTGAGACGGTGCGCATGGCGGGTGAAGAGAAGGTTGAGCGGGCCACTGCATTGGTTTCGCAGTCGACCATGGTGAGCAATATCTTGGGCCCTGTGGTCGGGACGGCAGTCTATGGGTGCTTTGGTATCGATGCTCTTTGCGCAACCGCGTCGGTGACGTTTGCGATTTCAACCCTGCTGTTTGGGGGCGCACTCAAGCAAAATGCCTCATCTGAAACGATGGGAGACGGCGCGACTCGTACGACATGCCGAAACGATTTTAGGGAGTCGATTCGGTATCTGTTGCAAAATGCATCATTGGTCGCTGTGATTTTGCTTGCGGCAGTTTTGAACCTTGCGTTGGTTGGGCTAACGATTGGCGCTCCAATTATTGTTACAAAGCATCTCGGCATGCAATCGTCCTGCGTTGGGATGGTTGAGGTTGCTCTGGGCTTGGGTGGTCTTACCGGCAGTGGCTTGGTCGGCATTTGGCCGCATCGTTTTTCCTTCAAGGGCATATGTCGATATGTTGCGATGATCTGTTTAGGAGTCGTACCGATTATTATCACGCTACTGAGCAGTCCTGACGAATTTGCGTTTGTCGCGTTTGCGGCCGGCTCGGCATGGGTCATGGCGTGGGCAAGCATTACATCGGTTGAAATCATCGCGTTTGTTCAGCGGGCAGCGCCGACTGAGTTCTGCGGAAAAGTGCTTTCGGTCGTTTACATGGTCCTTTCCTGTGCAACACCTAT
Organism: uncultured bacterium; assembly: GCA_905216175.1. Lineage (GTDB taxonomy): Bacteria > Actinomycetota > Coriobacteriia > Coriobacteriales > Coriobacteriaceae > Collinsella. Next base: position 25,771 of record CAJMSV010000003.1, on the reverse strand, counting down.
CGGTCAATTGACGTACGGGGTTGCATATGATCGATGGACTCCGGCGATTGTATTCGCAGGAATGTTGGCGGTGCTGACGTTGATGACAGCGCTGTTTTATCGGCTGAAAAGTCGCTTATGGCGAATGTCTTAAGGCACTGGGGCACCGTGAATTTGTGGAGGCAGTGGCACGTCGTGCCGGGACGCCATTGTTTGGGCACGCCCATTCTCGTCTACAATATCGTGCAGACGAAGGAGAGGCATGCCCATGATCAAGATGTTTGCGAGTGACTTAGACGGAACGCTGCTGAACGCCCTGCACGAGGCAGATGGGACCATCCGCCGTGCCATTCGCGAGCTGACCGAGGCTGGCCTGCATGTGGTTCCCGCGACCGGACGCTCGACGCTGCCGATTGGCGAGCATGGTTTTACGGGCCTGGCGCTTGACGCCTGCTGCTCCAATGGGTCCATCGTGCGCGACAGCCATGGCGAGGTGCTCAAGACCTGGACCATCGACCCACAGGTCACCGAGGAGCTGCTCAAGGCGTTCCCGGACATTTGCTTTGATTGCTCCACGCCCGATGGCATGTTCTCGAGCGGGTCGTTCGAGATGCACCAGGCGGGCTTTAAAAAGGACAGCCCCATCAAGCGCATCGTGATGCGCGGTATGCGTGCACGTGGCGGGTATCACGAGGAGCAGTATTTCGACCAGTCGATCGGTGACATCCTGCGCCACGATGTGTGCAAGATCAACTGCCGCGTGACCTCGCCCGAGCTGGAGCGCGACCTTAAGGCATATTTGGCCGAGCGCTCGGACCGTGTAGTCAACGCGCCGTTTGACCCGGTGATGTTTGAGATCACGGACGCGGCGTGCAACAAGGGCGAGAGTGTGTCCTGGCTGGCGGGCTACTACGGCATTGCCGAGGACGAGGTCGCGGTCTACGGCGACGGCGGCAACGACATTGCCATGCTCAAACGCTTCCGCCACAGCTACGCGACCAAAAACGCAAGCGATGCCGCCAAGGCCGCCGCGAGCGCGACCATCGGCAGCTGCATGGTCCACGCCGTCCCCAAACACATGCTCGCCACCATGCACAAGCAAAACTCCCGCACCGTCATCGAATAATGTGACAAAGGGACAGTCACTTTGTCACAGGGGTCTGTGTGCTTGGAATACGAACATATATTCGTATATATAACTAAGCTCTGGTAGAATCGGTATCGTTGACGGCAGTTCCATGTGCCGGGCAACGCCCTCCATCTGATGGGAGGTGATGCCCATGACCGATCTGATTGATTTCGTGAGACTTCTGACCGCTTTGGTCTCGTTCTTCACGGCGCTCGTCGGGCTTTCCGAGGCACTCAAGCAACGTTCGAAGCAACGTAAAAGGGGTCGCCGCCGCTAAGGCGTTGACCCCTTAATCCAAGCAACGGCGCTGCCCAGCTTTCCAGAACTTGGGCTGCCGTCGACACTATTCTACCCACGAATGACATTTTGGACAATCGGTAATGCCGCTCTAAAAGCCTGGCACAACCGGCACAACCTAGGCGGTCGCTGGATGTGACAAAGAGGCTGCCCCTTCGTCACATCCCAAATATTGCCTTTACGTGTTGATGCACACGGTGTGCAATAATACTCGCACTGTGCAATAGCGCACAGGCTGAGTAACAAGGAGGACGCTTGTCCCAGCTCGAGAAATGCGATCGCCGATCCCTTCGCTCGCAGCGTGCCCTTCGCCAGGCACTTGCCAGCGAGCTTGCCGAAAACGGCGACCTTTCGCGCATTAACGTCGCGTCGCTCACCGAGCGCGCTGGCCTTACGCGACGCACGTTCTATTCGCACTACCGCGATATTCCCGACTTTATCAATCAAATCGAGGATGGCTTGCTGGCCGAGATCCGTGAGCGCATTGAGCTCATCACTGCAGCTCAACTGCCCGATCTCTATCACAACATCGATGAGCTCGAGCCGGCGCCCGGTTCGGTTGAGTTGCTGCGCTACCTTGCGGCCAACCGCGATTTGATCGGATCGCTGCTGGGCCCGGGCGGCGACCAGGCTTTCATTAAAAGAATCATCGACACCGCTCGTGAGGCTGTGGTACCGCGTGCGCAGACGGGCATTTTGGGCCTAGCGCTGGGCACGTTCTTTGCCTACTACGTCACCTACGTCGTGAGTGCCGAGGTCGGCATGATTCAGCGCTGGTTTGAGCGTGGGCTCACCGAATCGCCCGAGGCCATGGCGCGCATTATGACGGTGCTCGCTTTTGTGCGCCCTGGTGACCTGTATGGTCAACCCATCGATATCAACGTGCCGGAATACGGTATGAAGCTATTGAACTTGCAGCTCGAGGACGCGGCCGACACCGCCGCAACCGTTGAGTCCAACAACTAAGAGGAGAGACAATGAGCAAACTCGTCGAGGGCATCAAGGACCGCATGGTCGCTGCCGCACGCGAGGCCGCGCCCGCCGTGGTGGACGCCGCGCAGAAGGCCGCGACCGCCGCTGCCGAGAAAGTAGCTGAGGCAGTTGCCGATGCCAAGAACGCGGCAGGGGAGACGTCCGTCGCTAGCGAGCCTGCCACCGCCGCTGAGCCCGTAGCCGTCACCGCTGCCCACGCCCCCGAAGGCGCGATCTTCAACCCCGAGGCCGCCCGCGGCAACCTGCACCTGGGCAGCGACGTGGGCTCCACCACCGTTAAGCTCGCTGTGCTCAACGACGACAACCAGATTGCCTACGCCAAGTACCAGCGTCACCACACCGACGTCCGCGCTTGCGCCCGCGACTTGTTCGAGGGTGCCGCGACCGTGCTGCCGACGGCCCAAATGACCTGCGCCATTACCGGCTCGGGCGGCTTGCTGCTGTCCCAGTGGCTCGACCTGGAGTTTGTCCAGGAGGTCATCGCCAGCAAACGTGCCGTCGAGACCCTTATCCCGGCCACCGACGTCGCCATCGAGCTGGGCGGCGAGGACGCCAAGATCATCTACTTCGATAACGGCATCGAGCAGCGCATGAACGGCACCTGCGCCGGCGGCACGGGCGCGTTCATCGATCAGATGGCAACCCTGCTGCACACCGATGCCAGTGGCCTCAACAAGCTCGCGGCCAACGCCACCACCATCTATCCCATCGCCAGCCGCTGCGGTGTTTTTGCCAAGACCGACGTCCAGCCGCTGCTCAACGAGGGCGCCCGCCCCGAGGACGTGGCCGCCTCCATCTTCCAGGCTGTCGTGACCCAGACCATCTCGGGTCTGGCGTGCGGCCGTCCCATCCGCGGCAACGTCGCTTTCCTGGGCGGCCCGCTGCAGTATCTCTCCGAGCTGCGCCACCGCTTCTACCTCACGCTCAACCTGGACGAGGAGCACCGCATCGTGCCCCAAAACGCCCATCTGTTTGTGGCGAGCGGCGCCGCCATGGCGCACGAGTCCAACAAGCTCAGCTCGTTCCCGCAGCTCATCGATGCCATCGATGCCCTGGGTGATACGCAGGGTGCCGAGGTCGAGCGCCTGGATCCGCTCTTTGCCACCGACGAGGACTTCGCCGAGTTCAAAACCCGCCACGACCAGGAAGTCGTTCCCAAGGGCAAGCTCGACGGCTACACCGGCCTCGTGTTCTTCGGCATCGACGCCGGTTCCACCACCATGAAGGCCGCACTCGTGGGCGAGGACGGCCAGCTGTTGCACACCTGGTACGGCAACAACAACGGTGACATCCTGGGCACGGCCAAGGTCATCATGGCCGATTTCTACAATCACATCCCCGCCGGCTGCACCATCGGCCACGTGACCACCACGGGCTACGGCGAGGCGCTGCTCATCGAGGCCCTCAAGGCCGATTCCGGCGAGATCGAGACCGTCGCGCATCTGCGCGGCGCCAAGGCGTTCCTGCCCGGCGTCGAGTTCATTCTGGACATCGGCGGCCAGGACATGAAGTGTCTGCGCGTCAAGGACGGCGTTATCGAGCACATCATGCTCAACGAGGCCTGCTCGTCGGGTTGCGGTAGCTTTATCGAGAGCTTCGCCGTCTCTATGAACATGGACGTGCGCGCGTTCGCCAACGCTGCCATCCATGCCAAGGCCCCCGTCGACCTGGGCAGCCGCTGCACGGTCTTTATGAACTCGCGCGTCAAGCAGGCGCAAAAGGAAGGCGCCACGGTGGGCGACATCGCGGCCGGCCTGTCCTATTCCGTCATCAAGAATGCCCTGTTCAAAGTCATTAAGCTGCGCGATCCCAAGGAGATCGGCAGCCAGGTGATCGTCCAGGGCGGCACCTTTATGTCCGATGCCACGCTGCGCGCGTTTGAGCAGCTCACCGGCGTCCACGCCGTACGTCCCGACATCGCCGGCTGCATGGGCGCCTACGGTGCGGCCCTGCTCGCCCGCGATCGCGCCGGCGCCGACGGTACCTCGACCATCCTCTCGGCCGAGGACATCGCGCACCTCACCGTGACGCAAAAGCATGTCCGCTGCGGCCGTTGCTCCAACAACTGCCAGCTTACCGTCAACGATTTTGGCGGCGGCAGTCGCTTCATTACCGGCAACCGCTGCGAGAAGGGCGCCGGCCACAAAAAGCAGAAGACCGAGGCCCCCAACCTCTTCAAAAAGAAAAACGAGCTGCTCTTTAACCGCGAGGTGCTGAGTCCCGACGAGGCCCCGCGCGGCACCGTGGGTATCCCGCGCGCGCTCAACATGTACGAGAACTACCCCTTCTGGCACGCGTTCTTTACGCGCTTGGGCTTTAGCGTGCAGCTGTCCGACCAGTCGAGCAAGAAGACCTACCAGGCGGGCATCGAGTCCATGCCGTCCGAGAGCGTGTGTTATCCGGCCAAGATGAGCCACGGCCATGTGATGAACCTTATCGACCGCGATGTCGACTTCATTTGGATGCCGTGCGTGCGCTGGGAGCGCAAGGAGGATCCGACCGCCGGTAACTGCTACAACTGCCCCATCGTCATGAGCTACCCCACGGCGCTGGCGCTCAATATCGACGAGATCCGCGAGCAGAACATCGAGTTCCTGTACCCGTTTGTGCCCTATCACGACAAGACCGAGCTCAAGCGCCGTCTGTACCAGGTGCTCGCCGTTGACCGCGTGGCTGACGCCGAAGCCGGTCGCGGTCGCGTGCGTGGTCCCAAGATCACGCGCTCCGAGGTCGATGCCGCCGTCAACGCTGCTTTTGAGGCCGATGCGCGCTTCCACGAGGACATCCAGACCATGGGCGAGGAGGCTCTTAAGTGGGTCGAGGACCACGGCGGCCACGGCATCGTACTCGCCGGTCGTCCCTACCATAACGACCCCGAGATCAACCATGCCCTGCCCGAGCTTATCTCGAGCTTTGGCTTTGCGGTCTTTACCGAGGATTCGCTCGCGCATCTGGTAAAGCCCGAGCGCCCGATTCGCGTTGTCGACCAGTGGATGTACCACAGCCGTCTGTATGCCGTCGCTCGTTTTGTGACGATGCGCAACGACCTGGACCTGATCCAGCTCAACTCTTTCGGCTGCGGCCTGGATGCTCTGACCACCGACCAGGTGCAGGAGATCCTGGAGGCCAGCGGCAAGATCTATACCGTGCTCAAGATCGACGAGGTATCCAACCTGGGTGCTGCGCGCATCCGCATCCGCTCGCTCATGGCAGCGCTCAAGGACCAGGAGGCCGAGCGCTTGGCCGAGGCCACGGCCGCGGGCGAGGCCTACGAGCAGGGCGATGCCGCGCCGGTGGCGCCCTCCACGGATGCCCCCGCGTTTGCGAGCCGTAAGTACACGTTCGAGGCGCAGCGTGAGAGCGCCTCGACCGCATGGCCCAAGGTGCCCTTTACCGAGCAGATGCGCGAGGAGGGCTACACCATCCTGTGCCCGCAGATGGCGCCGATCCACTTTGACCTGGTCAAAGAGGTGTTCCGTGGTGCTGGCTACAACTTGGAGCTGCTGCCCTCGACCGATCACGACGCCGTCGAGGCCGGCCTGCGCTATGTGAACAATGACATTTGTTATCCGTCCATTTTGGTGACCGGCCAGATTATGGAGGCCATCGAGAGTGGCCGGTACGACCTGTCCAAGACGGCCGTGGTTATCAGCCAGACCGGCGGCGGCTGCCGTGCCACCAACTACATCGCGCTCATCCGCAAGGCCCTGCGTGAGAGCGGCCATCCCGAGATTCCGGTGATTTCGCTTTCGGCCGTGGCGCTCGGCGAGGACAACCCCGGCTTTAAGATTACGCCGGCGCTGCTTAAGCAGGCAGTCTATGCGGTGCTCTTTGGCGACGTGATGATGCAGATGCTCTATCGCTGCCGCCCGTACGAGGCCACGCCCGGTGCCGCCAATGCGCTCTACGAGGAGTACATGGCGCGCGCCCGCAAGTTGGCGCCTAAGTTCAACAGGCATAACTACACCAAGCTGTGCCGCGAGGCCATCCGCGCGTTCGACAACATGCCGCTCGTGGGCGAGGGCACTAAGCCGCGCGTGGGCGTGGTTGGCGAGATCTTGGTCAAGTTCCACCCCACAGCCAACAACCACGTGGTCGATGTCATCGAGCGCGAGGGCTGCGAGGCTGTGGTGCCGGGTCTGCTCGACTTCTTCCTGTACTCCATGAGCAACGCCGAGCTGCAGAAGGACGAGTTGGGAAGCTCCGCTACCACGCGCGCTGGTATGCAGGCGCTCATCAAGCTCGTGGACTGGATGCGCACACCGGTGGAGGAGATGCTCGAAAAGTCCCGCCGCTTTGAGGCACCCGAGCGCATCGGCACCATGGCCGACAAGGCGCGCACCGTGCTTTCGGTGTGCAACAACATGGGCGAGGGGTGGCTCCTCACGGCCGAGATGCTCGACCTGATCGACCACGGTGCGCCCAACATTATCTGCACGCAGCCCTTCGCGTGCCTGCCCAATCACGTGGTGGGCAAGGCCGTGATCAAAGAGCTGCGCCGTCAGCATCCCGAGAGCAACATCGTCGCGGTGGACTACGACCCCGGTGCGTCCGAGGTCAACCAGCTCTACCGCATTAAGCTCATGATCAGCGTGGCCAAGGAAAACATGCGCGCCGGTAAGGGCTTTAAGCTCGAGAAGGTGGCGCCGCTCGCGATGGACGAGGTCACTGGCCAGATGCGTGCCCATGACGGCTGCGTGAGCTGCGGCTCGGTCGATGAGAGCGCCGTGGCGTCGGTCGCTGAGCGCCTGGGACGCGGCATTATGAAGTAACTGGCCTGCTTTGGGCTAGATATGAGGCAAACGGGTGGTAGCCGTGCCGGCTACTACCCGTTTTTGCTGGACATATGTTGCGCAAATGACCTTGCTACAGCCTTCCGTGGGCTTGCCCGATTTTTGGGCCGGTTCGGGCGTTGAGGACAAGTTACTGCAGGCCCAAGGCGATTTTTCGCTCAACGCGGGCCAGCACAGCGTGACCTATCTGCCAAACGACGAGATGATCGCTGCGGACTGCCCATCGTCACCTACGAGATGGAAGCCGAGAAGTACATCTACCGCGTGTACAAGTACGAGCTGTAGGGCCGCGCTTAGGTTTGACCAATGGAGTATGAAAACACGCCGTTCGCCGATGCCCCCTCCGCGAGTGGCAGCCATATGGTTTGATGCCAGAAACATATAGTTGTCGCCAGCCTGCTGGCGACGTTCCCCCTGACATCGGAGGTTCCAGGTATGTTTCGCGCTCCGTTAAACAACTATCGGTTGGGCTAATATGGGTCGCCGTGCTATTTCGATAACCCTTGCAGTGGTCTGCCTGGCTGTGCTCCTGGGCGCTACAGGGCTGTTTGCTATAAGCCGAGAAACGTCCTATATGCAGGAATGCGCTTCCGAAGGGTTTGCCATTGACGGTTACTATCGGGACGACAAGACGAGTCTGGAAACCCTGGCCTTTCTTGAAGAGGATAACCATCGGTGGCAACTGGTCGACAAAGACGGCAGCTGCGTTGACGGGCAGTTTAAGCGTACGGATGACCCCAACATCCTGATATTAAAGAAGGAAAACGGCGAAGAATTCGGTACGGTCCACGTGGCGTATATGTCACGCCGACGCGAGCAGGGCCAGCTCTATCTATTTAGAGATAGCAAGGTGACCCGATTTTATCTTGTGAGCACCGATCCGGCGTTTACGGTGGAGTCTGGCGATGTCAATGCGGACGTCTGATTCACGGCAATAAAACAGCGAGCGGGGCTCGGGTGTGAACTGCACCCCGCAATTTGCTCGTGTCCGTATCGCGTCTGCGCCTCGTCGTAACTTGCGTCCGTGCGAGCATTCATCCCGCGCCGGCATCACTTCACATCGAACTCCACGCGGTCGAGATCGGGCACATTGAGGTCGATGAGCTTGCGGGCGACGTGGCGGTCGTGCGTCCCGAGCGCCGCGCTCGTTGTCACATGGGCGACGATTTCGCGCTCTACAATGCCTCCCTCGTCCCCTTCGGTGGCCGAGGTCTCGACGGCGACGGTGTAATCCTTAAAGCCTGGCAGCACCGCCGCAAGCTCGCGCGTGGTTTCGGTGACGCCGTAGCCGTCCTGCACGCCGGCCTGCGCCGAGCCAATAGACCCCGCTGTCATAACGATGCAGGGGATGGCAAAGACTACCGTGCCCACAATGATGCGGCGGCGCACCTTGCGTGACAGCTCGTCGACCTCGGCATCTTCTTCGGCGGTCACAATGCCGTCGCCGTTGAGGTCGCGCTTGAGCGGCACGCGCAAAAGAAGCAGCACGGCTTCGGCAGCCAGCGCGATAAAGACAACGTTGATGCCAAACTCGTAGAGGGCCGAGAGAAACAGCGACCCGCTTGCGATGGCGATGCCATAGCCCGCCGCGCACAGGGGCGGCATGAGCGCGGTCGCCACGGCCACGCCGGCGATGAGCGTGGCAGGTTCCTGGTCGCGCGAGTTGCCCAGGCCGCCCGCAAAGCCGCCCGCGAGCGCGACGGCAAGGTCCCACACAGTCGGTGTCGAATTGTCAAGGATAGCGGCCGTGGTGGTGCCAAGGGGCGAGAGCTTAAAGTACAACGTGGACGTGACCAGGCAAAAGGCCATCTGTAGAGCCAAGCTCGCGACGGCCTCAAGGGTAATCTCGCGGTCGAGCGTGGCGATGCCGTATGCCATGGCAAGGACCGAGCCCATAAGCGGGCAGATGAGCATGGCACCTACAATGGCGATGTCCGAGTCGATATCGAGACCGATGCTCGCGATGAGCATGGCGATGATGAGGATGCATAGGTGAGAGCCGGTCAGGCGTGCCCCGTTTACAAAGCGCTTGCGAATCACGTGGTAGGGCGCGCGACCCTCGCGAATGTTGAATGCGCGCTTGAGGAAGCGGGTGGCGTTCTCCATGGCCTCGCTATGGGCGGGGCGGATGCCGTGGCGCCGGTGATGGCGTTCGCGTAGTCGCTTGATCTGTTGTTTGTCGAGTTCCATGTCCACCTCGTTCCAGCGCGGTCCGCGCAACGCGCTCGTTGTCCTAACTCTACACCGTGGCGGGCAGGGCGTCTGTTGGATGCGGGATCCGATAGGGCGGATGACGCGGGAGCAAATGCAAATCACAGGCTCAATTCGATCCCGCAAGAATATGATGCACCAGCTCCTACATATGTGACGAAATTGTGAAGCACGAGAGCGCGAATTTCAAAAAAATCCGCTGGTGACCAATGTTGCGCAACAGAATTCAAAAATCAGCTCCTACATTTTGAAGCGTATGGATACATCCGTGTCAAAGGGAGAAAGCCATGGCAAACTATAGCCCACAGCACTTTGAGCCTCGGGCAAAGGCCGTCAACGTCAAAGGCGTTGCCAACCGTGCCGTCGCAACTGTTTTGACGGCGAGCCTCATCGCTCAGCCGCTCATGTCGCCGCTGGCGGCAATCGCCGCGCCGGCAGCCGACAACGGTGCTGCCGCGAAGGGCGACAGCGCTATCGAGAACGCTGTCGTCGCCGGTAGCCAGGCAACCGCAAAGACAGCCGCCCAGTTGGCCGAGGAGTCGGCAAAGCAGCTCAAGGACGCTCAGGCCGCCTACGATGCCGCCCAAAAGAAGGCCGACGCGGCAGGTCAGTCTCAAAAGCAGGCGCAGCAGCAAAAGAATCAGGCCTCGCAGACCGTGACCGATAACGCCGCCGAGCAGAACGAGGCCGAGGCAGCCGCGCTTCAGGAGAAGATCGACGAGCTCAAGGCCGCCGTCGACAAGGCCGAGCAGCAGCAGAAGAAGCTGGGCGACCTGAACGATCAGCTCGATCAGGCCAACAAGAGCGTCGAGGATAAGACCCAGGCGCTCAAGGATGCCAAGGCAAAGCAAGACGAGGCCAAGAAGGCCCTCGATGATGCCCAAGCCAAGCTCGATGCCATGGGTATGGACGAGTACGAGGCCGCCAAGAAGGTCGTCGAGGACGCGCAGGCCAAGCTCGACGCTGCCAACAAGGTCGTCGCTGCCGCGCAGGCTGATCTGGACCAGGCCAAGGCCGCCGAGGCCAGTGCTCAGCAGGAAAAGCAGAATGCTGAGGCCGCTCTGACGACTGCCCAGGCCAAGAAGCAGGAGACTGCCGCTGCCCTTGCCGCTGCGACCACTGCACGCGATAATGCTCAGGCTAAACTGAACGACGCACAGGCCGCGCTCAATGTCGCGACTTCGGGCACGGGTGTCGATCTGAACGCGCTCGAGGCTGCCAAGGTCACTGCCGCCAGCGAGCTCGCGACCGCGCAGACCGCGTTCGAAGCCGCGACGACTGCAGACGCCACCGCACAGGCGAACCTGCAGGCTGCGCAAACTGCTGCCACCGCCGCGCAGGAGAAGGCCAACGCCGCCAACGCTGCCGTGGCATCTGCCCAGTCTGCATACGGTGCGGCAAACAAGGAGTACAAGGACGCGGCCAGTAAGCGTGACACTGCCAAGGCCGCATACGAGAAGGCGCAGCAGACCGAAGCAGACAAGAAGACCGCGTACGATAAGCTTGTCGAAGTTCGCAAGCAGAAGCGCAGCGAGTGGGAGGCAGCCTGCGCCGCTTCGAACGCCGCGGAAAAGGCTTATGACGCTGCTAATGCCCAGGTTGAGGCTCTTGAGCAGCAGATTGCAGACCTAAGGTCCAACATGACCGTTGACCAGGAAGTCATCAATAAGGGCATGCTCGGCTTTATGGCTTACATCAGCAACAGCAGCGATTTCACTGCCCAGCAGAAAGCAAATGCTAGCGCCGCATCGTCTCTGCTCGCAGGTGCGAATAACGATAATGAGCGGTATGACAAGGCTGGCTGGTATGACAGTTACGTCGATCAGGACATGTCCCGCAACACCAATCCGCTCTCTCTTGAGCAGCTGCGCAATGCTTTGACCTATCTCGATACCCATAACAACATCCGTAAGGCGAACGGGCAGTCCGAGCTGGGCGTCAGCCTTCGCATGACGGCCGCAGCAGCCCTCAATGCGTCGTATTCCTCCCAAATTCTGAAGCACAACGACAGCTTGCAGCATTCCAACCACTACTTCGATAACGCCGAGAACATTGCCGACGGCCTTGGTGCCTATACCGGCGGCGAGACTGTCGACACACTTGGGTGGCCATATACCGGCCTCTATACGCAGGAGAAAAATAGTTACGAGAATTGGATTAAAAAGGTCGGCGCGGATAGTGAAAAGGGCAAAGACCTCATAGCTTATCGCTATGATTCGTACTATATCTCCCACCGCTATCAAGATGTGTATTTCGGCACAAAAGATGAGAACGGTAATGAAAGAGGAGACGGCTGCGGGCACTATCTCAACATTATCGATTCCGGTATGACGGCAATCGGTATTGCGGTCGGTAGCGGCAAGAACACCGATTCCGAGGTAACCGCATTCGATTACACTTCTGACGATGACCAGGCCGACTTCACGGTCTCCGAGTTCAAGAAGCTCGTGAACGACTACATCGATTCTGCCTATAACGCTGGCGGTACGCAGGCGCAGAAGGCGCAGCTCAAGGAGCTTCAGAGCAAGCTCGCCGAGGCGCAGAAGACGCTGGGCGCGGCCGATGCGGCATATCTCGCTGCTCTCAATAATCAGAAAGACACACGCGACGCCTATACCGCGGCCGACACGAACGTGCACACCGCCAAGGGCGAGTACGAGAAGGCTAAATCCAGCACCGCCGCCGCGAAGACGGCATACGACGCCGCCGAAGCCAAACTCAAGGGTGTCGACGTCAAGACGCCCCAGACCAAGCTCGACGCCGCCAAGGGCGAGGCCACTACTGCCCAGGCAGCTCTCGATAAGGCAAACGCCACGCTTGCTGACAGCAAGACGAAGGCAGCCGAGGCCGCTGCTCACAAGGCGAAGGCTCGCAGCGCCCGCGACGCCGCCAAGGTAAAGTCCGATCAGGCCAACGAGGCGTATGACAACGCTACCGCTTCGGTCAAGGACCTTGCCGCCAAGTGCGATGCCGCCAAGACGGATCTTGCGAACAAGCAGGGCACGCTTAACGATGCCAAGAAGGCCGACGACACTGCCCAGGCTGGCGTTGACAAGGCTCAGGCCGCAGATGTGCACGCCGCGACCGCTCTTTCGGGCGCCAAGCAGGCAGTTGCCGCCAAGACGCCGACCCTGTCCGACGCACAGGAGAAGGTCAAGGCCGCCGAGGGCGAGCTTGCCACCGCAAACAAGGCCTTCGAGCGCTGCGCCGGCGCCCAGAAGGCGGTCGACGACGCCAAGGCCGCCTATGACGCTGCCGTCGCCGGTGTCGCCGATGCCCAGAAGCAGCTCGAGGCCGCCAACGAAGCCGTCGTCGATGCGAACTTCGAGATCGTCAAGGCCAAGGCCGAGCTTGCCAGCGATGAGGCACTCAAGGCCGATCTTGAGGCTGTCGACCACAAGGCCTCTCTTGCCGCGGGCACGACGGGTAACGAGAAGCTGGTCAAGCTTAACGCTGCCTACGCTCGCTATAAGGCCGCCGTCGATGCCGCCGCTGGCCTCAAGGCTGCTCTGAGCGATGCCGATGCCAAGCTGTCCGATGCCAACGACGCCTATGCCGCCGCGCTTGCCGAGCTCGGAGATGCCAAGGATGCCTTGGCTGCCGCTCAGGCCGAGTACGACAAGTATCATCCCAAGGCCGAGCCGCAGAGCAAGCCTCAGGCCAAGCCCCAGGTTACGCAGGCCGCCGCAAAGGCCCCCGGTGCCAAGAAACAGGCTGCGCCTGCCGCGCTCGCCCAGACGGGTGATACCTCCGCGCTTGCAGGTGAGGTCTTCGTCATCGGCGGCATTACGCTCGTTGCCGCGGGCGTGACGCTGGGTGATCGTCGTCGCAAGCACGTGTAGTGATTCGGACGTCGGCTCTGCAGCGAATTCCAATTCATAGCGGGACCGTCTCGATAGCCAAACGATAAGGCCGGCGCGCTGTCATACGCAGCGCGCTGGCCTTTCTTTGTTTCGATATCAAAAAGCCCGGTCGGTAGCCGCGAAAGCTACCGACCGGGCAAATCGTAGGCAATATGGTTGCTGCCGAGCAGCTGCTCAGCTTAGCCCAGCAGGCTCAAGCCAACAGAGACAAACGCCAGGATAACGCCGACGATAGACTCGCCGCCGAGCAGGCCGCTGGCGACAACCAGGCCCTGTTCCTGGAAGGCGGCGTCCTTGGCAGCCCTCTCCTCGTCAGAAAGACCAGCGGTGGCGTCGCGGTGGGCGGACCACTTGTCGTAGGCGAGCTTAACGCAGGAGCCCAGGAAAGCCGTGAGCGACATATAGAACGGCAGGTACACGCCCAGGCCGATCATCATGGCCGGAATGCCGAGCCAGTACATGACGATGCCGGCGATAAAGCCGCCAACGAACCACGGCACGCTCGGGATGCCCGAGACCATGGTGGCGACGACGCTTGCCTGCGCGGCAACAAAGCTCTTGTCGGGGCCAAAGGCGTCCGGGCCATAGGCGGTGACGAGCGCGACCATGACGGCTGCGGCGACCAGGGCGCCCACGATGCCGCCGATGGCTTGGCCGATCCACTGCGCACGCGGGTTGGTGCCCAGCACGGCGCCGGCCTTAAAGTCGTTCATGACGTCGCCCGCAAGGCCGCACGCCACGGCAACGATGCCGGCGATAAAGAACAGCTTGACCTGAGCGATCTGTGCGAAGGCAGCCACGATGAGCATAACGATGAGGCCAAAGATCTCCATGGGGTCGATACCCGTCTGGCCGCAGCTCTGCGCGCTCATGATGGTGGTGACAAAGGTGAACAACGTGACGATGCCGGCCGGAACGGGGCCAAGGTCAAGCACGATGGCGACGATCACAGCGATGGCGGCAGCGCCCAGGCCGATGATGCCGGCGTCGAGCTTAAGGGAGCCCGAGATGAGCGACTGCTCGTCGGTGTCGGTGGAGCTGTCGGCAGCAAGACCGCGGACGATGCCGGCGACCTGCGGCAGGATGTCCTTGAGGACGACGGCGACGCCAAAGCCCATCATGAGGCCCATGCCCAGGGACTTGACGATGCCCTGCGCAGTCACAACGTCGAACAGACCGGCAGCGGTGCCGCCCACGATGATGCCAAAGTTGCCCAGCAGCGCGCCAGCAAACCAGAAGGCGACGGGGGCGAAGCCCACGAGGAAGCCGACGGAGAGCAGCATGGGCGAGTTGTAGATGCCAAAGGTCACGCCGGGGATGTTGAGCGTGCATAGCATGCTGGGCACCACGCCCAGAGCATCGCGCAGCACGCTGTAGATGCCGGCGATGGCCATGGAGCCAAAGAGCTGCTTGCCGGTTTTGCCGCCAGCCTCGGTCGCGCGCAAGGTCTGAGCTGCGGCGTTGCCGGTGGGGAACTCAAGCGCGGCGTCCACGATAAAGTGACGGTGGATGAGCGCGGTGGCCAGCAGGCCCAGGATGGTGCCGGCGAGTGCCACGATAAACATGTCGAGCCAGCTGATCTGGTTGGCATAGCCCAGCATCCAGGCGCCCGGAATGGTAAACGCCAGGCCGCCGGCGACCATGGCGCCCGCGGACATGATGGTGTGGGTGACGTTGGCCTCGTTGAGGCTGGCGTTGCCCATGAGCTTAAGGAAGAACAGCGAGATGACGGCAGCGAAGACGATCGGCCAGGGGAGTGCGCCCATCTTGAGGGCGGTGTAGGCCGAGCTTGCCGTGATGATCACGCAGCCAAGGACGCCGATGACGACGCCGCGCAGCGTGAGTTGCCCGCGCATCGAGGCGCGGTTCGAGGGATTGCTCATATAGAACTCCTTTGCGTATATCCGCTTCCCCCGGGAGCGCCGCTACGGATACGGCGCGGGAAGTCGGGTTACCAAGGGCCGCCGCGTGAGCTCGCGCACGACCGCGCACTAGTATAGCTGCAAGCTAGTCATTTTGGGATGACTGGTTTAGGTAGGCGATATACTGCTGGGCAGACGAAAGGAGTGCCGACGATGCTTAATGGCTGCGCATACATATTGACGGTCGACGTGGGCAACACGTTTATTCGCTTTGGCCTGTTTGCCGAGGATTCGGCCGCGGCACAGGAATGCCCGCTTGCGACGTGCGAGATCACGACGCCGCCGAGCATCACGGCCGACGAGGCGCGCATGAGGCTCGCGCAGGTCATGGGCGCGCTGTCAGCCGATGCGGGCAAGCCGGGTGCGCTCGTTCCCGCAGCCGCAGTGCTGAGTTGCGTGGTGCCGGCGCTCGAGCGTCCGTGGAAGGCGGCGCTTTCCCGCACCTGCACGGGGCGCGTGCTCACCGTGGGGCCAGGCCTCAAGACCGGCATGCCCGTGCACTACGACGATCCAGCAGAGATTGGTCCCGACCGCATCGCCGACGCCGTGGCGGCCCGTGCCGTCTACGGCTCTCCGTGCATCGTGATCGACCTGGGCACTACGACCAATATCGAGGTCATCGATGCGCACGGAACCTTTGTCGGCGGCGTCATCGCGCCGGGTCTGGCACTTGGCGCCCGCTCGCTTTCGGCGGCGGCAGCGCGCCTACCCCAGGTTGCGCCCTCGGCGCCAACGCATGTGATCGGTCGCAACACGCGCGAGGCCATGCGCTCGGGCGTGGTCTTGGGCGAGGTAGCCCGCATCGACGGCATGCTCGACATGGTGCTTGCCGAGATGCGCTCGACCAAGGCAGCGGGCGAGGGCAGCGTGCCCATCGTCATCACCGGCGACGATGCCGAGGCGCTCGCGGCGTTGGTCGGCCACAGCCTGACGGTAGACGACGCACTGACGCTGCGGGGTCTCGCCGAGCTCTACCACATCAACCAAAAGCCCCGCCGCGTGTAAAGGTGAGGGCGCCGGTGGGACAAACGCCTCCACCTTTCACCTGCTACAATGGGTCAAACTATTGCGATTACGGAGGTGTCTGCCATGTCGGACGATCTTCATCAAACTTCGTCAGGCAAGCGCCTGGACGTCATTAGCTGGGACGAGTTCTTTATGAGCGTGGCCATCGCCGCGCAGCGCCGCAGCAAGGACCCCAACACGCAGGTGGGTGCGTGCATCGCCAACACCAACCACCGCATCCTTTCGGTGGGCTACAACGGTACACCCTCGGCGCTTAACGACGACTTTTTTCCGTGGGGTACGAGCGACGACCCGCTGCAGGACAAGCACAACTACGTGGTCCATGCCGAGGCCAACGCCGTGCTCAACTACCGTGGCTCGCTCAAGGACCTCGAGGGTTCCACGGTCTACGTCACGCTGTTCCCGTGCCACGACTGCGCCAAGATTTTGGCTCAGGTGGGCGTGGGCGAGGTCGTCTACCTGGACAACAAGTACGCCGACACCGATGATGGGCGCATCAGCCGCCGCATTCTCGACTCCTGTGGCATCAGCTACCGCCAGGTCATCGTCGATGTGCACATCGGCACCGAGGGGCGGGTTCAGCAGTAGCGCGTGGCAACGCCAGCTGGCAACAAAAGGCAGCCAAAAGAGCCCCCGTCCCAAATTGACTACTCGTGAAAGTCGCGTCTGCGCGCATGGACGGCTCGTGAGCGGGTACACGGCTGTAGTAACATAGCTTCTGTCCGCGGGCGCGCCCGCGTAATTGTGAGAAAGGAGCCCCTGTGGCTGTTAACGAAGAGCTGCTTAAGAAGGTTCTTGAAGAGATTCGCCCCAACCTGCAGGCCGATGGCGGCGATATGGAGTATGTGGGCGTTGACGACGAGGGCGTCGTCAAACTGGAGCTGCAGGGCGCTTGCGCCGGCTGCCCCATGAGCTCGCTGACCCTGTCCATGGGTATTGAGCGCATCCTGAAGGAGCATGTGCCCGGCGTTACCCGTGTCGAGCAGGTCAATGCCTCCGGCGAGACCGACGACCTGTACGACGAGTACGCGCCGTTCTAAGATGCGAAAGCTGCGGACGGCATACTCCGCATAGACGTTACGCCCAAATATGCGGCTGCGAGCGCAAGGCCCGCGGCCGCATTTGTATGTAGGGAGTAGGAGGGTCGACATGCTCAACGACTTCTACCATATGCTTGATTCTGTCGCGATCTCGGCGGGCCCCATCACCATCTACTGGTACGGCCTGGCCTACGTGGTCGGCGCCCTGCTCACGGCGGTCGTCATGTACCGCACGCAGCGTCGCTGGGGCTTTAACATCACGATTGACGACCGGACGAGTGTCGTGGGCGGCGTGGTCTTTGGCCTCATTATCGGTGCGCGCCTGTTCTACGTCGTCTTTTACGGTGATGGCTACTACTGGGCGCACCCGCTCGAGATCTTTGCTACCAACGAGGGCGGCATGAGCTTCCATGGCGGCCTGGTGGGCGGCATCATCGGCGGCGTGCTCGTGTGCCGCATGTACAAGCTCGACGCCTGGACCATCGCCGACCTTGCCGTTATCGGTGCTCCGCTGGCCTTATGTCTGGGACGCTGCGCCAACTTTGTCAACGGCGAGCTGTGGGGCAAGCCGACCGATCTGCCCTGGGGCGTGATCTTTGGCGGCACCGCGGGCGATATGCCGCGCCATCCCTCCCAGCTCTACGAGGCATTCCTCGAGGGTATTGTGCTCTTTTGCATTCTGCAGGTGCTCAGCCGCAAAAAGCCGCTGCTGCCCCAGGGCACGTTTATGGGCGTGTTTGTGATGGGTTACGGCATCGTCCGCTTCCTCATTGAGTTTGTGCGCGTGCCCGATGCGCAGCTGGGCTATCTGCTGGGCGGCGTCATCACCATGGGTCAGCTGTTGAGTCTGCCACTCGTGATTGCGGGCCTGGCGCTCATCATCTTTGCTCGTCGCCGCAACCAGCCCCAGCGCATCTACCTCGACGCTTAACCACCAAAAAGTGAACAGGCACCTTTGTGGTGGTTTGCTGGGCAACGATGACAGAACAGTAACGTTTCCCAGATAAAACCTGCCAAAATAAACCTGTCCCTTTTTGGCAGGTTTCTAGAAAGGCTCTTTGGACTGTGAAGGATTCCGATCTCTCCACAACGGCTGCGCGCGACGCTGCCCGCATCGTCTGGTTTAAGCGCTACCCCGCCAAGCAGACGCTCATCGCATTTTTGCTCGCGCTGTTGGCGACCACGGCGTTTTCCATCGATCCCGCCCCGGTGTCGAGCAACGCAGTCTTGGCGATTGACCCCAAAGCCTCGGGCATGCTGTACGTGTGCTACGAGGTGCTCCTCTCGTTTGCCGGCCATACCGACGCGGTCATGCTGCTTGCACTTGCCTGCCTGCTCACCTTGCCGTTTCGCTACGTGTTCTTTGGCCGTGGCGACACCTGGCGTCCATCGATCATTCTGCCGTCGCTGTTCTTCGCCATCTGCATGGTGTTCGGCCGCAGCTACGACCTCACCGACTCGGCCGAGATTGTCCTTGGCGACAAAGCTCGCATCATCAGCGCCTGGATTGGCGGCGCGGGCTGGATGCTTCTGGCGATCGTGGCCTTCTATCTGGCTTTTGAGTGCCTGGATTGGCTGAGCTCTCGGCGCATTCCGTTTTCCGAGGCGCACTTTGGCCGCATATGGCGTGTGGCTCACGCCGTGCTCTCGGTCCATCCCTTTGCCGGGCCCTTCCTGGTGCTTATGATCGCCTGGGCGCCCACGCTCATCGCTTCGCTGCCCGGCCTTTTTATGGGAGATACGGGCGCGCAGATTCGCCAGTGGTTCAACTATCCCAACGGCACGAGTGACTACCTGCGCTTACTCAACCCCAACGTGCTGCTCAACGGGCATCATCCCGTAGTGCACACGGCCATTATCGGCTCGTGCGTTCAGCTGGGGCTTTCGCTGTTCAACAGCGCTAACGCGGGCCTTGCCATCTACACCTGCGCTCAATTTGTCATCACGGCTGCCTGCATGGCCTATTCCATTTCGTCGCTGCGCAAACTGGGCGTGAGCCTGCCGGTTCGCGGTACGATCCTGCTGTTCTTTGCGTTTATGCCGATGTTCTCTAACTACGCGGCGTTGCTCACCAAAGACGTGCTCTTTGCCGACGCGTTCTTGGTGCTGCTGGTACAGACCGTCAAGCTCGTGGCATGTGGCTTGCCCCGTCGTGATGCCAATGTTGAGCGAGCGGGCGAGAAAGCCCCCGTGCTCTTTGCGCGCCACGACTGGCTGCTGCTCGCTCTGGGCGCCATGGGTTCTACGTTTCTGCGCAACGGCGGCCTGGTGTTTCCCCTGGCGGCATGCGTAATCGCGGCGGCGTTTTGCGTATGGGACGTGCATGTGGCTCGTCGTGCAGCCAAGCAGGCTGGTGCTGCGCCGTCAGGCGCCATCCCGCGTTTCCGCTGGGTCGGTGTCCTCGCGGTGCTCGCGCTCTGCCTTGCCTCTAATATGTACTTCACCAAGGTCTTTATGCCGGCGCACGATATCACGCCTGGTTCCAAGCGCGAAATCCTCTCGATTCCGTTCCAGCAGACGGCTCGTTTCGTCCAAAAGCACGACGGCCTCAACTCGGGCGTCAACCCCACGGTTAAGGAAGACGGCACCATCGTGGAGGCTCCTTGCGACGGCTTGGTGACCGACGAAGAGCGTGCCGTGATCGACCGTGTGCTCAAGTACGAGAACCTGGGCCGCCGCTACAACCCCGACAAGTCCGATGCCGTCAAGAACTGCTTTAACGAGTATGCCTCGCAGGAGGACATCGATGCCTATTTTGAGGTATGGGCTCAGATGTTTAAGAAGGATCCCGAGTGCTATATTTCGGCGCTTATCAATAACTACTATGGTTATTTTTATCCGAGCGCGCGTGATGCCTGGGTCTACAGCACGGCGCGTAGTGACGAGATCATGGCGCGTCCCGATAATCTCAAGTACTTCGACTTCCATCCGGTCGATAGCAAGGTTGTGCGCTGGTGCGACCACCTGATCAACCTGTATCGCGTGGCAGTACAACGCATCCCGTTTATCTCGCTCACCATGAGCTCGGCCACCTATGTGTGGATCATGATCGCCGTGGTGGTCTACCTGCTGCGTCGTCATTCATGGCGTGCGCTGGCGATCTGGGTGCCGCTGTTGGGCGTGCTTGCCGTGTGCCTGATTGGTCCGTGTAACGGATCGACCTACATGCGCTACCTGTATCCGGTCATCGCCTGCATGCCCTTCGCCATCGGCGCCACCGTCACCCGCAGCGACTTCCTCTGGTTCTAACTTGGTGCATTGGGGGTCAGGTTTCTTTGCACCAAAGGGGTCATCATCACGACGCCTTCATTTTGGGGTTTATCTCGCAGGCCAGTAGGTATATCATAACGACGTTTGTTTATATTGCCCGAGCATCTGCGCTGGGCTTTAGGTCGAAACCGATAGGAGACACGTATGTCCGGACACTCTAAGTGGGCCACAACCAAGCATCGTAAGGGCGCGCAGGACGCCAAGCGTTCCGCCCTCTTCTCCAAGCTCAGCCGCAACATCACCGTTGCTGCCCGTCTCGGCGGTGACCCGCTGCCCGAGAACAACGCCAGCCTCGCCGCTGCCGTTGCTAAGGCCAAGGCTCAGTCCATGCCTAAGGACAAGATCAAGTCCGCTATCGACAAGGCTTTTGGTTCGGGCGCTGACGCCGCCGTCTACGAGAACATCGTGTACGAGGGCTACGGTCCCGCCGGTGTCGCCGTCTACGTCGACTGCCTGACCGACAATCGCAACCGCACCGCCGCTGATGTCCGTTCCGCCTTCTCCCACGCTGGTGGCAACCTGGGCACCTCCGGCTCCGTCGCCTTCCAGTTTGAGCGCAAGGGCCAGATTGTCGTCGCCAAGGAGATCCTGGACGAGAACGCCAAGAAGGAGACCATGATCGCCAACGGTGCTGCCGGTGACGAGGATGAGTTCATGATGGCCATCGCCGAGGCCGGTGGCGAGGACTACGAGGACGCCGGCGAGGAGTGGATCGTCTGGACTACTGCCAACGAGGTCATGGCTGTCTCCAAGGCGCTCGAGGAGCAGGGCGTCCAGGTCAAGGGCTCCGAGACCACCATGGTCCCGACCACCCCGACCGAGGTCTCCGGCGCCGACGCCAAGAAGGTTCAGCGCCTCATCGACCGTCTTGAGGAGCTCGACGACGTCCAGGATGTTTACAGCACCATGGACATGACCGACGAGGTCATCGCTGCCCTCGAGGAGGAGTAGCGCCCGCACGGGTTAAGCCGTGCATATCTGGGCATAATGAAGCGAGCATGCAAGCCTCGTGGAATAGATGAGCCGGATCCGCGTGCGTATGGCACCGGACCCGGCTCTTTTATAATGATGCGAACCGTTTTGCATTTCGAGAGCCGAGATTTGAAGGGAGCGCCACGTGCGCGTACTCAAACGAGCCCTAGCGATTGTGTATCTTGCCGCCGCCATCGTGGCGCTGGGTACGCTTGTCTGCCAGTTTTGGGGGCCGTATACGTATCGCTTTATGCTGCTGATGCGCGACCCCATGCCGCGCATTGTCGTGACGGCATGCGGCGGAGTTGTGGCGATTGGCGTGCTGGTAAGCTTCTTCCGCCTGATGTTTGCTCGTCGCGAGCCGTCCTGCGTGCATCCGGCGGGGGAGCGCAATATCGAGGTCACGCTCGCGGCGCTTTCTTCGTGCGCCAGGGCTGCTGCCGAGCGCGACGATCGCGTGATGATCGAGCATGTCGAGGCGCACGTGCAGGGCTCCGACGAATCGCACGTCCGATTTAAGGTCGAGGCTATCGCGCTTGACGATAAGGACGTGGCATCTCTGGCTACCGCGATGCAACAGCGCATCGAGGAAGCTTGCGACACCATGCTCGGCACGCCGGGTACGACTACGCGCGTCCGTTTTTTGCCGTCCAAGACTACCGTCCAGACCGTGGAGGTTTCCGGTGAGTGATACCAATCAAGATAAGACTGCTCGTACGCCGCGCCTGACGATTGACCAGAGCGCCACACCGGCGAGCGAACCTGTTGATTCCAAAGCAGAGGCAACCGAGTTGCAAGATGCGGCAGCCGCGGATTTTGACGAGGCTATGGGTCTCATCAAGGGTACGGGCGCTGCCATCTGGAGCTATGCTGTGCGTCATCCCAACACCACGCTCGGCGCCGTCGCTGGCTTTATCCTCGCCGTGTTGGTGCTCACGCTCGGCCTGTGGGATACGCTTGTCATTGCATTCTTCGTGCTGATCGGCGCTGTGATCGGCCAGATTCGCGACGGCGAGAACGGGATCGTCAACTTCTTCGGCCGTCTGTTTAGTGGCCGCTAATATGTATTCGACTGTCGCATCCGCGGCAGGCATAAGGAGGAACCATGGCTTTTAATACGAAGGTCGATGTGGCCGATACCGAGCTCGAGGAGAACGAGGCGGTCGTCGCCGAAGCCGAGGATGTGACGCTCGAGGACGAGGCTCTTGTCGAGGTCGAGTCCGATGAGGATGAGGACGACGAAGAGGCGGACGAGTCCGAGGACTCGCTGACCTATTCCAACGGTGTGATCGAGAAGATCGTTGCCATGGCCACTCGCGAGGTTCCGCACGTTCTGGGCATGAAGGGTAACCTCATGCACTTTGTGCAGGAGCAGTTTGGTGCCGAGAATCTGACCAAGGGCGTGACGGTCGAGGTCACCGATGACAATCGTGTGGTCGTCAACATCTCCGTCATCATCGAGTACGGCGCCTATGCGCCCGCGATCTTCGACGATGTCAAGGCACGTGTCACTGAGCGCCTTGCCGCGATGACCGGCCTTGAGGTGGCGGGTGTCAACCTGCGTATCGAGGACGTCATCACCCCCGAGGAGTACGAGCACCGCACCAGCCAGCACGAATAACCTTCCAAAAAGGGACAGGTTTGTTTTGGCAGGTTTTATCTGCGAAAACGTTAAACGGCCGACCGCGCAAGCAAAAGCGTGGCCGGCCGTTATTTGTATGCCCCCCGATGTAGGCATACCGCTCGTCTAACTAGGGGTTGCAATCGTCGCGTTCCGCGTTACCCTAATGGGCGCATTGTTTCCAAATTGTTAACGAGGGGTTGCCGTAATGGCTGACGAGCGCGAAACAGAAAGCAAGGTATGGGCGATTGAGGCCGCCGCGGCAGAGGCGGCATCGCGTGCTGCCGAGGAGATGCATCGTCCTCCCGTGGTGCCGATGGAGCGCGTGGTTGATCGCACCGATATCGAGCGCGGCGAGCGTGCCGGTCAAAAGCGCAGCCAGGAGCCGGGCTTCCCGCGCTTTTTTGCCGAGCTCAATCTGGGCCTGATTCTTACGGCCTTTGCCATCGTTGCGTTTAAAACCCCTAATCACTTTGCTTTTGGCGGCACCTCGGGCGTGTCGGTCATTCTGTCCACGCTGTTCCCGACCCTGCCCGTCGGCGTCTTTATGTGGATCATTAACGCGGTTCTCGTCGTTTTGGGCTTTATCTTTTTGGAGCGCAAGGCAATCCTGTGGAGCGTCTGCGCCTCGTTTGCGCTGTCCGCCTATGTTTCGCTGTTTGAGCTCTTTATTCCGACTGATGTCTCTCTGACGGGTGATATGTGGCTCGACCTGTGTTTTGCCGTCATCCTGCCGGCGCTTGGCAGCGCTATTGTCTTTGATATTGGCGCCTCGACGGGCGGCACGGACATTCTTGCCATGATCCTCAAGCGCCGCACGACGCTCGAGATTGGTCGCGCCCTGCTGCTGGTCGATATCGGCATCGTGACCATCGCGGCCTTTTTGTATGGCCCGCGTGTCGGTCTGTATTGCGTGCTCGGCCTGTTTGCCAAGACGCTTGTGGTCGACAAAGCCATCGAGAGCATTCACCTGCGCAAAGTCTGCACGGTCATTTGTTCCGAGCCCCTTAAGGTCGAGGAGTTTATCGTCAAGCATCTCAACCGCACGGCGACCATCAGCCGCGGCTACGGTGCCTTCTCGGGCAAGTGCGTGACGGTGATCATGAGCGTGCTGAGCCGTCGCGAGGCCGTGCAGCTGCGCCGCTATGCGCGCGAAGTCGATCCAGGTGCCTTTATCACGATCGTCGACAGCTCCGAGATCGTCGGCAAGGGCTTCCGCGGAACGAACTAGCACAGACGTATTCAACGAACCGCCTGCTGGCGCCGTGTACCTTGCAAATCGGTCATCTTTGAGTATTTGACCCTACATTGGGCAATAATGATGCTAAAGACATCGTTTGCGATCCAAGTGATTCGTTCAAAATACGAAGGGATGATTCTATGTTCTGCTCGCAGTGTGGCGCCCCCATGGGCGATAACGACAAGTTCTGCGGCGCGTGCGGTGCTCCTAATGCCGGTGCCGCTGGCCCCGCTCCCCAGGGACAGCCTCAGCCCCAGCAGTTTGTTCCGCAACCGCCCGTGGCGAATGCGCCAAAGGGCTGTGTGGCTCAGGCGTTCCAAGATATGACTAAGACTCCGGGCGTGCTTCAGCGTGTATGCCAAATCGCGTTTTTGCCGGCGCTGATTTGCGTTGTGTCGGTGCTCGTGTTGTTTATTCCCGTTATTGGCGGCATTGCGGCTGCCATCGGCTTTTTGGCAGCTTGCATTGCGAGCGTGTGCGGTTCCGGCTTTGGTATCGAGTGGGGTCGCGATCTGTCGCTCAAGGTTGATGACGGCATGGATCGTCCACTCATGCGTTCCACGTCGTTTGGCCTCGGAGTCTTTTCGAGCGTTATCTCGGTCGTGCTCGAGGTTATCGCTGCCATTCCCGTTATCGGTGTAGTGCTTTCGCTGGTGGAGGGCGTGGTAATTGGCGCCGCTGGCTCGTATTCTTATTACGGCTCTTATGCGCTCGAGGCTGCGCTGTTCGGTTCGCTCGGCCTGCTTGTCCTGGCGCTAATTGCCTCGGCGATTCTGGGTGTCTTCTTTAAGATGTTCGCCGACATCGCCGTGATGCACTTTGCGGTGACCGGGCGCGTTGAGAGCGCGTTTTCGCTCGATAAGGTCTGGGCGGCGTTTAAGCACAACAAGACCAAGCTGTTCTGTGCTTCGTTCCTTCCCGAGTTTTTGACCGGCCTGGTCGCCAACGTTGTCACATGGATCTTGACGGCCGTCTTTGGCGCCATTGCCTCTGTCGGTATGTATAGCTACTACTATCGTCCTACGGGTATTGAGGCAATTGTTACCGGCGGTGGCGTCACGCTCGCGCTGTTCCTGGTGCTGGTCGCTTTCGTCACTGTATTTCTTACGGTCTTTGGCAAGATGCTCAAGCACCGTGCCGTTGGCTATTGGGTTGCACGTTATGCAAGCGAATGGGCCGATGAGGATAAGGACGACGTCCTGACTTTTGTATTGCCCTTCGAGAAGAAGTCCGCTGCTTCGGGTTACAGTGCTCCGGATGCTTCGCCGGCACCTGCACCCGCTCCCGCGACCGAGCCTGAGCCGGCGCCCGAGTCTGACACGGCATCTGAGCCCGCGCCAGCGCTTGCGACTGCGCCTGCGCCAGAGCCGGCACCTGAGCAAGCGCCACAGCCGGCACCAGCACCACAACCTGAG
>CAJMSV010000002.1 GCA_905216175.1 uncultured bacterium | reverse complement strand
GGTTTTCGAGAGCGAGTTCCCCGAGGCCTAGGGGGGGATGCTTGAGCAGAACTACCGCAGCGTGGGCAATATCTTGGCGGCGGCCAACGCCGTCATCGCGAACAACCAGCATCGCAAGGTGAAGAAGCTGTTCACCGATCAGGAGGACGGCGAGAAGATCCACGTGTACATGGCTTCCGACGAGCGTGACGAGGGCCGCTGGATCGCCGGCGAGATCGAGAAGCAGCGCCAGAAGGGGCTGTCCTACAACCAGGTGGCGGTGTTCTACCGCACCAACGCCCAGTCGCGCATGCTTGAAGACATGCTGCTGCGCGCCGGCGTTCCGTACCGCATCGTCGGCCGCACGCGATTCTTCGATCGCGCCGAGATCCGCGACGTCATGGCTTACCTTACGCTGGTGGTCAACCCTGCCGACGACATCGCGGCGAAGCGCGTCATCAACACGCCGCGCCGCGGCATCGGCTCCACCTCGATCCAAAAGATTGAGCAGCTGGCGCGCGACAACCGTTGCTCGTTCTTCCAGGCTTGCGAGATCGCGTGCGCCGAAACCGGCATGTTTAGCGCCAAGGTGCGCAATGGCCTGTCGAGCTTTGTGTCGCTGGTGCGCGAGGGTCGCCGCATGGACGGCGAGCTCAAGGACGTTGTCGAGATGATCGTCGATAAGACGGGCCTGCTGCAGGCTTTCCGCGCCGAGGGCACCATGGAGTCCGAGAGCCGCGCCGAGAACATCCAGGAATTCCTGGGTGTCGCTGCCGAATTTGAGGAGACGCACGAGGATATCGAAGGTACGCTCGAGAGCTTGGAAGAGCTGCGCGCTGCCGGTGTTGCCGATGTGCCTGTCAGCGCCGAGCCCGAGCCCGTCGTGGTGAGCGCGCCTGCGCCCGAACCGGGGCCGTCTGCCCCGGTATCCTCGTTTGAGGCGCTCGTTGGTGCGCGTGACGCCGCGGGCTCCAATCCGCTCGATAGCTTGGCCGCTCCGGCGCTGTCTCCGCAGGATGCCCTGGCCGCCGCCATCGCGGGCAACGCGTATGCCGTGCCAACAGAGTTGCCGGCGGGTGCCGTGCATGCCGACGAGATCGAGCGCACCTACGGTCCGCTCACCTGTAAGGCGCTGCCGGCGCTCATGGAGTGGCTGGCCTTGCGCTCCGACTTGGATTCCCTGGCCGGCGAGACGCATGCCATCACCATGATGACCATCCACTCCGCCAAGGGCCTGGAGTTCCCGGCGGTGTTCGTGGCCGGCATGGAGGAGGGTATCTTCCCGCACGTGCACGACTTTGGCGGCGGCGATGACCCGGGCAAGCTCGAGGAGGAGCGTCGCCTGGCCTACGTCGCCATCACGCGCGCCCGTAAGCGCCTGTTCTTGACCTATGCGGCCACGCGTCGCACCTACGGCTCGACCTCTGCCAACCCGCGCTCGCGCTTCCTCAACGAGATTCCGTTTGAGGATATCGAGTTTAGCGGCATCGGTTCTGCCGGTTTTGAGGGCACGGGCTGGGAGAAACGCGGCGACCGTCACGGCACCTTTGGCTCGGGCATGGGCTCGGATATGTACGGCGGCAAGGTGTTTGGTTCGCATACGCGCTCGACCGGCGGTTCCGGTTCGCGCGGTGGATCGAGTTTTGACGATTTCTTTGGCGGCAGCAGCTACGGGACCGAGCGCCATCGTGGGGTCTCGCCCGCCGCCGGCCGTGTTGCCTCGACCTTTGGTTCGGGTGCGCCGCGAGCCAAAAAGCCGTCATCCAAGGTATCCCCGACGGTGGAGCGCAAGGTCGATCGTGCCAGCGCATCGCAAGACTTTGCCGCGGGCGATACCGTGAGTCATAAGACCTTTGGCACGGGCACCGTGATCTCGGTCGCCGGAGACATGATTGAGGTCCAATTCGAAAAGACCGGCCAGACCAAAAAGCTAATGAAAGGCTTCGCGCCGATCGTCAAGCTGTCGTGATCCCGGCGGACCTGGGCGGGCGTATAGGGCAACATCGCCTGCTCGGACAGTCCTGCGCAAGACGGAGAGCACATTAAGTGCTCTCCTTTGCGTGCGGAACTCGCGATCGATGTTGCCCTATGCGCCCGCCCAGGTCCTTAGTTAAGGTTGCTTGCGAACATCGCTTTGCTTGTCTGCCTTTTTGGTCTGGAGAGCCGGGTGGGCTGATAAATAGATATGGCAAGGGGCTCTCCCGTACATGGACGGGGGAGCCCCTTGTTTCGTTTGGGTTGTTGGTGCGATCTACAGGTGCGAGACGATCAGTTCCATCTTGCCTTCGAGGTCGATGGAGCTGACGGTGCTCGGGGCCAGCAGGTGGCTTCCCTTGTGGACGGGGTCGCCGCAGACGGTGCCTTCGCCGTCGATGACCGACAGGCACATGAAGGGCCAGCGCTGGTCGAGGGTCTTGCTGCCGTTGGCGCGCACGCGATCGACGGTGTAGCAGGGGTTGGACTCGAGCTCGGTCACGCCGTCCACCTCGGGCGCGGTCACCGTGCCGTCGGTCGGAGCCTGAGCATCAAAGTCGATGCAGTCGAGGCTCTGCTCAATGTGCAGCGGGCGCAGCTTTCCGTCGGTGCCGGGGCGGTCGTAGTCGTACAGGCGATATGTCACGTCGCTCGACTGCTGCGTCTCCAGAATCAGCGTGCCGGTCTTGATGGCGTGAACGGTGCCGGAGTCGATCTGGAAAAAGTCTCCCTTGTGAATCGGCAGCACGTTGAGCATCTCGTCCCAACGGCCCCCCTCGATCATCTGCGCGGCCTCGGCGCGGTCGTGCGCGCGCTGGCCGACGATGATCGTGGCACCGGGCTCGCAGTCCAGTACATACCAGCACTCGGTTTTGCCCAGGCTGCCGTTCTCGTGCTTGGCGGCGTACTCGTCGTTGGGATGAATCTGGATCGAAAGGTCGTCCTTGGCGTCCAGAATCTTGATGAGCAGCGGGAACTCCTTGCCCTCGCAGTTGCCAAAGAGCTCGCGGTGCTCGGCCCACAGCCACGACAGCGTGTGGCCGGCGTACGGTCCCTCCGCAATCTGGCAGTCGCCGTTGGGATGGGCCGAGATGGCCCAGCACTCACCGATGGGACCCTCGGGAATGTCGTAGCCAATCACGGTCTCCAACTGGCGGCCGCCCCAGATCTTCTCGTGGAAGATCGGCGTGAGTTTAATCAAATCGGACATGTGCATACTCCCATAAGGTTGTGCGGGTGCCGCGTAAGACGGCTCAAAACGAGCGCCCGCGTGACTACAAAAACCTATGCCAACGTTACGTTGTGCAACTCAAAGCGATCGCCAACGTTGCGCGAGATCGAATACTCAAAGGCGGCGCCGCTGTCCAAAAAGCCAATCTGGGCGAGCTCGAGCAGGGGAGAGCCAAGTTTGGTGTCCAGACGCTCGGCTTCTTCTTCGGTTGCTGCCACGGCGCGAATGGTACGGTGGAAGCTCGAAATCTTCAGCCCACATTGCTCGCGGATGAAGCGGTAGACCGATCCGTACAGGTCCTTCTTTTTAAGGCCTGGAATCAGCTCGAGGGGCATGTAGGTGTACTCGATAACGATGGGCTTCTCATCGGCCTGACGCACGCGCACGACGTGATAGGCAAAGTCATCCTCGGCAATTCCCAGCTGGGCTGCGATGTCCGCTGGTGGATTAACGATCGAGAAATCGTAGACCACCGAGGTCACCTTCTCCCCGCGATGCTCATACGAAAAACCCTGGGTACGGGCGTTTTTGCCCTGGAAAAACGCCTGGCCGGGAAGCCCCGCCGTGTCCTTAACGTAGGTACCCGATCCACGCCGGCTGGTAATAAGACCTTCTTCGGTGATTTGTTCAATAGCTCGTTTGACGGTGATTTTGGAAACGTTATAGAGCTTGCAGAACTCAACGACGGTAGGAAGCTTGTCGCCCGGTTTAAGAGTGCCATCCTCGATGGTGCGACGAATATCTGCAGCTATCGCCTCGTATTTGGGAATCATGGAACCTCCTTTCCAACTTGGTTGAGTATAAAAGAAAGTATAGTTAACACCTAAGCATCCCTATTATATATTTAAAAAGTTCGAGAAAGATATAATTAAAAGTCGCTTTGCATATAAATTAGAGCGCTCTAAATAGATAAACATCTGAGTAATGTCGTGTTAAGCGGCCATTCGCGTTTTCCCAGATAAAACCTGCCAAAACAAACCTGTCCCTTTTTGGTAGGTTTTTGCCTTGGGAGCGGTACCATACAGGCAATGTTTAAACGAGAAAGGCGGGCTCCCATGGAACCTAAGCAGTACTACATCGGCATCGACGTCGGCGGCACTTCGGTTAAGGAGGGC
Organism: uncultured bacterium; assembly: GCA_905216175.1. Lineage (GTDB taxonomy): Bacteria > Actinomycetota > Coriobacteriia > Coriobacteriales > Coriobacteriaceae > Collinsella. The sequence goes on along the minus strand of CAJMSV010000002.1, from coordinate 66,982 downwards.
CTGTTCGACGAGGACGGCAACCTGCTTGCCAAGGCCAGCGTGCCCACGCCTCCTATCGTTGACGCTGCGGGCTTTGCCGCGGTGACCGAGGCTATCGACCAGGTGGTCGCCAAGGCACAGATTCCGCGTGCCTTTGTGGCGGGCATTGGCCTGGCCGTTCCGTGTCCCATCCCGGCGTCGGGCGATGCCAAGGTCAAGGCCAACATTGCCATTAACCTGCCCGAGCTCAAGATCGCCATTCAGGAGCACTGCCCCGATGCGGTCGTTAAGTATGAGAACGATGCCAACGCCGCTGCCATGGGCGAGGCCTGGCTCGGTTCTGCCAAGGGCGTGCAGAACGTGGTTATGGTCACCATCGGTACCGGCGTGGGCGGCGGCGTTATCGTTAACGGCGATGTGGTATCGGGCGTTGTGGGTGCTGGCGGCGAGATCGGCCACATGTGCCTGAACCCGGCTGAGGAGCGCACCTGCGGCTGCGGCGGCCATGGCCACCTGGAGCAGTATTCCAGCGCCACCGGCGTGGTGAGCAATTACCTGGCCGAGTGCAAGAAGGCGGGCGTCGAGCCCATCGAGCTCACCGGCCCCTCCGATTCCAAGGACGTGTTCCAGGCCTGCCGCGAGGGCGACAAGCTCGCGCTGGCAGCTGCCGATACCATGGCCGACTATCTCGGCCGTGCCCTGGTGCTCATTGCCAACGTGGTCGACCCCGAGATGTTCCTGATCGGTGGCGGCGCGTCCGCTTCGGCCGATGTCTACCTCGACGCAGTTCGTGAGCATTTCCAGCGCTACGCGCTTTCTGCCTCGCGCGAGACGCCCATTAAGGTCGCTTCGCTCGGAAACGACGCCGGCATCATCGGTGCTGCCTACGTAGCCCTGCGCGCCGCCGGTAAATAGCTGGTGCAAGGGGGACAGGTTACATTGCACCAACATGGTGCAAAAGGGACAGCCTTGGCCCCCGTGCCTGCGCCCCAAAATATGCCGTGGCCCTTCCGTCTGCGAAGGCTCGGCATCGGCGTGCTACCATAGCTACGTCCAAGTACACATATCAAGTGGAGGATATCCATGGCAAACGTTCTTGTCTTTGGTCACCAGAACCCCGATAACGACGCCATCATGAGCGCCGTCGTCCTGTCCCAGCTGCTCAACCAGGTTGAGTATGCTGGCAACACCTACGAGGCTTGCGCTCTGGGTCAGCTTCCGGCCGAGTCCGCCAAGCTGCTCGCCGACGCCGGCATTGCCGAGCCCCGCGTGATCGAGTCCGTCGAGGCCGGCCAGCTCGTCGTTCTCACCGACCACAACGAGTCCGCCCAGTCCGTCGCCGGTCTTAAGGACGCCACGGTCTTTGGCGTTGTCGATCATCACCGCATCGGCGACTTCGAGACCGCCGGCCCGCTGCACTACATCTGCCTGCCCTGGGGCTCCAGCTGCACCATCGTCACCAAGCTCGCCGGCGTGCTCGGCGTTGAGCTTTCCGACGTTCAGGCTAAGCTGCTGCTCTCGGCCATGATGACCGACACGCTCATGCTCAAGAGCCCCACCACCACCGATGTCGACCGCGCCGCCGCCGCCAAGCTCGGCGAGCAGGTGGGCGTCGACCCGGTCAAGTTTGGCATGGAGGTCTTCCTTACCCGTCCGTCCGGCTCCTTCACCGCAGCCGAGATGGTCGGCAACGACATCAAGATGTTCGAGCCCGCTGGCAAGAAGCTGCTCATTGGCCAGTACGAGACCGTCGACAAGAGCCGCGCGCTCGGCATGATCGACGAGATTCGCGAGGCCATGCGCGCCTACGCCGCCGAGAAGGGTGCTGACGGCATCGTCCTGTGCATCACCGACATCATGGAGGAGGGCTCGCAGGTCCTGCTCGAGGGCGAGACCGAGGCTGCTCAGAGGGGCCTGGGCATTGCCGACGAGCACGACGGCGTCTGGATGCCGGGCGTCCTCTCCCGTAAGAAGCAGGTCGCTGCCCCCATCATGGCCGCCTGCTAGGTTTAGTTGACCAAACGCCACGACCGGATCGCGGACGCCCCGCGCTCCGGTCGTTTTTTGTGCACGGCGCCGCGTCGTCTCTTGGACAGGCGTACCCGTGCCGTTGAGCAAATAATGTTCAACCTGTGGTTCCGCTTTTCGGCCGCGCTTGCGCGCTTGTCGCGCAGGGTAGGCTAGATGCAAGCGTAATACGTTAGAGCGCGGCGCCGCCACTTGGGCGGGCCGTGCTTTTTTAAGACGGGAGCTTTCCCGTGAAAGGAGCCGCCCATGGCAGCAACTGAGCAGCTGTTCAACGTTCGTGAGCGCAAGCGCTTTGAACGTCACGACATCTGGGAGCGCATCGCCGAGAACGGCACGATTTCCGCCGCCGTCATGGTCTTCGCCGCCATCGCCGCCGTCATTTGCGCCAATACCGATGCCTACGAGGCCATCCATCACTTTTTGGAGACCCCGCTGTATGTGGGTCTGGGCAACCTTACGGCCGGTCTCACCGTTGAACTATTCGTCAACGACTTCCTCATGGCGATTTTCTTTTTGCTGGTGGGCATTGAGCTTAAGTACGAGATGACGGTCGGCGAGCTCAAAAACCCGCGCCAGGCTATGCTTCCCATGCTGGCGGCCGTGGGCGGCGTCGTCGTTCCCGCCTGCATCTATCTGATCTTTAACCATGCCGGCGCGCACAACGGCTGGGCCATTCCCATGGCAACCGATATTGCCTTTGCGCTGGGCGTGCTGTCGCTTTTGGGTAATCGCGTGCCCAACGGCGTGCGCGTGTTCTTCTCGACGCTCGCCATCGCCGACGACCTCATTTCCATCGCCGCCATCGCCATCTTCTACGGTCAGAGCCCCAATCCGTTTTGGTTGGGCGCCGCCGCGCTTGTGACCTGCGCGCTCGTGTGGCTCAACAAGACGCAGCATTACCGCCTTGCCCCGTACTCGGTGCTGGGCCTGCTGCTGTGGTTCTGCATGTTCAAGAGCGGCGTGCATGCTACGCTCGCCGGCGTCATCTTGGCCTTTACCATCCCGGCCAAGTGCGGCGTCAAGCTCGATAGCCTCACCGATTGGTTGGGCGAGTGCCTGCCGCTGCTCGATGACCGCTACGATGACGAGGCGCACATTCTGGGCCAGCATGACTTTACCGTCTCGACCACCAAGGTCGAGCGCGTCATGCACCGCGTGACCCCGCCGCTCATTCGCATGGAGCGTCTGATCTCCACGCCGGTCAACTTTGTGATCCTGCCGATCTTTGCGTTCGTGAACGCACAGGTTCGCCTAGTGGGCGTGGACATGAGCACGCTACTCACCGACCCGGTGACGCTCGGCGTGTACTTTGGCATGCTGCTGGGTAAGCCGATCGGTATCTTTGGCATGACGTTTGCCCTGGTTAAGCTTAGGGCCTGCGAGCTGCCGCGCAATGTCAACTGGCACATGATTGCCGGTGTGGGCATTCTGGGCGGCATCGGCTTTACCATGTCGATTCTCATCAGCGGCCTTGCCTTCCCGACGGCCCAGTTTGAGGTTCTGGCCGCCAAGGCCGCTATTCTCGCCGGCTCTGTCACCGCGGCCGTACTTGGCATGATCTACATGAGTGTGATCTGCAAGCACCCCGCGCCCAAGAACGAGTAGGCGCGTAGAAACAGACGCCAGAGCCTGCTCGAGCGCGTGTAAAACGCGGTTTTGAGTGGTACTTGCCACCTGCCGGACACCCCAGTGGCCAAAAAACGCCGTTTGTGAGTACTGTCACAAACGGCGTTTCATTTTAGGCGCGAAAAATAATGTACAAATCTATTCTGTCTGTGCATTAACGATTGCGTGGCTGGACGAAAAATGCTGATGCATCCTTCCAAAACCGGACACAAAAGGCCAAGACTGGCCTTTTTAATTCAAAATCGCTGTTACTAAAAAAGTAACAGTACTCATATTTGCTATTTTTTGACCACAGGCCCCAATGACTAGGTTTATTCCACGGTGCCGTAGATGGCGCCCCAGCCGTGGGCGGCCAAGGCGGAGTTGAGCTGGTCGCAAAGTGACTGGCGGTCGTAATAGCCGGGCGGTAGCAGGTTCACGATTTCCATGAGATCGGGCGCCAGGTCCAAGATTTCGGCCTGTACGATCAGATCCAGGCGGTCGATGGCGTGGCGGTCGTAAAACAGTCCGTCGACCAGGCGCTGAAGGTCGCCGAATTCCTCGGCCTGGAACGATCCGTACTCCATAGTGCCTCCTTGGGCGCTTCATGCCGGCATGCGCGGCGATTCGTAATTCATTGCGATGGACTTAATCTATCACGGCTTCATAACGTTGCGACGGTGGCGGTCTATACTTAGAAGAATTGCAACGTACCGCTTCGTGAAAGGTCGCACCCATGCAGACGATCTACCAGAAGATGGAAACCACCGAACTCGATGCCGCCATCGAGGCGCTCAAAGCCGAGGTCGCCGAGGTCAAGGCCAAGGGCCTGGCGCTCGACATGGCCCGCGGCAAGCCGTCGCCCTCCCAGGTGGACATCTCTCGACCCATGCTCGATATCCTCAATGCCGATGCCGATCTGCACGACGGCAACGTCGACTGCTCCAACTACGGCTGCTTTGAGGGCATTCCTTCGGCGCGCAAGCTAGCGGGGGAGTTTTTGGGTTGCCCCGCCGAGCAGACGCTCGTACTGGGTTCGTCGAGCCTTTTGATCGAGCATGACATCGCCGGCATGTTCTGGCGCTGCGGCTCGTGCGGCAGCGAGCCCTGGGAGGCTTACGAGGCCGCGCACGACGGCAAGAAGGTCAAGTACCTGTGCCCCGTTCCCGGCTACGATCGCCACTTTGGCATCACCGCCGACTTGGGCATCGAGGACGTCCCCGTCGCGATGACCGACAACGGCCCCGACATGGACGAGGTCGAGCGCCTGGTTGCCGCCGACGACTCCATCAAGGGCATCTGGTGCGTGCCCAAGTATTCCAACCCCACGGGCATCACCTTTAGCGAGGACACCGTGCGTCGCCTGGTTGAGATGCCCACGGCCGCACCCGATTTCCGCATCTTCTGGGACAACGCCTACTGCGTGCACGACCTGTACGACGAGACCGACGAGCTCGCAAACATCTTTGACCTCGCTCGCGCGGCGGGCACCGAGGACCGCGTGGTGGCATTTGCCTCGACGTCCAAGATCACCTTCCCGGGCGCCGGTATCGGCTTTATCGGTGCGAGCCCCGCGGTCATCGCCGAGTTCTCCAAGCGCCTGAAGGCCGGCCTCATCAGCGCCGACAAGCTCAACCAGCTGCGTCACGTGCGCTTCCTTCCCACCATCGAGGCGGTCAAGGAGCACATGAAAAAGCATGCCGAGTTCTTGCGCCCGCGCTTTGAGGCCGTCGAGCGCAAGCTCACCGAGGGCTTGGGCGACACGGGCTGCGCCACCTGGACGCACCCCCGCGGCGGCTACTTTGTAAGCTTCGATGGTCCCGAGGGCTCGGCTCAAAAGGTCGCCGCGCTTTGCGCCGACCTGGGCGTCAAGCTCACGCCGGCCGGTGCTACCTGGCCCTATGGCAAGGACCCGCGCGATACCAACATCCGCATCGCGCCGAGCTATCCCACGGTCGAGGACCTGGAGGCCGCGCTCGATGTGCTGGTGCTGGCCGTTAAGCTTGTCGCTGCCGAGCTTGCGCGTGCCGAGCGCGCCTAACGCGCGGCTTCCCGTACTATCCGCACTTTCGATACGTAAAGGAGCGTATACATGGATTTGGGTATTTCCACCAACCCCACGCCAGAGCTCTACACCATTAAGGTGGCCGGCGAGATCGATATCTCTAACGCCGATAGCCTGCGTAATGCCATCGACCTGGCGCTCGAGCAGCCCACTGAGGCCGTTGAGCTCGATTTTGCCCAGGTGAGCTACATCGATTCGACGGGCATTGGCGTGCTCGTGGGCGCCGCGCACCACGCGGTCGACCACGGCAAGCGCTTTAGCTGCACCAATGTGCAGCCCCCGGTGATGCGCGTGGTTCAGCTGTTGGGTGTCGACCAGGAGATTTCGATCACCGCTGCATAATCTTTGCCCCCAAAAGGGCGTGCCGTTTGGCATATGTTTGTGATGCGCTCGGACGTTTTGGCGTCCGGGCGCTATACTTGACCGAATGAATAGACGAGTTCCGGCCGAATGGCGCGGTGCGGGCTCGACTCACATCGAGCCTTGGAGGTATGTGTGTTTGGTATTGGAGAGGGTGAGCTCGCGATCATCGTGGTCTTCGGCTTTTTGCTGTTTGGCCCGGATAAGCTCCCACAGATGGGCCGTACGATCGGCCGTGCCATCCGTCAGTTCCGCGAGACGCAGGAAAAGATGACGGCCGTTGTTCAGTCCGAGATTATCGATCCGGTGAGCGAGGCCGCGTCGGCCCCGGTCAAGCCCAAGAAGACTGCCGTCGATGACGATTCCGATGCAGACGAGGATGCCGTCGAGACAGCTGCGCCCGCAAAGAAGGAGACCTTTGCCGAGCGCCGTGCCCGCCTTGCTGCCGAGAAGGCCGCAAGCGAGGGTGCTGCTGAGGGCGAAGGTGCTGCTGAGGAGGCCGAGGGCGCCGAGTCCACCGAGGCCGAGCCTGCCACTGCCACCGTCGAGTCCGAGCCTGCTGCAGAGCCGGAGCCCGAGCCCGAGCCGGCAGAGCCCACGACGGCTGACCTCTACGCCCGTCGTCCCCGCAAGCGCAAGGCCGGCGTCGACCAGCTCGCCCGCGAGCTCGAGGCCGAGGACGACGCCGCTGCCGCCGACGCCTCGAAGGGAGGCGATGAGTAATGCCTATCGGACCTGCGCGTATGCCGCTCTTCGATCACCTGGGAGAGCTCCGTCGCCGCCTGACCATCGTGGTCGTCTCGGTGTTTGCCGCAGCTATCGTGCTGTATTTCGCCACGCCTGTTGTGCTCGACATCCTGAAAGATCCCATCCGCTCCTTTGTGCCGGACGGTAAGTTCTACATCACCACCACGCTCGGCGGCTTTGGCCTGCGCTTCTCGCTGGCCATCAAGATGGCCGTGGTCATGTGCACGCCCATGATCATCTGGCAGATTCTGGCATTTTTCCTGCCGGCACTGCGTCCCAACGAGCGCAAGTGGGTTGTGCCTACGGTGCTCGCCTCGACGGTGCTGTTCTTCCTGGGCGCCATCTTCTGCTACTTCATCATCCTCCCGGCGGGCTTTGAGTGGCTCATCGGCGAGACCTCGGCCGTTGCTACGGCGCTGCCCGATCTGGAGAACTACGTCAACATGGAGCTGCTCTTTATGATCGGCTTTGGTGTGGCGTTTGAGCTGCCGCTCATCATCTTCTACCTGTCCGTCTTCCACATCGTGTCCTACGCGGCCTTCCGCGGCGCCTGGCGCTACGTGTACGTGGGCCTGCTTGTGGGCTCGGCTGTGATTACGCCCGACGGCTCGCCCGTTACGCTGGGCCTCATGTATGGTGCCCTGCTCTCGCTCTACGAGATTTCGCTCGCCATTGCCCGCGTGGTCATTACCGCGCGCGAGGGCAAGGAGGGCTTGTTTGTGAGCCGTCTGGACCTGTTCTCGGACGATGAGGACGACGAGGAGTAAATCGGTATGCACGAGGTTGGCATTGTCAACGGCATACTCGATACAGTGATTCGCGCGGCGCGTGGGGCGGGGGCCTCTCGCGCCGTTTTGGTAACACTTCGTATCGGGGATATGACCGAGGTCGTGCGCGAGGCGCTCGACTTTGCCTGGGAGACGTTTCGCGACGAGGACCCGCTCACGCGCGGCTGCGAGCTTGCCGTAGAGGAAGTCCATCCACAAAGCGAGTGTCTGGACTGCGGTGAGGTCTTTGAACACGACCGTTTCCATTGCCGCTGTCCCCAGTGTGGTGGTGCCAACGTGCGCCTGCTGCACGGCCGCGAACTCGACATCGCAAGTATCGAAATCGAAACCCCCGACGATTAGCCCATCAGCCACCTGGGGACGGGGTATAAAGGGGCAAAAGTAAGGAGCGCTGAGTATGGCTGAGAAAACGATTGATATCGCGTCGCCGATCCTGTCGCGCAATGAGCGCCTGGCAGATCAGCTGCGCCAGCGATTTAAAGAGACAAACACCTATGTGATCAATGTGCTGTCGAGCCCCGGCTCGGGTAAGACTACCACGATTCTGGGCACCAACGAGCGCCTGCGCGACAAGGCCGGCCTGCGTTGCGCCGTCATCGAGGGCGATATCGCCTCGGACGTCGACGCCATTACCATGAAGGAAGCCGGCATGCCCGCCATCCAGATCAACACGGGCGGCCTGTGCCACCTCGAGGGCAACATGATCATGGAGGCCGTCGACGCCTTCGACCAGGCCGTCGGTCTGGAGAACATCGACGTCATCTTTATCGAAAACGTGGGCAACTTGGTCTGCCCAGTCGACTTTGACCTGGGCGAGAACCTGTCCATCATGATCCTCTCGGTGCCCGAGGGCGACGACAAGCCCATCAAGTACCCGGGCATCTTCCAACACGCCGGCGCGCAGCTGCTCAACAAGGTCGACGTGGCTCCGGCTTTCGATTTTGACATGGATAGGTATACTAAGACACTCGATGACCTCAATCCGCAGGCGCCGCGGTTTGCCGTGAGCGCGCGCAAGGGCGAGGGCATGGATGCCTGGTGCGATTGGCTCATCGGGCAGATTGAGCAAGCAAGGGCGTAAGTCGGCCGCCATACGGGCGGGCGTAGCCGCAGAGATACGAGATAGGAGCCTCTTTTGAAGCTCATCATCGCCGAGAAAAACGACGCCGCGCGTCAGATCGCCGAGCGACTGTCCACGGGTAAGCCCAAAAAGGACAAGGTGTACAACACCGCCATCTACCGTTTTGAGTGGAAGGGCGAGGAGTGCGTGACCATCGGCCTTGCCGGTCACATCCTTGCGCCCGATTTTTGCGACAGCGTGCTGTTCGATAAAAAGCTGGGTTGGTATTCGGTCACCGAGGACGGTGAGATGCTGCCGGCAGATATGCCCGATGGCCTGGCTCGTCCGCCGTACGACACCAAGCGCAAGCCGTTCCTTGCCGATGGCATCTCCATCAAGGGCTGGAAGCTCGAGAGCCTGCCGTATCTCACCTGGGCACCCGTCATTAAGCTGCCGGCCGAGAAGGAGCTCATTCGCTCGCTCAAGAACCTTGCCAAGAAGTCTGACAGCGTCATCATCGCCACGGACTTCGACCGCGAGGGCGAGCTGATTGGCTCGGATGCTCTCAACAAGGTGCGCGAGGTTGCGCCGGACTTGCCGGTCGCCCGCGCCCAGTACTCTTCGTTTACCAAGGCCGAGATCACGCACGCCTTCGATAATCTCGTCACGCTCGACCAGAATCTGGCCGACGCCGGCGAGAGCCGTCAGCACATCGACCTCATCTGGGGCGCGGTGCTCACGCGCTATCTGACGCTCGCCAAGTTTGGCGGCTTTGGCAACGTGCGTTCCGCCGGCCGCGTGCAGACACCGACGCTTGCACTGGTGGTCGAGCGTGAGCGCGAACGCATGGCGTTTGTGCCCGAGGACTATTGGCAGATTCGCGGCATGGGTGCCGCGCAGGGCGCTGCCGAGGACGACCGCTTTAAGATCGCGCACAAGACGGCGCGTTTTACCGACAAGGATGCTGCCGAGACGGCGTACGGCCATGTCGACGGCGTCGCGACGGCGACCGTTGCCGCGGTGACCAAGCGCTCGCGCAAGCAGCAGCCGCCCACGCCGTTTGCGACCACCTCGCTGCAGGCTGCCGCCGCAGCCGAGGGCATCTCGCCTGCGCGTACCATGCGTATCGCCGAGTCCCTCTACATGGCGGGCCTTATCAGCTACCCGCGTGTCGACAATACCGTATACCCCGCGACGCTTGATCTGGGCGCTGTGGTGAGTGACCTTGCAAAGATCAACCCGGCGCTGGCGCCCGTGTGCAAAAAGGTCCTCGCCGGCCCCATGAAGCCCACGCGCGGCAAGGTCGAGACCACCGACCACCCGCCTATCTATCCCACGGGCGAGGGCGATCCGTCCACGCTCGACGGCGGCCAGCGCAAGCTCTACGACCTCATCGCCCGCCGCTTCCTAGCGACGCTTATGGGTCCCGCGACCATCGAAAACACTAAGCTCGAGCTCGACGTGAACGGTGAGCCGTTCGTGGCTTCGGGCGATGTGCTCGTGACCCCGGGTTTCCGCGAGGCGTACCCGTACGGACTCAAGCGCGACGAGCAGATGCCGCCGCTGGAGCAGGGCGATACGGTCGACGTGTTCGACATTAAGCTCGAGGCCAAGCAGACCGAGCCGCCCGCGCGCTACAGCCAGGGCAAGCTCGTGCAGGAGATGGAAAAGCGCGGCCTGGGCACCAAGTCCACGCGCGCGAGCATCATCGAGCGCCTGTACGCCGTGCGCTATCTCAAAAACGATCCCGTGGAGCCGAGCCAGCTGGGCATCGCCATCATCGACGCACTGACGCAGTTTGCCCCGCGCATCACGAGCCCCGATATGACCAGCGAGCTCGATGGCGACATGACCCGTGTGGAGCGCGGCGAGGATACCGAAGAGCATGTCGTGACGCACTCGCGCGCGCTGCTGGCTGGCGTGCTCGACGAGCTGCTCAAGCATACGCAGGAGCTGGGCGACGCCATCAGCGACGCCGTCACGGCCGATGCGCGCGTGGGCGCCTGCCCCAAGTGCGGCAAGGACCTGGTTATGAAGACGAGCGCCAAGACCCGTGGCAGCTTCATTGGCTGCATGGGCTGGCCCGACTGCGACGTGACCTATCCGGTGCCGAGCGGCGTCAAGGTGAGCCCGCTCGAGGGCGAGGCCGCCGTGTGTCCCGAGTGCGGTGCGCCGCGCATTAAGTGTCAGCCGTTCCGCCAGAAGGTCTTCGAGATTTGCGTGAACCCCACATGCCCCACCAACTACGAGCCCGACCTTAAGGTGGGCGAGTGCAAGGTGTGTGCCGAGGCCGGACGCCATGGCGACCTGATCGCGCACAAGAGCGAGAAGAGCGGCAAGCGTTTTATCCGCTGCACCAACTATGACGATTGCGGCGTGAGCTATCCTCTACCGGCGCGCGGTAAGCTCGAGGCGACGGGTGAGACCTGCCCCGAGTGCGGCGCCCCCATCGTGGTGGTCAACACGGCGCGCGGCCCGTGGCGTATCTGCGTCAACATGGACTGTCCGACCAAGGAGAAGAAGCCGGCCCGCGGCCGCAAGACTACGACCAAGGCGAGCACGGCCAAGAAGGCGACGGCGGCCAAGAAGACGACGGCCAAGAAAGCAACTGCCGCCAAGAAGACGACCGCAAAAAAGACGACCACCAAGAAGGCCGCCGACAAGTAACCGAGCACATATAGACGCGGCGGGGCCGGGCGCGCAAATGCAAATGCGCGCCCGGCCCCACTTCTAAGTTGCGGTGAAATAGGGACTGTTTTTGCTGGCAAAAGGCCTAATTAATCCCTATTTCACCGCAAGATTTGATCAGTTGTTGGGATTACTTCACCTCGACAGGCTTGGCGCCGGGATAGCGCTTCTCAAAATCTAGGCGGTACTTATTGTCATTGGTGCCCGCCACGTTGTCGCGCGACAGCGGCGCCACGATCTCATTCTTGTGGTCCGCAGGCTTGGCGTATTTCAGGCTGATCTCCCAGGCATCACAGATTGCGTCAATGCGGTGATCCAGGTCGTCGTACAGGGCGATGATGTCCTTCCAGGAGCTGTAGTTCTTGGAGCTCGTCGGGACGTCTAGGTCCTCGACGATGTCGTAATACTGCTCGATGGTGTCCTCCGTGCGCTCGGCGACGTCGGCGAGATTTTGACGGGTGGTTCGATCCTCTTCCAGATAGCTGCCGTTGAAGTTCTGCGCGCAGCCACGGACGTAGTTGTCGAGGTCTTCGAGCAAGTCGTAGTATTCGCTCAGTCGGGGGTAGAGGTTCTGCTCGGAGAGCGTTGCTTCGCCGCCATCCTCGTCGTCATCGTCATCATCGTCGTACAGGCTGTTGGGATCGCCGAGAGGCTTTAGGTCATCGTCGTTGACGTCATGGTGCAGCTTAGCTACCTCGGCAGTCGTCTGCGTGGCGGCGTTGTCGAAAGGCTTGATCACAAAGAAAACGACCAGGGCGATGATGATTGCCACCAGCACAACGATAACGGCGATAAGCGGCCCGGTGCCGCTCTTTTTGGGGGCGGGGGTCTGTGGCGAAGCGGGCGCGTATGCGGGAGCCGGCTGCTGTTGGGGCGAGCCGCTCGCGACGGGTATGCGCTGCGTGGTCTCGACGGCCGCGGGGCCTGCGGCGGGGTCGGGGCGATAGGCGAGGGGGTCGTCCGCCTTGGCTTGCGGCGTATCGAGGGAACCGGTCTGCTCGAAAGCGGGCTGGCTATCGCTCGCGGCTGTTTGCTCAACGGGTGCACCGCACGAGGTGCAGAACTTGGCATTATCTGCAAGAAGCTTGCCGCACGAGGCGCAATACCGAGACATTGCCACTCCTTTCGCCACATTTCAATGCAATACGACGATTATACCCAGCGTCCAAAATTCCCCATCATAAGTTGCGGTGAAATAGGGACTGTTTGGCGGTCTCAGAGCTTCAATCAGTCCCTATTTCACCGCAACTTTGGAAAGGCACCTTTAGCCATTGGGGACGCACCGAGCACTGGGGTATCATGGCTTGGTTGCTATAAATCGCATTTACGCGCCTTGTAGGAAGGGACTGCGCCCATGGCTTTTGAGCCCGCTCAACATAGCTTTATCACGCTCGAGGGCGTCGATGGCGCCGGCAAGTCCACGCAGGCGCGCCTGCTTGCCCGCGCGCTCGAACTCGCTGGCTACCAGGTTGTGAGCCTGCGCGAGCCGGGCGGTACCGCCATCAGCGAAAAGATCCGTGCTCTGCTGCTCGACCCCGCCAACACGGCGATGGGCGACACCTGCGAGTTGTTGCTCTACGAGGCGGCGCGCGCTCAGTTGGTGCACGAGGTCATCGTGCCCGCCCTTGCTGTCGGTAAGGTGGTCCTGTGCGATCGCTTCTACGATTCCACGACCTGCTACCAGGCGTTTGCCGATGGCCTCGATCGCCAGATGGTGCGCGACGCCAACAACCTGGCCGTCGCGGGTACGCACCCGGCGCTCACGCTCGTCTATCACATCACGCCCGAGCAGGCGGCGCTGCGCATGGCCGACCGCGGTGCGGCCGACCGCATGGAGGCCAAGGGCATGGCCTTCCAAGAGCGTGTCTACCAGGGTTTTTGCGCAATTGCCGCCGAGGAGCCAAACCGCGTAAAGCTCATCGACGCGACCGCGTCCATCGAGGAAGTCTTTGCGAAGACGGTCGAGCAGGTTCGCGCGTACGGTCTCGACATTCCGCAAGACGCCGTCGCCGCCGCACTTGCCAAGGAGGCCGAGTAACGTGGCCCCCGCTCAGACAAGCCTGCTGGCCAAGCTCGACACCCAAGAGCGCGTGCGCGACTTTTTGACCAACGCCGTCGCCAGCGGCCGCGCATCGCACGCCTACCTGTTTTTGGGCGCTCCCGGCGCCGGCAAGCTCGATGCCGCATGGGCGCTCGCCCAGGCCTTCCTGTGCGAGCAGGACGGCTGCGGCGCATGCGACAGCTGCGTGCGCGTTGCGCGGCACACGCATCCCGACGTGCACTATTACACGCCCGAGAGCGCCACGGGCTACCTCATTGCCCAGACCCGCGAGCTACTCGACGACGTACCCCTGGCGCCCATCCGCGCCAAGGCCAAGGTCTACATCATTGACCGTGCCGAGCAGCTGCGCGCCAACACCGCCAACGCACTGCTCAAAACACTCGAGGAGCCGCCCGAGGGCGTTATGTTTATCTTGCTGGGCACCTCGGCAGACGTGATGTTGCCCACCATCGTGAGCCGCTGCCAGTGCGTGCCGTTTCGGCTGGTGTCGCCCGCCGTCGCCGCTCAGGCCGTGAGCCGCGCCACCGGTCAGGACCCTGCGCGTTGCCGCATGGCCGTCGCCGTAGCGGGAAGCCCCACGCGTGGCATCGAGTTCCTCAAGAGCGCCGAGCGCCAGGACGCCCGCCGTCAGATGGTTCGTGCCATCGATTCGCTCATTGCCGCCGACGAGGCCGACGTGCTCAGCCGTGCCAAGTCACTCATCGTCGCCGTTAAGGCGCCGTTAGCCGAGGTCAAGTCCACGCAGGAAAAGGTGCTCGAGCAAAACGCCGACTACCTGTCGCGTGGAGCATTGAAGCAGCTTGAGGACCGCAACAAGCGCGAACTCAACGCGCGCGAGCGTTCGGGTATCATGGAAGCGCTGGCGAGCGCGCGGACGCTCATGCGCGATGTGCTGCTGACTCTTCAGGACGAGGCGGCCGACGTGGTGAACGAAGACGTGCGCGACACGATCGGTCGGCTTGCCGCTGCGACCAATGTTGCGGGTGCCACCCGGGCGCTCGAGGCAGTCGCGACCGCCGAGCGCAACATCGCCAGAAACGTTACTCCCCAGCTGGCCATCGAGGTCATGCTGTTCGATATCAGGAAGGCACTGAAATGCCGTTAGTCGTACCCGTTAAGTTTACCTACGCCTCGCGCGACCTGTGGTTCGATCCGCAGGATTTGGATATCCTCGAGGCCGATTATGCCATTTGCTCCACCGAGCGCGGAACCGAGATCGGCCTGGTCACGGCCGATCCCTTTGAGGTGCCGCAAGACGAGATCGGTCAGCCGCTCAAGCCCGTGCTGCGCGTGGCGAGCGACATCGACCTGCAGCTTGCCGACGACCTGGCCATCCAAGGCGACGAGGCGATGGTCGACTTCCGCCGCCTGGTCAAGGAGCTCGACCTCGAGATGAAGCCGGTCGGCGTCGAGTACCTGTTTGGCGGCGAGAAGGCCGTGTTCTACTTTGCGGCCGAGGAGCGCGTCGATTTTCGCCAGCTCGTCAAGGATCTGTCCTCGACGCTGCACATTCGCGTCGACATGCGCCAGATCGGCGTGCGCGACGAGACCCGCCTGGTGGGTGGCTACGCCCAGTGCGGACAGGAGCTCTGCTGCACGCGCTTTGGCGGACAGTTTGAACCCGTCTCGATTCGCATGGCAAAAGAGCAAGACCTGCCGCTCAATTCCTCCAAGATCAGTGGCGTGTGCGGTCGTCTGATGTGCTGCCTGCGCTACGAGTTCGAGGCCTACAAGGACTTTAAGAGCCGTGCGCCCAAAAAGAAGACGCTCATCGATACGCCGCTCGGCAAGGCGCGTATTCAGGAATATGACACGCCGCGTGAGCAGCTGGTGCTGCGCCTGGAGAACGGCAAGGTTTTTAAGGTCAACCTAGCCGATATGACGTGCTCGGAGGGTTGCAAAAAGAAGGCCGCCGAGCAGGGCTGCAACTGCCGCCCCGACTGCGTGACGCGCGACGTGCTCGAGCGCATCGAGTCGCCCGAGATGCGCCTGGCGCTCATGGAGCTCGATCGTGAGAACGGCGTCGACGTGGGCGATGGCCTGTCGAGTGCCGACCGTCTGGCCGGCACGTCGATGCCCAAGCGCCGTCGTCGCGATGCCGAATCCGATGCTCGCGCCGGTCAGGGCCAGGGCGAGGGTCGTGGCCGCGGAAAGGGCCGCGGCAAGGCCGAGGCGCCTGAGGCCGAGGGGGCGGCCGATGGCCGTCGCCGCCGCAAGCGCGCGGGTTCGGGCGATGCCGGTGAGGCCGCATCTGCAGGCAAGAATTCTCCCCGCGAGCGCGAGGTTCAGCAGCCCCAGCAGCAGAATCGCGGCGGCGGCATGAACCCCACACGTCGTCGCCGCCGTCATCTGTCGAGCGAGGAGCGCGAGGACGCCTTCCGCGCCGCAGCTGCTCGCGAGGCTGGTGCCGCCCCCAAGGGTGGTTCGGGTTCCGATGCGCCTGCCGACAAGGGCGGCAAGTCACGTGGCGAGGAGGAGCGCGCGCCGCGTCCGCGCCGTCGCCATTCCTCGGGCGCGCAGCAGAAGCCCTCAGTGCCCTCCGTGGCCGATCAGGTCTCGGATGGCGAAGTCAAGGTCACGCGCCGTCGTCCCGGAGATGGCGGGGGAGCTGCTGCCAAGGCTTCGCGTGGCGCCGCTCGCGACGAGCGCGAGCCGCGCGAGGATCGCGGTGGCGAGGGCTCGGCCGACCAGGGTCAAAAGCGCCGTCGCCGTCGCCGTTCCCGCAAGCCGCGCCAGGATGGTGGCGAGGGCTCGACCCCGTCTTCGCCCGCACCGCAACCGCCCGCCGGCGAATAACGCCCGCGAGCGGATTTAGCCCGCCTTGCCCCGAGCGCATCGGGGTATCATTGCGCCGAATCAACAACCCTCCCTGCGACCGAACGTAGGGAGGGTTGTGTCTTGAAGAGCTATCTGAACATATTGAGCCGTCTGCAGGGAGCCGGTGCCCTACCGTTTGCGGACGAATTGCTACCGTTTGCCGAGCACGCGACGTACGAGGCGCTTGAGGCATTGTCGCCAACACGATGTGCCGGCTGCGAGCGCGCCGGTGCGCCTATTTGCCAAGACTGCCTGGCCGCGCTCACGCTCATCGACCCACGTCATAGCTGTACCCGATGCGGCGCCCCGTTTGGGGATTTGCTGTGCACTGAGTGTTCGGTCGAGGGCACGTCCTCGGCAATGGCGGAGGCGCTCGACCGCTGCCTGGCGTGCGCCGTTTACACGCATCCGCTGCCGCGGATCATTAAAGCGTACAAGGATGCGGGCGAGCGACGTCTGGCTCCGTATCTGGCGGAGCTGCTCTACGATACCGCCCTGCATGCCCAGGTCGTAGCGCCCGATCGCTACGGAGGTGTGCTGTCCGGTGCGGATGCGGTGGTGTTTGTGCCTGCGACGGCGGCAGCGTTTCGGCGGCGTGGTTTTGATCATATGGAGGCTATTGCGCGTCCATTTTGCGAGCTGTCGGGTGTTCCTCTGCTCGATGCTCTCGTCAAGTACGGGCATGGCGACCAGCGCGAACTCGGTCGTGAGGAGCGCCGTGAACGCGCCCGAGGCATGTATGAGACCGTTGAGGACGTGCACGGCCGCCGCTTGCTGCTTATCGATGACGTTATCACCACGGGCGCGACGATGGCCGCGGCTTCGACGGAACTCAAGCGCGCCGGCGCCGCAGCAGTCGATGGCCTTGCTATCGCACGTGTTTGGTAGGGGTGGTTTTGTGGCAGTGAAGATTGAGCGGCGCAACGAGCCGACAGACGAACAGCTAGCGGCTTCCGAAATCCTAACAGGCGCCTCGGCGCTACGCATGATGCGCGCCGAGCGCCGGCAGATGGGCTACATAAGCTGGAAGGACCTTAATCCCGATGAAGAGCGCCGTGTGCTGCGCACGTCGTCGCCCTCGACCGAGGACATCTATCTTCCCGACTTGGTGCGGATTGGGGCCGCAAGCAGCGAGGTGCAAGAGGATCTGTGCTTGCTGGTAGGGTCTGCAGCGCAGCGCCGCCGCATTCTTGGCGTGAGCTGGTCCGTATGCTCCGGGTTGCCCGCCGGCTCGATTCTAGAGGTGGAACCGGGGGTGTACAGTCTATCTCCCGAGGCCCTTTGTGTTGCCGTTGCGCGCGAGGTCGGCTGCATCCAGGCATTTGCCCTGGCTCAGGAGCTGTGCTCTAAGATTTCGCTGAGTGACCGCGGGAAGTATCTGCCTCCCTACACCTCGCCTGTTACGAATAAACTTGCAAAGGACAAGGACCAGCCAGCAGATGTGGGCTACTTTGAGGTTGAGCCGGTGCTGATGCCCGATCGTCTGGCAGATTACCTCGCGGTATGCAAGGGGAATGCGGCCAAAAAACTGCAGCGTCTGTGTCCCTACTTGTCAGAAAACTTGCGCTCGCCCATGGAGTGCATCATGCTCGCTCTGTTTTCGCTTCCGTTTTCCTATGGCGGATTTGCCTGCGGTCCCTTTAAGACCGACTACAAGATTGAGTTCGATGACCGCGCGCAGGCAATCTCGGGGATGCCGCATGCAGTTTGCGATGCGTATCAGGAAGCAGCCCGGTTTGACCTGGAATACAACGGTGAGCTGGGTCATTCCTCCCGGAGGGGACGTATCCATGATGAAAAGCGCAACACGGGCTTGATTACTATGGGAATCGAGGTCGCGACGGTCAACAACGAAATGCTCTGTGACATGGAAGCGATGGAAGCACTCGCATGGCGCATCCACCAGCGTATGGGTAAGCGATATCAGAATCGCGTAGAGGCTCGTCGAAAGAGGCAAGATGCTCTGCTGAATACGCTCCGAGCGTGCTTTGGGCTCAAACCAGCGTAAAACTATGGCTTTATAGGGGGTCTGTTTATATGCTCTGTGCAAAAAACGGCAAATATGAGTACTGTTACTAGATTAGTGACAGCAAAAACAAAGAAACTTGGGCCGATAATCTGGATTCAGCGAAGAGATAATAAACGAATGTGGAATATCTTGGCGCCAAGCAGGCTGTGCGGAACTCAAAAAGGGCTTGTGAGGCGGTAATACGCTGCTACTAAATTGGTAACAGTACTCATATTTGCCGTTTTTTGCACACGGCACCCTGAGACGGGTGCCCCGGAGCTCCCCGCAGGGGAGCTCTGGGCTTCACGGGGCCACGAACGGCCCGCTTCGACCTGCGAAATCTGTACTCGCGATGCGAATGACGCCCCTAACCTTAAACTTTAGCTTGAACTTAGCTATAATGCGCTTCGTTCCTACCAGGCTGTGGTTGCGGACGGACGAAATGCCCGTCCTAGTCCAAGACAGACGCGGTCAAAGGGATCCACGTAAGCGACCGCGTGCGCGCGGCGCGATCATGGCGCGTCCTAGATGTAAGCCGCACCGTCCGTTCTACTTTCTTTGGGGCAATACCGCCTCGCGGGCGAGCGGGCCAGTCGTGAAGGTGGCTGCGGCCTCCCGAGCAAACACCCCGGTGCGCAAGTGTGGGGTCAAATACCAGGTCAGCTGGTGGGAACAACCCGATATCCCGTGCAGGGCACGGATCGTATACGACACAGAAGGCAGGGTAGCGGACATGGTGAGGGGCAGCTTGATGCACGCGGCTCGGTTAGGTGCTGGGACCGCAGCGGTCATCGCCGTTTTGGGCCTGAGCGGATGCGCGTTCAACCCGCTGTCTACGTTCACGACTCCCACGATCGACCAGATCGAGTACGAGACCGTCACGCCGGCGGTGTCGGACGATGCCCTGGTCACTCCCGGAACCCTGACGGTCGCCCTCGATACTTCCGATGCTCCGCAGGCCATGCAGGGCGCCGACGGCGAGCTCACGGGGTATGCGGTTGACGTCGCCCGCGCCCTCGCAAGCCGCATGGGCCTTAAGGTCGCCTTTGTCGATGCGTCCTCGGCAGGTTCCGCGCTCGGCGACAAAAAGGCTGATGTCTTTATCGGCGAGATCAACTCCACAGACGGGGACGTTAGCTCGCTCGGCACCTGCCTGTACGATGCCGCTTCTGTGTTCGGTAAAACCAGCGATGGTGGGTCGCTAAGCGTTTCCACCGATACCCTTAACACGTCTACCCTGGGTGTCCAGATGTCCTCGGCCTCGCAGGAGGCGCTTGCCAAGCAGAGCATTACCGCCAACCAAAAGACCTACTCCAACATCAACGAGTGCTTTGAGGCGCTCGAGTCCGGAGAGGTCGACTATGTGATCTGCGACTCCACGGCCGGCGGCTACCTTGCACGCCTGATGAGCGAGGTCTCCTATGTCGGCGCGCTCGAGGCGCCCTCGACGCTTGGTGTTGCGGGCCTCTCGTCCAATGACGAACTGTGCCGTGCCGTGAGCGATGCCCTCGACGACATCACGGTCGACGGTACGCTCGAGGCAGTTCACTGCGTCTGGTATGGCAGGATGCCCTACGACCTCACCACTAAGACGGTTTCGGGCGCTAACGTGCAACCGGGCGACTCTGAGTCCAGTGAGACCACGTCCTCCGGCAGCGAGTCTTCCGATTCCAACAATGAGACCGCATCCTCCGAGGACAAATCGTCCAGCCAGGAAGGCACCATCACCGACGACGACATTAACAAACTCAATAGCTAGTTATTGCTAGGGGTGGTGTCTCCTGTACGTTGGAAAGGATACTTCTTCACGGTTTCAACACGCACTGCCGGGCTTCCCCAATAGGGGAGCCCGGCTTTTTCATCCCTATAAAACCAGCAGGTCAAAGGCAATTTTCGGGACCAAATACAAATCTGTCGGCTCCCTCCTATAGCGCACTTTGCCATGGAAAAGTACGAGACTTCGGTATGCGGTATCAAGCAATCGTTATTCGGGTCTTTAGGAATCCGCGTGATTAAATGCACGGCAATGGGTACATAGCCAGTACAGTAAGTCCCCGAGGCAGATTGGAGCCACGTATGGATATCAAGGTTTCTGGACGCAAGACGACGGTAACCGATGCTCTGCGTGCGCATGTGGATGAGAAGATCGGCGAGGCGCTCAAGGTTTTCGATATCGAGCCCATGACGGTCGACGTTGTACTTCGCTATGAGAAGAACCCCTCGAATCCCAACCCGGCAATCGTCGAGGTCACGGTTCGTGCCCGCGGTTCGGTGATTCGCGTTGCCGAGCACGGTGCAGATATGTACGCCGCCATCGACCTCTCCGCCGATAAGGTCACCCGCCAGCTGCGCAAGTTCAAGACCAAGGTCGTGGACAACCGCCAGGGCGGTGCCAGCGCCGCGGATGTTGCGCCGGTCGAGCGCGTCGAGGATCTGGCCGACCTGCTGCTGCCCGAGGAAGAGGACGACCTGCTCGTCCGCGAGAAGGTTATCGACGTCACCCCGATGACTGAGGAGCAGGCGCTGGTGCAGACCGATCTGCTCGGTCACGACTTCTACGTGTTCGAGAACGCGACGACCGGCCTTATCAATGTGGTGTATCACCGTAAGAATGGTGGATATGGCATCATCAAGCCCCGCATCGAAACACTTGACGAGTAAAATACGTTAACTTGCATGAGTTAACGGTTGGCGGCCATCCCATGCGGGTGGCCGCCTTTTTACGTAAGGAGTCGCTTTGATGGACAAGGCCGCATCCGCCGGTCATTCGGACCGTTGCCGCATCGTCGTCGATACCTGCTGCGACTTTAGCCCCGAGGTCGCCGCGAACCTCGATGTCGATATCCTGGGTTTCCCCTTCATTATCGATGGCGAGGAACGCACGGATGACATCTGGTCGAGCATCACACCCAAGGAGTTTTACGACCGCATGCGCGCCGGTGCCCGCGTGTCCACCTCGGCTGTGTCGCTCGGTCGCTATATCGAGTTCTTTACCGAGTGCGCCAAAGAGGGCACGCCCACGGTCTACCTGTGCTTTACCTCGGCGTTGTCGTCGAGCTACAACTCCGCGTGTCAGGCGGCGGACGCCGTGCGTGCCGAGTATCCCAACTTTGAGCTGTACGTGGTCGACAACGCGTTGCCCTGCGCGACCGGCGCGCTCTTGGCGCTCGAGGCCGTGCGTCAGCGTTCGGCGGGACTGACCGCCAAGCAGCTGGTCGATTGGGCAAACGAGGCAAAGACCTACGTCCACGGCTACTTTACGCTCGAGAGCTTCGACGCACTGGCTGCCGGCGGCCGCATTCCGCCCGCGGCGGCTCAGCTCACGGCAAAGCTCGATGTCAAGCCCGAACTCTCCTACGACCTTGCCGGCTCGCTGTCGCTGATCGGTGTCAACCGCGGCCGCAAGAAGGCGCTCAAGTCCATCCTCAAGTCGTTCCGCGAGAACTACGTGCCCGACCGCACCATGCCCATCGCCATCATGACGGCCGATGCCGAAAAGGACGGTGACTGGCTCGAAGCCGCCATCCGCAAGGAGGAGGGCTGCGCCGACGTCACGATCATTCGCAGCTCCGTGGGCCCCACCATCGGCTCGCACGTGGGCCCCGGCATGGTGGCCTGCGCGTTTTGGGGTAAGAACCGCGCCGACAAGGCGTCGCTTTCCGACCGCATCGCCCGCCGCGTGCGCGGCCAGTAGGCAAGCGCTGCGTCCGTAATCGCCCTCGACTCACAGCCCAAACGCTGGCACCGAGTATTCAACCTGGTAATAACACCCAACCCAAAAGGAAAGGTTTCATGGCAAACAAGCTCTCCGTCGCATTTATCGGCACCGGAATCATGGGTGCCCCCATCGCCGGTCACATCCTGGATGCCGGCTATCCCGTCACGGTCAACAACCGCACCAAGTCCAAGGCTGCCGCGCTTATCGAGCGCGGTGCCGCTTGGGCCGATACGCCGGCCGATGCCGTGGCTAACGCCGATGTCGTTTTTACCATGGTGGGCTATCCCTCCGAGGTCGAGGAGCTCTACCTGGCGGGCGACGGCCTGCTCGCGTGCACTAAGCCCGGCGCGGTCCTGATCGACCTCACCACGAGCTCGCCCGAGCTCGCCCGTGACATTGCCGAGGCCGCCCAGGTTTCTGGTCGCATGGCGTTTGACTGCCCCGTCACCGGCGGCGAGTCGGGTGCTATCGCCGGCACGCTTACGGCTATCGTGGGCGCCACCGAGAACGACATCGCGCCGGTCCGCGACATCCTTGCCACCTTCGCGGCAACCATCTGCTGCTTCGACGGCGCCGGCAAGGGCCAGGCTGCTAAGCTCGCCAACCAGGTGTCGCTGGGCGCCTGCATGGTCGGCATGGCAGACGCCATGGCATTTGCCGAGCTGAGCGGCCTTGACCTGGAGAAGACCCGTCAGATGATCCTGGGCGGCACCGGCAAGTCCGGCGCTATGGAGAGCCTGGCGCCCAAGGCGCTCGACGGCGACTACAAGCCCGGCTTTATGGTCGAGCACTTCATCAAGGACCTGCGCTTGGCGCTCGCCTATGCCGACGACCGCGAGCTTGCGCTGCCCGGCGCCGACGTGGCCTTTACGCTCTACGACATGCTCGACGCCATCGGTGGTGCCAAGCTGGGCACCCAGGCCATCACGGTACTCTACAAGGAGGAGGCCGACGCCATCGCCGCCGGTCTGGACTGGTCGCAGTATCGTCCCGAGGAGCATGGCGCTCACGAGGAAGGCTGCGGTTGCGGCGAGCACGGCGACGACCATGAGTGCGGTTGCGGCCACCACCATGGCGAGGACCACGAGTGCTGCGGCGGCCACGGCCATGACGACGGCCACGAGTGCTGCTGCGGCCACCATCACGGGGAGTAGCGCCCATGAGCTGGACGTTCGTGGTGCTTGCGCTGGTGCTCTTTCTCTTCGCGATCTACATTGGCTTTTTGTGCGGCCAGTGGGCGTGCGAAAAGCGTGTCATCACCAAGCGCGACTACTGGATTGCCAACTTTGCGGGAGCGGCGGCAGTCGTCCTGCTGACCTGGGTGTTCTCGTTGTTCCCGCTGGTGCAGTTTGCGCCGATCGGCTGGCTCGGCGGCTTTATCGCCGGTCTTAAGATGAGCTTTGGCGAGTCCGTCGGTCCGTGGCGCAAGCACGACGAGGTCTTTAACGTCAACAAGGCACACCGCGCCGCCGCCGACGCGGGCGACGCTGAGGAACGCCGCCGTGCGCGTCGCAATGGCGCGGCCGACCGACAGCTCATCTCGGTCACCGATGACAGCAAGGGTGCTGGCAAGCACGCTAAGAAATAGTAAGAAGAGGTAACTATGGCAGAAAACAAAGACGAACAGCTCACCGACGAGGAGCTGGCACAGCTTCAGCTGGCAGAGGAGAACGAGAACGCCGTCGACCGCCTGGTCAAGGAGCTCGGCTGCCCCACGCGACGCATCCGCCAGTTTGCCGCCCGCGTGCTGCACCTGCTTGCCGAGCGCGATCCGCAGCGCGTCGTGCCCTGCGTGCCCGCGCTGATCGAGGCTCTCGACCGCCCCGAGGCTCAGACCCGCTGGGAGGCCCTCGATGCCCTGACGGCGCTCGCTACCACCTGCCCCGAGCAGCTGGGCGATGCCTTTGAGGGCGCCGAGACTGCGCTGTTCGACGAGATCTCCTCCACGCTGCGCTATGCCGCCTTCCGCCTGCTGTGCGTGTGGGGTGCCACGAGCGTCGAGCGTTCGCGCGAGGCTTGGCCCATCCTGGACGAGGCCATCCAGTGCTACCACGGCGACCTCGAGTATCGCGACATGCTCGGTTGCCTGTACGAGTTTTGCCAGGGCGAGATCGACGCTGAGGTTGCCGAGAAGCTCGCGCTGCGCCTTAAGTTCGACGCCGAGAACGGCAAGGGCAGCTATCTCAAGGCCCGTTCGAGCGAGATTTGCGAAATGCTTGTTAAACGTTTTGGCCTGGATCTCTCCAAAAAGAAGAAGCGTGCTAGCGTTAAAAAATCTGACGCCGCCGAAGACGAGGAGTAACAGATTATGGCGCACGATGTAGTCCTGATTCCCGGTGACGGTATCGGTCCCGAGATTACGCAGGCCATGCGCCGCGTGGTCGAGGCCACCGGTGTCCAGATCAATTGGAATGTCCAGGAGGCCGGTGCCGGCGTCATGGACGAGTTTGACACGCCGCTGCCCCAGCACGTGCTCGATGCGGTCGCCGAGACCAAGGTTGCCATCAAGGGTCCCATCACCACGCCGGTCGGCACGGGTTTCCGCAGCGTTAACGTTGCCCTTCGCAAGCACTTCGACCTGTATGCTTGTGTGCGCCCCTGCCTGTCGCAGCCGGGCGACGGCTCGCGCTTCTGCGATGTCGACCTGGTCATCGTGCGCGAGAACACCGAGGACCTCTACGCCGGCATCGAGTTCGATGAGGGCGCTGCCGAGGTCGAGGAGCTCTCGCAGCTTGTCGAGCGCTCGGGTCAGAAGACCTTCGCCGCCGATTCCGCCATCTCGATCAAGCCCATCTCCATCGCCAAGAGCCGCCGCATTGTGGAGTATGCCTTTGAGTATGCCCGCCGCTGTGGCCGTAAAAAGGTGACGGCCGTGCACAAGGCCAACATCATGAAGGCGACCGACGGCCTGTTCCTGCGCGTGGCGCGCGAGGTGGCCGCCGACTATCCCGATATCGAGTTCAACGACAAGATCGTCGACGCCACCTGCATGGGCCTGGTCCAGAACCCCAATGACTTCGATGTCCTGGTGCTGCCCAACCTGTACGGCGACATCGTGAGCGATCTGTGCGCCGGCCTGGTGGGCGGTCTGGGCATGGCCCCCGGCTCCAACATTGGTGCCGATTGCGCCATCTTTGAGGCTACGCACGGCTCCGCGCCCGATATCGCGGGCCAGGATATCGCCAACCCCACGGCCGAGATTCTGTCTGCGGCTATGATGCTCGATCATCTGGGTGAGAACGATGCGGCCAATCGTATCCGCGCCGCCGTGTCCGCCACGCTCGACGAGGGCGAGCAAGTTACCGGTGACGTGCGTCGTGCCCAGACTGGCTCCGTTGAGGGCGCTGTGGGCACGCAGGCCTTTGCCGATGCCGTTATCGCGCACCTGGTCTAAGGCATGCACGCTGCAAACGCCTAAATTGTACTTAAGTGTTTGCGTATAACCTAAGAATCAATACGCCCGGCGCTCTGTCGGGCGTATTCTATTGAGGACTATGTTTCCTAACAAGGAGTAACCGATATGGGTCTGATTCAAAAGAAGGACGAGAAGGACGAGATCGACGGCATTCAGATCATCGAGCGCGGCGAAGGCCCCGACGGTGACGAGGACGAGAAGATCGATCTGGTCACCGGTACGTCTGCCGAGCACATTGCTGCCGGCACGACTGCCGAGGAGGAAGACGCCCGTCTGGAGGCTCAGATTGCCGCGGATGCCGCCGACGAGAACCTCATGTCCGAGGAGCAGGACGAGGACGACGACTCCGACGTGGACGACCACGCTTGCAAGCACAAGAAGACGATGATTGCCGCCTTTGTGGTCGCTATCGTGATCGCTGCTGTGGTCGGCTTCTTTATCGGCAACGGTGGTTTTGGCGGCAAGGGCGTCGGCTCGGCGACCCTCACCGAGGACCAGCTCGATTCGACCGTGGCAAGCTACAGCTACAACGGCAAGAAGAGCGACATCACCGCGCGCGAGGCCATCGAGAGCCAGTACAGCCTCGACACCGTCAAGGATAGCGATGGCAACTACACCGCTCCTTCTGCCGACGTCATCCTGTCCTACGTGCGCAACAAGATCCTGCTCGACGCTGCCGAGGACGAGGGCATTGCCGTCTCTTCCAAGGAAATGAAGCAGTACGCCGAGGATTCCATCGGTACTTCGGACTACAAGACCATGGCCACGCAGTATGGCGTGTCCAAGGACCAGGCCAAACAGATCGTCCGCCAGTCCGCGACGCTGCAGAAGCTCTACAAGAAGAAGGTGGGCGATAGCTCCGCAAGCATGCCGACCGCTCCGACCGAGCCTTCTGACGGCAATGAGGACACCGCGAGCAAGGATTACGCCGACTACATCGTCAACCTTGCCGGCGACGAGTGGGATAGCTCGAAGGGTACCTGGAAGGACGAGAACGGCACCTACGCTAAGGCCTTTGCCGACGATGCCTTTACGGCCGATAGCGCCACCTATAAGCAGGCCATGACCGCCTACTACACTGCTTACCAGCAGTACTCTTCGCAGGCTTCGAGCGCCAGCTCCAAGTGGACCGAGTATGCTAACGGCCTCTACGCCAAGGCCAACATCAGCATCTACGGCCTGTTTGCGTAAAGAGTCGCACGGCTCATCGAGCATCTAGCCGATAGACAGCAGAAAGTCCGCCAGTACGGAAGTCGTTCTGGCGGACTTTTTGCGTTGAGGGCGTGATTGGCGGCTTAATTATGGCTATTCATCTTTAAGTCCAAAAAGGCTATCGGCTTCATCGTCGGATATATATTCCAGTACATCGCCCGGTTGGCAGTCGAGTGCCCGACATATCGCGTCAAGAGTTGAAAAACGTATGGCAGAAACCTTGCCAGTCTTTATGCGCGACATATTGACTTGGGAGATGCCCACGCGTTCCGCAAGTTCTTTGGATGAGATCTTGCGTTCGGCGAGCATGCGGTCAAGCCGCAGAATAATCATGGATTCCCCCTAGAGCAACTCGTCATCTTGTTTTTGCAGGATATACCCGTAGCGGAAGATACTGGCAATCAGGCAAATAATCAGGCCTGCAAAGAGCATGGAGGGCTCGAATAACTGGCCGACGAACGCATCCGTAAAGCTGCCGCCAAATCCTGAGAGTATCAATCCCGTGATTACGGCACCAAGAAGCCTCACGGCAACGCCGCCGATAAGGAATAAATGTCCTACTCGACGAAGCGTCTGGTTGCATTCGAGGTCAAAGGGTCTGCCTTTCTTTTCAATGTTGAAGAAAAGCCTGTGCACGCTTATCGCGATGGCAAGCGCGAGACATGTCATCAAGAGGCTTCCTATGGCAGTGTGACCATCGTGTGCGACGAGCATAAGTGGGGCCTGCGCATCGGTACCGACGATAGCCAGGCACGGCCCTTCGCCGGCTTGAAGTTCTACGGATTGGAGACATGACCCTTGGGAGAGGCCAGGAAATATGAGTAGAAGGTCAATCGCAATGACTGCGAGGAGTCCCAGAGCGAGCGCGGTGGTAATGCAGATCGTGGCCCATTTGCAGATGCGAGCGAGCTTCCTCAGTTTGGCTATCGTCTGTTCGCGGCTGATGGTTTCATTCGATATAGATGCGTTTCGATGGACCATAACCCCTCCAATCGGCGATTTGGTTGATACATGTATCATATCAGAATTAACGATAAACGATAAATAATTACGTATTCTGAGTAAGTAATGATTGAAAACGATTAGCATGAACTATTAGCTCGTTTTGGGTGTCGGAGTTTGGCGCGGGGATGAGGACAAATGTCAAAACTTCCCTTGATCGCGCAAGCGCTCCATTGTGTTTCCCTAATTCATATGGGAAAACAACTGCAAACGATTGCAAGTAACCGGTGAACGGTCGAAAACTACCGTTCACCGATAATCTCAAAACTGGTTCTAACTGGTATTAAGTCAAAAAGACCAATTCACATATCTTCACAATGACCTGCAATTTTTCTACACGCTATTTTTAGCCGCCCTGCGTTGTTTAGGGACAGGAAAAGTTCCGATCTTTTGCCAAAGCATTTCGAAACGGTTTCAAAACGCAGGTAGAAGTGTTAACGACCGGTAAACGGTCGAAATATCACCGTGAGCGGTGCAAAAACGTTTTACCGTATGAATCAACGAAAGCGACCTCTTCTGGGGTGATATAGTGACAACAACACGTCACGTGGTTACTACCAGTTTAGAAACCACTGGTCTTCAAAGAACGCTTTCTAAGAAGCTTTAAGGGCGAGCGCCCGCTGGCTTCCGAAAATCATCGGACTCAGATTGTACACACCTTCGGAAGGGAAATTTGAATGGTTGGCTTTATTCTTACCGGTCATGGACAGTTCGCACCCGGCCTAGCTAGCGCTATCGCTATGGTTGCCGGCGACCAGCCCGCTTTTACCGTCGTTCCTTTTGAGGGCGACCAGGCTGCTTCCTACGGTGAGGATCTCCGCGCCGCTATTACCGCCATGCGCGAGGAGTGCGATGGCGTGCTCGTCTTTACCGACCTGCTTGGCGGCACCCCGTTCAACCAGTCGATGATGATTGCCCAGGATGTCGACAACGTCGAGGTTCTGACTGGCACCAACCTTCCCATGGTTATTGAGCTTCTGTTCCTCCGCGGCAATGCCACGCTTGCCGAGCTTGGCGAGCAGGCAGTGACCGTTGGCCAGACGGGCATCACCGCCCAGACGGTCGCATCCGTTGCTGGTGCCGAGGAAGAGGATATCTTCGGCGACGAGGACGGCATCTAATGGCCGATTTCGGAGCCAGCGTCTTGAGCTCCTCGATCGCTCTTTTGGGCCTGCTTGTCATCATGGGCTTGATTTACACCATCTGGTCGCAAATCAACATGAAGAAGAAGCAGAAGTACTTCAAGGAGCTGCATACCGAGCTCAAGCCGGGTCAGGAGGTTCTTTTCGCCGGCGGTATCTACGGAACCGTAAAAGGCATCGAAGGCGAAAAGGTCCAGATCAAAGTCCGATCCGGAGCCGTCGTAGACGTTTCGCGTTACGCGATTCAGGAGATCAAGTAACTGTCGTCAGCAAATAACGAAAGGAAGCTGATCAACATGGCAGAACCCAACATTCTTCTTACCCGCATCGATAACCGACTGGTTCATGGTCAGGTTGCCACCCAGTGGAACTCCACTCTGGGCTCCAACCTCATCCTCGTCGCCAACGACGACGTGGCGACCAACACCATGCGCCAGAACCTCATGAAGATGGCCGCTCCCGCCGGCGTCGCTACGCGTTTCTTCTCTCTGCAGAAGACCATCGACGTCATTGGCAAGGCGAGCCCGCGCCAGAAGATCTTCATCGTGGCCGAAACACCGGAAGACGTGCTTACGCTCGTCAAGGGCGGTGTGCCTATAAAGAAGGTAAACATCGGCAACATGCACATGTCGGAAGGAAAGCGCCAAGTCGCCACCTCCGTCGCAGTTAACGACGAGGATGTCGCTGCGTTTAAAGAGCTGCAGGAATTGGGGGTGGAGTTGGAGATCAGGCGCGTTCCGAGCACGCCTGTTGAGGACACGAGCAAGCTCTTCTCGTAATCCTCGTGATCCACGTTGTCAGGAGTGAAACCCTGACGTTCTGTACGTGAAATCCAAAGTGCGTACATACATTTTGAAAGGAGGAGCAAGATGGAATACTCGATCATCCAGATCGCTCTGGTCTTCGTTGTTACGTTCATCGCGGCAATCGACCAGTTTGACTTCCTCGAGTCTCTCTATCAGCCCATCGTCACCGGCGCCGTCATCGGTCTTATCCTTGGCGACCTCAACACCGGTCTTCTCGTGGGTGGTACCTATCAGCTCATGACGATCGGCAACATGCCGATCGGAGGCGCTCAGCCGCCTAACGCCGTCATCGGCGGCATCATGGCAGCCATTCTCGCTATCGCCACGGGCCTCGAGCCCAACGCGGCAGTCGGCCTCGCCATTCCGTTCGCTCTGCTTGGCCAGCTTGGCGTTACCCTGGTCTTCACGCTTATGTCCCCGCTTATGTCCACGGCCGATAACATGGCTCACAACGCGGACACCAAGGGCATCGAGCGCCTGAACTACTTCGCCATGGCTCTGCTCGGCCTGATCTTCGCTGTCGTCGTCACCCTGTTCTTCATCGCTGGCGCTACCATCGGTCAGACCATCGCTTCTGCCATCCCGACGTGGCTGCAGACCGGTCTGTCCGCTGCAGGCGGCATGATGCGCTTCGTCGGCTTCGCCGTCCTGCTCAAGGTTATGATGAACCGCGATATGTGGGGCTTCTTCCTCATGGGCTTCGGCCTCGCGCTCATCACCGTTGCCAACGATTCGCTGGCAACCCCTGCTCTGCTCATCCTCGCTCTCATCGGCTTCGGCATCGCTTTCTGGGACTTCCAGCAGCAGACCGAGCTGAAGGGTGCAGCTGTTTCTGACGGAGGTGACTTCGAAGATGGCATCTAATGAGTATGTGATCCCGGAGCACTACGAGGATCTCACTCCTGCTCCGCAGCTCGACCAGAAGACCCTCAACAAGATGGCTTGGCGCTCCTGCTTCCTGCAGGCATCGTTCAACTACGAGCGCATGCAGGCCGCTGGCTGGCTTTACTCCATCATCCCCGGTCTGGAGAAGATCCACACCAACAAGAACGACCTCGCGGCTTCCATGAGCCATAACCTGGAGTTCTTCAACACCCACCCGTTCCTCGTCACCTTTGTTATGGGCATCGTGCTTTCGCTCGAGCAGAACAAGGTTGACATCCCCACGATCCGCGCCGTCCGCGTCGCCGCAATGGGCCCGCTCGGTGGTATCGGTGACGCCCTGTTCTGGCTGACGCTCGTGCCTATCACGGCCGGCATCACCTCCAACATGGCCATCAACGGCAACGCCGCTGCGCCGATCATCTTCCTGGTGATCTTCAACGCCGTCCAGTTCGCTCTGCGCTTCTGGCTCATGAACTGGTCCTACAAGCTTGGCACCAGCGCTATTGATGCTCTGACCGCCAATATGCAGGCCTTCACGCGTGCCGCTTCCATCATGGGCGTCTTCGTCGTCGGTTGCCTGGTCGTCACCATGGGTGGCACCCAGATCAACCTCCAGATCCCCAACGGCACCACCCGTGGCCTTGCCCCTACTACCGTGATCGTCTCCGAGAAGGAGGCCGAGAACTTCACCGGTATGGAGGGCATCGATACCGAGACCGCTGAGGCCGGTACCATCGCCATGACCGATGAGGACGGCATCGCCCGCACCGCCACCGATGCCGACGGCAACGAGGTCAAGTGCGGCGTCGCCGATCTGGGCAACGGCATGGAGTCCGTGACCTACGCTACCGTCACCGAGGATCCGGTCAACTTCTCTGTTGCCGACACCCTCAACACCATCGTTCCGAAGCTCGTCCCGCTTATGCTTACGCTGCTGCTTTACTACATGTTCGCTAAGCACAGCTGGACCCCGACCAAGGGCATTCTCCTGCTCTTCGTCCTTGGCATCCTGGGCGCTGGCCCGCTTGGTCTCTGGCCGAGCATCTGGTAAGGCTCTAGCTTGAGGGGTGTGTCCCTACGCGGCTCACGCCCCGACCCCTTAAGCCATGTGTATGTTAAAAGCCGCGTGCTCGAAAGAGCGCGCGGCTTTTGTTTTCTTGATGATTCGGGTGTGGCAGACAGATAATGCTAAACACCCTAGGTAGTTAGCCGAATTCGAGCAAAAGGGAGGATAGGATGGCGATCGGAGCGCGTAAGCAACCGCTGTACGATCAGCTGGTCGATATTCTGACCGAAAAGATCGACCATGAATATCGCGCCGGTGACATGATTCCTTCCGAGCGCGAACTTTCGGAGCGCTATGGTCTCTCGCGCACTACGGTACGCCTGGCTCTGCAGGAACTGGAGCGTTTAGGACTGGTGGTTCGGCAGCACGGTCGCGGTACCTTTGTGACCGACCGTTCGGCAAAAGCAACCAATCTTATGCAGTCCTACAGCTTTACCGAGCAGATGCGCGCGATGGGTCGCGACCCCGAGACCACGATTCTCGAGTTTTGCGAGATGGAGGCCGATAAAAATCTGGCCGAGCATATGGGATTGCGTATCGGTGATCGCATTTTTAAGCTTAAGCGCCTTCGTTCTGCCGACAACATGCCCATGATGGTCGAACGCAGCTATCTACCGGTTCGTCAATTTCTGTCCCTAAAGCGACCGCTACTGGAGCGTAAGCCGCTTTACGATGTGATTGAGCAAGACTTTCAGCAAAAGATACGCGTGGCCGAAGAGGAGTTCTATGCGAGCATAGCCCGTCCCACCGACGCCCACCTTTTGGGAATTGTCGAGGGCTCGCCTGTGCTCGATTTGGTCAGGACTACGTATAACGAGTCAAACGAGGTTGTGGAGTACACACTCTCGGTTGCTCGTGCCGATCAGTTTAAATACAAGGTTTACCACCAGCGTAGCGACTAGTGTTCGCATCGTTTCCATATGATGATTCTTTGCATTTAACTGGTTACTACCAGATAACCAACCGAAGTGTATAATTGCACGTCAGAGGATTACTTCTAGAGAGAGGTATTAGAAATGTTCGAGAAGAGTGTCGAGGAGCTCACCGAGCTCGGCGCCCAGATCACCACGGCCGAGATTGCTCAGCAGCCCGAGCTTTGGCGTGATACGCTCAACATCTATCGCGAGAACAAGGAGGCCATCGAGGCCTTCCTGGCCGAGGCTCGCGCTATGGGCGAGGGTCGTCTGTCCGTTGTCTTCACCGGTGCCGGTACGTCCGACTACGTTGGCGATACCTGCGCCCCGTACCTGCGTCACGCTGGCAACACTGATCTCTACGACTTTAAGCCCATCGCCACGACCGACATCGTGAGCGCCCCGCGCGACTTCCTGCGCGCCGAGGATCCCACGCTCGTGGTTTCCTTCGCCCGCTCTGGCAACAGCCCCGAGAGCCTTGCCGCCGTTGCCGTTGCCAAGGAGCTCGTCCACAACGTCAAGTTCCTCAACATCACCTGCGCTCCCGAGGGCAAGCTCGCCGTCGAGTCTGCCGATGATCCCAACGCGCTGACGCTGCTCATTCCGCGCGCCAACGACAAGGGCTTCGCCATGACCGGTTCTTATTCCTGCATGACCCTGCTCTCTACCCTTATTTTCGACACTGCCTCTGATGAGCAGAAGGCCGAGTGGGTCGAGACGATTGCCAAGATGGGCGAGGAGGTCATCTCCCGTGAGCCCGAGATCGCCGATTACCTGGCTGGCGACTTCAACCGCGTGACCTACTTGGGTTCTGGCTCCTTCGGTGGCCTTGCCCAGGAGAGCCAGCTCAAGATCCTCGAGCTCGCTCACGGTCTGGTCGCTACTTCCTACGACACCTCCATGGGCTATCGTCATGGACCTAAGTCCTTCGTCGACGATAAGACGCTCGTCTTCGTGTTCGTCAACAACGACGCCTACACCCGTCAGTACGACATCGACATCCTCAACGAGATCGGTGGCGACAAGATCGCTCAGCACACCGTTGCCGTTCAGCAGGATGGCGCTACCGTCTACGAGGGCGAGTCCTTCACCTTTAAGGGCTACGAGGCGCTTCCCGAGGGCTACCTTGCCCTGCCGTTCGTGATGTTTGCCCAGGCTATCAGCCTGCTCAACTCCGTGCGCGTGGGCAACACGCCCGATACGCCGAGCCCCACCGGCACGGTCAACCGCGTGGTTAAGGGCGTGACGATTCACCCCTTCACCGCTTAATCGCGTCCCCCTGTAAGGGCGCCCGTCCGCTCATAACGGCGGGCGGGCGCTTTTTGTTTTACGTGAGCTGGGTATAAGCATCACCACAGTCAACTGCTTTAGAAGCGAGGAGTGCATATGAGCACGTACGCAATTAAGGCTGACAAGTTCTTCTTGCCGGCGGGCCCGCAACTGGGCGGCTATCTTATGGTCGAGGATGGCGTTTTTGGCGCCTGGCAGGCCGACGAGCCCTCTTGCGAGATTAAGGACTACACGGGATCGTGGATCGCACCGGGTATGGTCGATACCCACATCCATGGCTTCTATAACCACTCGACTACCGATAACGATCCCGAGGGCATTGATATCAGCTCGACCGAGCTCGCCCGTCGCGGTACCACCAGCTGGCTGCCCACGACGTTCACCGATGGCGTCGAACAGATCAAGGACGCTTGCGCTGCTATCGCCAAGGCGGACGAGGGCCGCGGCCCCGACTTCTGCGGTGCCCGCATTCAGGGCATCTACCTGGAGGGCCCCTTCTTTACCATGAAGCACGTGGGCGCGCAGAACCCCGCTTACCTGATTGACCCCTCCGAGGAGGTTTTCGACCAGTGGCAGGAGGCTGCGGGCGGTCGCATCGTTAAGAGCGCCATGGCCGCCGAGCGCGACGGTGCCGCTGCTTATGCGGCTGCTCTGAACGCCAAGGGCGTGGTGACCAGCATCGGTCACTCCGACGCCACCTACGATGAGTGCATCGCCGCTATCAATGCCGGTGCCAGCTGCTTTACGCATACCTATAACGGCCAGCGCGGTCTGCATCACCGTGAGCCCGGTGTCGTGGGTGCTGCCATGTCCACGCCCGAGACCTACGCCGAGATCATCTGTGACGGCAAGCACGTAAACCCTGCCGCCATCAAGGCGCTGCTGCAGGCAAAGGGCTGGCAGCACACGGTACTCATCACCGACTGCCTGGGTTGCGGCGGCATGCCCGAGGGCAGCTACACTAGTGGCGGCATGGACGTCATCATGAAGGACAACCTGTGCTGGCTCGCCGACGGCAAGAGCATTGCCGGCTCGGTGCTCACGCTTGCCCAGGGCGTCAAGAACATCGTCGACTGGGGCATCGCCAGCGCCGATATCGCCATTCGCATGGCAACTGAGGTGCCGGCACGCTCCGCGCACATCGAGGATAAGTGCGGCAGCATCATGCCGGGTCGCGACGCCGACTTTGTCGTGTTCGACCATGAGCTCACCCTCGTCGAGACGTATGTTGGCGGCCAGAGCGGCGGCAACGCCTTTACCGAGTAACGATAGAAAAAGACGGCGGGCCCGAATCTGCTCGGACCCGCCGTATGGGTTAAACGCTCAAAAGCACCTTAACAGTTACAGCTTGTTAGCGATCTTCTTTGCCGTGCGCTTGACGCCGGCCACAAGACCCCCCGCGGGATGCTCCTTTTCGTATGCTAGACGCTTCTCGCGCTTGGCGTACTCTTCGACGATGATGTCGCCATACTCGTCTTCGATCTTGTCGAAGAAGTCGACGGCGCCCTTAATTTCCTCAGCGGTCGGGTGTCCCTTCTGGACGCCGCCGGTAATCTTGAACGGACCCCACGTGTCAAATCCGGGGCAGCCGTAGACACCCATAAAGATGGCCTGCCTCATGCGGCAGATGCCATCGATATCCTTGCCGTACCACTTGTTTTTGCCACCGTAGGTCATAAGGCCAAACACCTTGTCCTGCGGCTGCAGCACGTTCGTGAGCACGCGCGCCATATCTTTGTCGATCTCGGAGTAATAGATGCCCGTGGCGACACCGATCAGATGGTATTCGTGCAGGTCGGGGTACTCGTTTTTACCTAGTGACTTCACGTCGAGGGTATCGATTTCGGGGTGTGCCTCAACGATGGCGTCCACGAGCTTTTTCGTATTGCCGTGGTGGCGTGAGGCATAAAGGATGATGGTTCGCATAAGAAGGCCTTTCAGCTGTAATTGCATCAATGTCTGTATGGTACCCCGTTGCATGCCTGGGAAACCGGACGCATCGATGAACGTGCGGGTTTGTCCTTTGGTCAGGGCCGAGACGGGTTCTTGTGAGCAAAAAGCAGTTGTTCGAAAGGATGGACAATGGAATACGCTCTCTCCAACGATTCGATTTCTATCAAGGTCTCCACGGCCGGCGGCTCGTTTACCTCGATTGAGGCTGGAGGTCGCGAGTACTTGTGGCAGGGCGATCCCGCCGTGTGGTCCGGCCAGGCACCGATTTGCTTCCCGATTTGCGGAGGTTTGCGCGATAACAGCGCCATGACGTTTGCCGGACATCATGTGAAGCTCGCCCGCCACGGCTTTGCGCGCAAGCAGGAGTGGAAGCTGTTGAGCCAAAGCACAAACGAGCTGGCTATGTGCCTGGCATCCGAGGATAACGCCGCGCTGCTGAGCGATTATCCGTATCCGTTTAAACTTGTCGCCCGCTATACGCTCGAGGACGCCGCCGTGCGTGTCTCCTATGAGGTTACCAACGAGGGCACCGAGGACATGCCTTTCTTTATCGGTGGACACCCCGGCTTTAGGTGTCCGCTCGACGAGGGCGAGTCCTATACGGACTACGAGTTGCGTTTTGAGAAAGACGAGGCTGCGGAGCTCTGCACCGCCGTTCCCTCGACCGGATTGATTGATGTGGACAGGCGCTCCAAGAACCCCATGGTGGGAAAGACGCTGCCTTTGTCGCATGAGCTCTTCGATTTTGCGGAGACCATCTTTGACGTGCTCGAGAGCCGTCAGGTCACGCTTTCCAAAAAGGGCGAGGACAAGGGCGTTCGCCTGAGCTTTGAGGGCTTCCCGTACCTCATTGTGTGGAGCAAGCCCGAGGGTGATTTTGTGGCAGTTGAACCCTGGGGCGGCCTCTCGACCTGTTCCGATGAGGATGACGTGCTTGAGCACAAGCGCGGCTGCCTTATCGCCAAGCCCAAAGAAACCATCGTGCGCTCGTTCACAATCGAGATTCTGTAGTCGCATGTAGCCAATTCGTTTTGCAAGGCATAAGGAGCCTGCGAGATAAGGAGCTAGAAATGATCCTCACCGTTACGATGAACCCGTCCGTCGATACGCGCTATCAGCTCGATGAGCTCATTATCGACGACGTCAACCGCGTGACGCCCGAAAAGACCGCCGGCGGTAAGGGCCTCAACGTGGCCCGCGTCCTGGGTCAGCTGGGTGACGATGTCGTGGCAACCGGCCTGCTTGGTGGTCATATGGGCGCCTATATGGCCGAGCTCATGGATGCCAACGGCATTAAGAATGATTTTGTGCCCATCAAGGGCGAGACCCGCATCTGCCTCAATATCCTTCATGCCGGCAACCAGACCGAGCTGCTCGAGAGCGGCCCGACGATTGCCCCCGAGGAGCTCGATGCCTTTACCGCCAAGTTCGCCGAGCTTGCGAGCAAGGCCGATGTCGTTACCATCTCGGGTTCGCTGCCCCGCGGCGTCGAGGCGGACTACTATGCCAAGATCACGGGCATTGCCGAGAACGCCGGCGCCAAGGTGCTGCTCGATACCTCGGGTGCCTCGCTTGAGGCTGCGCTCAAGTCCGAGGTCAAGCCTGAGCTGGTTAAGCCTAACCTGACCGAAATTAACGGCCTTCTGGGCACGAGCTTTACCACCGACGATGTGGACGAGCTCCGTTCCGCGCTCGCCTCTGACGCCCGCTTCTCCGATATCCCCTGGGTCGTCGTATCCATGGGCGCTGCCGGCTCCGTTGGTTTCCATAACGGCCGTGCGTTCCGCGCCAAGACCCCCGATATCCCCGCCGTTAACGCTACGGGCTCTGGCGATTCGACCATTGCCGGCTTCGCACATGCGATTGCTGCCGGCGCCGACGACGAGACGGTGCTGCGTACCGCCAACACCTGCGGCAAGCTCAATGCCATGGATCCCATGACTGGCCACTTGGTTATGGATCGTTGGGACGAGGTTTACAACGGCGTTGTCGTGACCGAGCTGTAGGAGCTTGTGCTGCGGCCCCGGCATCGGTTGCTAGCTCATGTCGACGACAAGTGCAGTAGCATTATGCCGGGGCGCGACGCCGACACCGTCGTGTTCAATCCCGACCTTACCCTGGTCGAGACGCATGTGGGTGGCAACAGCGTCGGTAATGCGTTTGCCGAGTAGCCGCCAAAGAAACGATCCGAGAGGGGATTTAGATGATTTACGGTGCATTGGGCGATATCGAGGAGTACCGTGGAATGCTCAAGGGCCTCGACGTGCTGATCGATTGGCTCGAGGAGAACGATCCGGCGAAGCTCGAGGTCGGCAGCCATCCGATTCTGGGCGACAAGGTCTTTGCGAACGTCATGGCTCCCACGACGCGTCCCGAAGCCGAGGCTCACTATGAGACGCATCAGCGCTATCACGACCTGCAGATTGACGTCGAGGGTCGCGAGGCCTTTAAGGTTGCCACGGGCAGCCTGACGCTGGTCCAGGAGTTCGACGAGAAGGACGACTACGATCTGGTCGATTCCGACGCCTCGATCGCTGGCGATCTTGCTGACGACAAGTTTGCGCTGTTTGTTGCCGGCGAGCCTCACATGCCCACGCTCGAGTTCCCGGGCGATGGCGCGCAGCCGGTCAAGAAGATTTGCTTTAAGCTGCTTGCAGATGCTTACTGGGAGGAGTAGCGCGCTGCTCGGCTGAGCTGTTCGTGTTGCGAGCGTTATCCCTTGGGGGAGCTCGCTTGGGCCCCGCTGAACGCGGTTCCTTTGGGGATTGCGGTTGGCGGGGCTTTTGTTGAGTAGGGGAGTTTCCGGCGGCGTTGTGCTTGGATTGGCGGATGCGCGCCCGAAAACGGCAACAAAAAAGCCGCCCGAAGGCGACTATCTTGTGCAATGGAGCCAGCGACCGGGCTCGAACCGGTGACCCCCGCTTTACGAGAGCGGTGCTCTACCAACTGAGCTACGCTGGCGACCATGTGGTGACGCAACTGAGGCGTCCACGGCTGTCTATGATACGGGACATCGCAAATCCGCGCAAGTGTTCTGACGGCTTTTCTCACTTTAAATGCACTAATATTGGAGGCGTGATGTCTGCGGCGTCCATCTGGCGCTTGACCAGCTGTTGAGTTGGTGGTCGACGTCCCGCTCGTATGGGTCTCAAACAGAATGGGGCAGCCATGGCTCAACCCAAGATCCTTCTCACACGTATCGACGACCGTTTCATTTACGGACAAGACGTTGAGCTGTGGAACGAAGCCGTGGGTTCCAACCTTGTCCTAATCGTCAACGATGAGATCGCGGCAGATTCGCGCCAATGGGCACCCATGAGGGTGGCGGCGCCAGAAGGCGTTTGGACGCGGTTTTTCTCGGTACAAAAGGCCATCGACATCATTCATACCGCAACGCCGCGTCAATGGATTCTGATCATGGTGGCCTCACCCTCCGATGCGCTCGCGCTGGTTAAGGGCGGTGTGCCAATAACCAAGATTAGTATCGGCCATATGCGGGCGGGGGAGGGCAAGCGCTTTGCAACGCCTGCCGTTGCCGTAGGCGATACAGACATCGCCGCCTTCAAAGAGTTGCAAAAGCTCGGTATAGAGCTAGAAATCCGCCATCTCCCCAGTTCCGCCCCCGATCCCATCGGCAATCTGTTCAACTGATCCCTTGGGGACGGAGGAAAACGGGTCATTTTGCCTTCGTAGGGGATCTGTGTGGCGCTGTCCGCCAAAACTATGCCGGTTTACTACGATGAATTGCTTATCGCCGAGCATGCCAAATTTGCAGAGAATAAAACCGCAGGTAGACGAGTTGCTAATTTTTTATAAACCAGCGCGTGGTCGGACATAGTGGGTTCATCGTAGTAATTCGGCATAGTATTGTTATGCCACCAATTCGGTGGCATCGAAAAGAAGGATTTAGGCATGAAGCAGCGCCCGTCGGCGGTGTGCCGGCGGGCGTTGCTGTGTGATATGTCGCGTTGTGAGTTTAGTGCCTCATAAAGTGGTACTCGATCACATTGCTGTAGGGGTGACCCGGACCAACAATGCCCTGCGGGAACAGCGGCTGGTGCGGCGTGTCGGGGTACATCTCGGCCTCGAGGGCAAAGCCGGCGCCCCAGCCATAGTTGGCATCGTCCTTGGCGTGCTCGTCGCCCAGCCAGTTGCCGGTGTAGAGCTGCACACCCGGGGCGGTGGTGTAGTAGTCCAGCTCACGACCGGTCCACATCTCCTCGACATGTAGGGCGCGACGCAGGTTGCGGCCGTACTGATAGCCATCGATGCACAGGCAGTGATCGTAGCCACGGGCCTGCTTAATCTGCGGGTCGTCGGCCTCCATGCCGGGTGCGACGGGGCGCAGCTCGCGAAAGTCAAACGGTGTTCCCTCGACCGGAGCGATTTCGCCGGTGGGGATGTTCTGCTCGTTAATGGGCAAGTAGTGGGCAGCGTTGGCGATAAAGAAGTGCTCACAGTCCTTGCCGGCGTTATGGCCGGCAAGGTTAAAGTACGTGTGGTTGGTCATGGACACGTAGGTGGCGCGGTCGCTCTCGCAACCATACTCGATGCGGAAGACGCCGGTGCGCGTAACGGTAAACACAGCCGTAAAGGTTCGGTTGCCGGGCAGGCCCAGCTCGCCATCCTTAAGCGAGGTGGTCATGCGCACGGCGTTGTGAGTCTCGTCGAGCTCAACGTCCCATACGCGCTTGTGCAGACCATGCTCAAGATCGCTGTGCAGGTTGTTGACGCCTTCGTTGGCCGGCATGTGCCAGTCCGTGCCGTCGATGGTGATCGTGGCGCCCGCGGTGCGGTTTGCCACGGGGCCGATGGTCGCGCCAAAGCAGGCGGGGTTGTCAAAGTAATCCTCGAGCTTATCGAAGCCCAGTACCACATCGCGCACGTTGCCGGGAATGTCGGGCACATCGATACCCAGCACGGTGGCGCCATAGTCCATAATGCGAACGCAGATCTCGGGCCCGTTGAGGGTGTAACGATGAACGGGGGTACCGCACGGCGCGGTGCCGAAAAGCTCGGAAGTGATCATTTGGTTCCTAACATCGAGGTATTACCGACAAACTGTAGCGCGAACAGGCAAGATTATCACTACACCCCACTAAAGCAGGGGGTATTTTTCTCAAAAAAGTGATGATTGGAGCTGTGCGGGCGTTCATTTCTGACGCGCGCGAGTCTGATACAATTTGTTCGTTATTGTTTGAATTGACGTGAGCGTGGAACAGCGAGGACTCATCGTGATTAAAGCGGAGCGACAGGATAAGGTTCGGCAGCTGCTCGAGGAACAGGGAACGGTCTCGGTCAAGGAGATTTCGGATGCGTTAGGTGTCTCGGATATGACGATCCGCCGTGACCTTGAGGAGCTTGCGAGCCTGGGCGAGATCGAGCGCGTGCACGGCGGAGCCCGCAGTGCGCAGAGCCGTCCACACGCTATGCTGCGCCATGAGTATTCGCACAGCGAGAAGCGCACGAAACATGCCGAGGAAAAGTTGCAGATTGCGCGCCGTTCTGTGGAGCTTATCGAGGAAGGCTCGACCATCTTTTTGGGCACGGGCACCACGGTTGAGCAGATGGCCTCGATGCTGCCGGCGTTTCGCCTGCGCATTGTGACCAATTCGCTTTCGGTGTTTAACCTGCTCGAGGCGCGCGAAGACTGCGAACTGTGCCTCGTGGGCGGCGTGTACCGTCGCCGCACTGCCGCCTTTGTGGGCCCCACGGCCGAGGACACCTTGCGCGCGCTGGGAATCGACGCAGCCTTTATCGGCGCAAACGGCATTTTGGACGGCGACGTGTCTACGTCTAACATGGAAGAGGGCCGCATCCAGCAGCTCGCCTTTAGCAAGGCCGACTCGCGCTATCTGATCGCCGATTCCAGCAAGATTGGCAAGCGCGACTTCTACACCTTCTGCCGTCTGGACAGCCTGGACGCCGTGGTGTGCGAGCCGGGCATCGCCGCCGAAGATCGTGCCGCCATCGAGGAGCATACGCAGGTCATTTGCTAGCTAGCGCTACGGGATTGCCAACGGGCGATGCGGGAGGACTTTTACCTCCTGTCATTGTGGAAACCAGCGCGTCAGCGCTACGCGATATGACGCGCAAATGAGGACTCCACTATCAAATCGTCTCAACCTGTGACATCTAGACGTCCAAAACCGGTCTTAGTGTTACAGATTGAGACAATTCGGTGGGGTCTACCTTGTTTGTCTCGATCTGTAACGGTTAGGACTTAAAAACTCGGCTACGTGTTACAGATCGAGACAAAAGAAAAAGAACATTAGGACTTGAAAATAAAGTTTTGATAAGGGACCCGCCCAGTTAAGACGGTGCGGCAGACAATTGAGATTAGTTTGCCTCCGGAGTCGTAAGCATAATGAGTCAGTTCGATGACCGGAAGTTTTGCAACACCATAATTACTGGCTTCGGAATCGCTAAGCTGACGTGCTCTATAGCTTTCCCTAACAGATTGGATAGACTTGGACAAGTCGTCCATGATTCTGCTAAATGCCTGAAAATCTAACTGGTTATTCGGAACGCGCGACTTTGAAATGAAAAACGTATCAGCGCCTATGAAGCTGCCTTCAAGTTCGTAGGTCAATTCAAGACGCTGAATTTCATCGCGACTTTGACATCCAAATTGTTGGAGCATCATTACGGAAATTGGACGACCTGATGTGAGGCCGCCGAAATGTTTGG
The DNA here is from genome assembly GCA_905216175.1 of uncultured bacterium. Classification (GTDB taxonomy): domain Bacteria; phylum Actinomycetota; class Coriobacteriia; order Coriobacteriales; family Coriobacteriaceae; genus Collinsella. Next base: position 24,682 of record CAJMSV010000002.1, on the reverse strand, counting down.
TGATGGCATCCGGATCAACGCCATCGCAATGGCTTGCAAAGTCAAAGTCTAAAAGTGAATTGAGCTCGCTAACGCGTTTCGGTGCAACAAACGATCCCTTACCTTGGATTCGATAGATACTTCCACGACGCTCCAGCTCACTCATGGCAAGTCGGACGGTTGTTCTGCTTACGGCGTATTCGTCGCAGAGTTCCATTTCTGTTGGAAGTTTATCGTCTGCTTGATATTCATCGACGATCTGCTTGAGCAGCGCGTCGGTGAGCTGTAAATAGAGTGGCCGTTTTTCGTGTGTATCGAGCATTAGAGCCTCAGTTTGCATGTTGGTTATACCTGATGGTTGCCTCAGTCGGGATGTAACGTGGGCAAGGTAACCTTAACGTATCACAGAGCGGCTCAGCATGACGATCTGATGCCTGTATCCACGAAGGGCTTGTCCAAGCGTGAAGATATTCTGGGGCAGACAAATACCGTTCATGGAGTCCCCGATATGTTGGAGGTCAGCGCCAGCGGCTTTTGCTGCAAGGCCTATTTTCTTAATGGTCTCGCTGTCGCAGGAGTCTTGACTGGTCCCGTTCGCCGCCATGACGAGAACCTTATCTTCAATTGACTTGCCTACGTTGTGTGATCGTACAAAGTCTACGATGGCGCGCAGGTCTGCTTCTTGGAAGCAAGGGACAGTGTAGGGGGCTGGCACGAGAAGGATATCGACGCCGAGATCAACAAACTTGCGCGCTATTTCGAGTGTCATGACAGGTTCCGCAACGCCCGCTCCATGCATTTTTCCGGCTATGACCAGGCCATTGAAATGCTCTTTGGAGAGTTTAATCGAATGGGCGATTGCATCGTTGGAGACGCCGGTTCCAGGGTTGCCCGTCAGGCAGATAAAATCAAATCCGAGTTCGTTAGCCTTTTCTAAGGTCTTGGGAGAGACGCGACGACCCATGGGGATTTCCGTTCGGGATTCAGACATCTCTGCCTCGTTATCAACTGGCTCCAGATTGACGCCAATGGGCCTTCCGCATGCTCGCTTCACCCAAGTGACCGGGTTTTCATTGAGATCATCTGGAATACCGGCAATAACTGGATCGAACACATCGAGCGCGTTAAACAGAAGCAGGTCGGCACCTGCGGCACGTTCGATTTCTGCATTAGTAACGCCGCCGAGAAATTGGGAAGAGGGTACGTTTTCCGCCATGATGGTACGTCCCTCGGAAGCCAGAATTGCCTGTTTTAGATCCATGGGTGACGTGGCGGCAAAATCGGATGCGGACATGTTCAGTAATCGTTTGGGCATTGTTACTTCCTTTGACTAGAACGACAGGCTTGTGACATTGTCTCTAATATTGTTACAACAATATATTCAATATGTTATATCCAATCGGTGAACGGTTGCAAACTTATTGTACTGCTCGGAAAAAATAGCCATTAGCTGGGAAAACCTTAAATTAATCAACTACCGTTCACCGAATAAGTATTTGAATTCTTGACATATCGACAAAGCGGAAAAAGAATTGGTTATGACAAATCGCGCAAATGATATTACATTTCGCACAAGAACGTATTCACTTACATAAGTGGATACAAACGGGGACGACGACGGTTGAGTCCGGATAAATCGTTGTGTGCCCGGGAATCATGAAAGGATGTGTTATGGACGCTATCGTCAAATTCCTTGAAAAACACCAGCCCCTCTTCGACAAAATCTCGAGGAACATTTATCTGGTGGCGATTAAGGATGGCTTTCTCTCGAATATGCCAATTGTGCTGTTCTCGAGCCTGTTCCTTCTTCTTTCGACGCTCCCTGCCTATGTAGGCATCGCGCTTCCGTCTGAGGTGCTGGATTTCTTCAATAAAATCTATGCATATACCATGGGACTTCTTGGCATTATGGTGGCCGGCACCACGGCGAGCTCACTTGCCATGTCGATGAACCGTCGCATGCCTTCGGGTAAATCTCTCAACCCCACCTCGTGCATGGTTTGTGCCATGTGCGGCATGCTCTTGCTATCGGTGACAAACGATGTTGTCTCGATTGGCGGAGCAGATACATCTGTTTTTGAAACCGGCTATATGGGAACCAAGGGTTTTCTCGCTGCGTTCGTAGCCGCATTCTTGACCGTTAATATCTATAAGGTGTGCATTAGCCATAATGTGACGATCAAGCTTCCCAAAGAGGTCCCTGGCTCTATTGCGCAGAGTTTTCGCGATATCTTTGCATTTGGGTTTTCGATCCTTGCGTGCGCTTTTATCGATCTTGCGAGCCGCAAGCTGCTTGCTGTGCCGTTCGCCAATTTGGTATCCGCTCTCATCTCGCCGCTGTTCTCCGCGGTCGACACCTATCCTGGCATGGCGCTTATCGAAGGCGCGGTCGCGCTTTTCCAATTTATGGGTATCCACGGTGCTTCGGTTGTCATGAGTCCGATCAATGCTGCGCTCTACGGCAATACCGTTACCAATCTTGAGGTTTTCCAAGCAGGTGGACACCCGTCAATTGCTCTCACGCAGGACTTTACAAGCTTCATCGGCGGTCTGGGCGGTTCTGGCTGCACGTTCATCGTTCCTATTATCCTGATCATGTTTATGCGCTCCAAGCAGCTTAAAGCCATGGGCAAGGCATCGATTATCCCGGTGATTTTTGGAGTTAACGAGCCCGTTCTCTTCGGTATGCCGATCGTTCTCAATCCCTATATGTTCGTGCCCTTCCTAGCGGCTCCTATGGTCAACGCCATAATCGGTAAGTTTTTCATTGACGTAATTGGAATGAACGCCCCCATGTATACCATGCCGTGGGCGCTTCCCGGCCCAATTGGTGCGTTCCTCACCACGGGTCTCGATCTGCGTTCTCTCGTATTGATGGCAGTGCTGTTGGTCGTTGACTTTGTGATTTACTATCCGTTCTGCAAGGCGTATGACCATCAGCTTTGTTTGGAAGAGTCTGCAAAGGAGACTGCAGGAACCTCGGATGCAGATGCTATTGCCGCACAGGAAAATGTCGCAAAAGCTCTCGAGGCGGTAAAGGACAAGGCGGAGCAGATCCGCGTGCTTGTGCTTTGCCAGGGTGCCGGCACCTCGACTCTCTTGGCAAATGCTCTTCGCGAAGGTGCCGCTGCTAAGGGTATCGATCTGGTTTCTCAGTCCGGTGCGTACGGAAGCCACTATGAGACGATGAATCAGTACAACGTGATTGTTCTGGCGCCCCAGGCACGCATGTACTATGACGCTATGAAGGCCGATACCGATCGCCTTGGAATTAAACTGCTCACCACAAGGGGCAAGCAGTATATTGACCTTACCAACGATCCCGAAGGTGCAATTGACTGGATCGTTCAGGAGCTGGCCAAATAGTAGATGCACTTCGTCGTTGATCCGTCGGTGTATGGTACGGCCCCGCAGCTTATTGAGCTGCGGGGCCGTATTTCGTTGAGTAGCTAATTGAGACAATGAGCGCAGCCGTCGTGAGATCGCATTGGCGCTCTCCGAGTCACCGACAAGCTGCCTTCCATCTATGTGACCAATTCGCTTTCGGCCTTTAGCCTGCTCGAGGCACGCGAAGACTGCGACCTGTGCCTCGTGGGCGGTATGTACCGTCGCCGCACCGCCGCTTTTGTGGGACCAACGGCCGAGGATACCCTGCGTGCGCTGGGCATCGATGCAGCGTTTATCGGCGCCAACGGCATTCTGGATGGCGACGTGTCTACGTCCAATATGGATGAGGGTCGTATCCAGCAGCTCGCCTTTAGCAAGGCCGACTCGCGCTATCTGATCGCCGATTCCAGCAAGATTGGCAAGCGCGACTTCTACACCTTCTGCCGCCTGGACAGCTTGGACGCCGTGGTGTGCGAACCGGGCATCGCCGCCGCGGATCGCTCCGCCATCGAGGAGCACACGCAGGTCATTTGCTAGCTAACACTGCAGGCGATACTTCTGCCCCTGCTGGCTCGGGGATTACCGCTTCACGTTGACGCGCAAATGTGCTCGGGCCAAGTATTCAGCTTGTGGGTTAGACCAGGCGGGCGTAGTCCTGTGACTGATGAAAGACGTGGGCGATATAGATCGTTTCGTGCTCAAACTTGTAAAGACACACGTAGTTGTTGACGGGAAACGATCGGTAATTACGTGCCGCCAACTCTTGCATGTGCGAGAGGGGACGTAGGAGTGGCTGCTCGCGAAGCAGATCAAGCTGATATTCAAACTCAGCGACAAAATTGCCTGCTGCGCGCGGATTCTTGAGAATCTGGGCAAGGTATCCGACGATACTCTCGTACTCATATCGCGCGCTTTTGAGTATGACGACGTTATAGGTCATATTTGTCTCGTATCGCGGTCGCGAAGGAGTCGTAGTCGCTATAGTCGCCTTGCGATATTTCGTCTTCTGCCAACATCATACGAGACAGCAGTTTTGCCTTGGCGATTTCTTCTTGCATGAGGCGATACTGGTCGCTGCTGATGCAGTGCATGGCCTCGTAGCCGTTCTTGGTAACGGTAACGTCGCGCTCAGACTCAACAAGTGCGGTGAATGTGGCAGTATCCTTCATATCTCGGACGGGCACACAAGCGGACATGGGAACCTCCTTTGCGTCGTGACATAATTGTACCACGGTATATTAAAACGTCGGCGTCGTCGAATTATCTCAATCTGTAACAGTTGGGAGTAGAAAACCGAGTTAGATGTTACAGATCGAGATATTCTGCTTCGGGCTACCCGTTTGTCTCGATCTGTAACAGGTAGACGTGAAAAACCGGGCTACGTGTTACAGATCGAGATCTTCAAGTTCGGACCGCTCGTTTGTCTTGATCTGTAACAGGTAGGACCGAAAATCCCTGCTAGATGTTACAGATCGAGACGAATGATTCGCTCGGGCTCACCAAAAACAAAAAGGCCGCATGCGAACCCGTGGAGGGATTCGCATGCGGCCGACAGGGGGTATGCGGCGGAAACTAGGCCATGAGCAGGCCGGTCTCCGCGACGTTCTTGTACCAGTACGCGCTCGCCTTGGGATAGCGCTTCTGGGTCTCAAAGTCGATGTAGAACAGGCCGTAGCGCTTGTTATAGCCGTTGGTCCAGGAGAACTGGTCCTGCAGCGACCACACAAAGTAGCCGTCGACGTTCACGCCGCCGTCAATCGCCTTGAGGATCCACGCGAGATGCTGACGCATGTAGTCGATACGAGGGGCGTCGTCGATAAAGCCGGCCTCGAAGTCGTCCTTATAGCCCATGCCGTTCTCGGTGATGTAGATCTTTTTGTAGTTGGGGTAATCGTTCTTAATGCGGAGCAGCAGATCGTACAGGCCCTCGGGATAGATGATCCAGTCCCAATCGGTGGTGGGTACGCCTTCGCGCACGCATGACTCGCCAACGCCCTTGAGGAACCAGCGCGAGGATCCCTTGTCGCCGGTGCCATTGTGGTTGATGTCGTTTTCGCCCTCTGCGGCACGCAGGAATTGGCACTTGTAGGTGTTGACGCCCAGGCAATCGTTGTAGGGGAGCGCGGCGGTCAGCGCGGCGATGTCCTCGTCGCGGACGTCGAGCTCGCCGCCGGCGATATGGGCCAGCTTGGTCGCAGCCTCCATGGTGTCGGCTGCATAGTGGCCGCGGAAGGTGGCGTCGAGTACCCAGCGGTTGTTGATGACGTCGGCCATGCGAGCTGCCTCGCAGTCGGCGGCGTTGTTGGGGTCGAGGGGATACTTGGGCTCCAGGTTCTGGACAATGCCGATCTCGCCCTCAAAGCCGCCCTCATGGAAGGCGACGACAGCCTTGGCGTGGGCCACCATCATGTTGTGCATGAGCTGGAAAGCCTTGTCCAGGCGATACTTCTCGCCGTGCGGCCAGTTGCCGACGATAAAGCTGCCCTCGGCGGTCGCGGGAATCTCGTTAAAGGTAAACCAGTGCTTGACCTCGGTGAACTCGGCAAAGCAGAACTTGGCGTACTCGACAAAGGCGTCGATTGTCGTGCGCGTCAGGAAGCCCTCGCCGCCGTTCTGGTAAACGGCCTCGGGCGTATCGAAGTGATCGAGCGTGACATAGGGGATAACGCCAGCTTTGTTGCAGGTGGCAAAAAGCTCGTGATAGAAGGCAATGCCCTCGGGGTTAATCTCACCAGTGCCGTTGGGGAAGATGCGGCTCCAAGCGATGGAGACACGGATGCCGTTGATGCCGAAGCGCTGGCACAGGTCGATATCGACCGGGTACTTGTTGTAGAAATCGCTTGCGGGATCGGGGGAGAAGCGACCCTGAGCTGCCAGGAAATCGTCCCAGGGCACTTTGCCCTTGCCGTGCGTGCGGGGCTCGCCCTCAACCTGGTAAGCGGCGGTGGCGCCGCCAAACACAAAGCCGTCGGGGAACTGCATGGGGTTGGTCATGAGTCATCCTGTCTGTGGGATACGAATAGGGGGAGGTGCCCGAACTGGGGATCCGGGCACCAACAGAGGGAGGAGCTAGTCGAGGTTCTCGCGGAGCCACTTGATGGCGCCAGCGGGGTCGCGGGTAAGGTCGATATATTCCTTGCCGCGCGGGGCGAGCAGCTTAATGCCCAGGCGATCGGTGTCGGCCTTCATGTCGTTGTAGTAGCTACGGACCTGCGGGGCAAGCACGATGACGTCGTACTGATCCATGATGGCAGTGTGCTGGCCATAGGCGCCTGCGGAGGAAGCGATGTTCTCTCCGGTCTGTGCGGCACCTTCCTTGATGGCGTTGGCGAGCATGGCAGAGGTGCCGGCGCCGGCGCACAGGACGAGGACCTTCAGGCCGTCGACATCCTTCTTAGCGGATGCGTCGGCGGCGGGCTCGGACTGATCGGCGACAGGCTTGCTGTCGGCGGCAGCGGCGGTCGGCTCGACGGAAGCGGTAGCCTGCTCGACAGCGGGCGCAGGGGCGTTGGCGGCGATGGAAGCGGCACCATCGGACTCAAGACCCAGCTCGGCGGCGCGCTCGGCCTCCTGGTCGCAGAGCAGCTTATCGTATGCCTTCAAGAACGGCAGGTAGATGATGGCGTCCAGCAAGATGATGATCGCGACAAATACCAGGGCGATAAGCAGGAAGTTCGAGGTGATGAAGATGCCGATGGGGGCAGGGGTAGCCCAAGGCACCACGAAGGAGAAGCCGTTCATGCCCACGTTATCGATAAAGAACTTGGCAACACTCACGTTGACGCAGCCGGCGGCAACAAAGGGGATGAGCATGTAGGGGTTAAGGATCATCGGCGCGCCAAAGAGCAGCGGTTCGTTGACGGCGAAGGCAACAGGAACAATCGAGGCCTTGCCGACGGCTTTGAGCTGCTTGGACTTCATAAAGAGAATCAGCAGAAGCGGCACGATGAAGGTGGCGCCGGTGCCGCCGAACTCACCCACGAGCGACATGTTAAAGGTGAGGGAATGGGCGGGGTGACCACCGGCCAGCAGAACCTGCAGGTTCTCGGCCTGGTTGGCAAGACGGATGGGGTCGATGCCCGGCTGGACGATCGAGGGGCCGTGGACGCCGATGAACCAGAAGAACGCGGTGGCTGCCTGGATAAGGATAAGGCCAGGATAGGTTTCTGCAGCGGTAAAGAGCGGGGAGAGCAGTTTGATAAGCAGCTCGGAGAACGGAACGCCCATGAGGTTGCGCACGACGACATCGATGATGCCGCAGATGATGACAGCGCCACCGAAGGGGATGATGTCGCGGAAGTTCTGAGCGATGGCGCCCGGGACCTCCTTGGGCAGCTTAATGGTCAGATCGCGCGAGACGCAGAATTTATAGACCCACACGGTAATGAACGCGGCGATATAGGCCGAGAACAGACCGCGCGTACCCATGCTGGTGCAATCGAAGACCGAAAGCTCGGAGCCGTTGAACTTGGTGGTGAACTGCGTAACAGCGAGCAGCAGCATGCTGCACTGGGCGGCCACCATGGTGGAGCCGTCGTTGAGCACCTTGCCGGCGGGCATGCGACGGTTCATGGAAGCCGTAAAGTTCTTGGCGGTGGTGCCGGCAACCATGATGCCCATGACGCCCATGGTGAAGTTGTACAGCTTGTTGCACCAGTCGATGAGCGGCTGGGGCAGCGTGATGCCGACTACGCCGGGAAGCGTGGCGATCAGCAGAAAGATCGAAGAGGTAAGGACGATGGGCATGCACCCAAGGAATCCGTCTTTGATGGCCTGGAGGTAGATGTTTCTCGAGATCTTCTCGAAGAACGGTTGATGCTTTTCGAGCATCTTTACGATGGCGTCCATAGAGCTCCTTTGCTACTTGATGCGCGATGCATGTGGATGGAACTGGTCGTCGATGGATGGTCAGGACTGCCCGGAAACCTTCCTGCTTAAGGAAGGCATTGCGAAATGACAACGTTGTCATTTCGTTAATGACAACGTAAGACATTTTTGGAAGAGCAACAAGGATATACGGGTGAGCGGTCGATATTGTCCGGTAAACGGTTGATTTGTCAGTCGGGCAGGTAGTGTATGCTAGAACGCAAAAAGCAAGCGATGCAAAACCGACTGGAGAAGTAGTGGCAACGATGGACAAGAAAAATGTCTCAATGAACGATGTGGCGATTGCTGCGGGTGTTTCTCTCAAGACGGTTTCGCGTGTGATCAACGAGCCCGATAGCGTGCGAGAGTCGACACGCGATAAGGTTCATTCCGCAATGGAGGCGCTCGGGTTTCGAACCAACTTTGCCGCGCGTTCGCTCAAGTTGGGCCGTTACGGGTGCATTGGCGTGGTGCTGTTCCACTTGTCGGGCGGTGCCGTGGACATGATTGACGGTATCGCAGATGCCGCCGAAGAACGCGGCTTTGCGCTCACGATGATCAAAAAGCGGGCGGGGGAGAAGATGACCCTTGCCGAAGCGGCGCGTAGGATGTCGCAGCTGCCTGTTGATGGCATGATCTTCAACCTGCGTCAGATGGTCGATGACTTTGATACTTTTGAGGCACCGAAAGACCTCAAGACGGTGATTATCACACCGATGGAACATCCTACCTGCTCCACCGTCAGTGACGACCAAGAGGGCGGCGCGCGCATGGCGTGCGAGTACTTCTTGAACCACGGGCATAAAAACGTGTACTTCGTCTCTGGTAAGAAAGAGTCGTTGTCGAGCCAGTGCCGTATGAAAGGTTGGCGTGCGGCACTCGAGGCGCGTGGCATTGAGCCGCCCGAGCCTCTGCAAGGCGATTGGAATGCGGATAGTGGCTATGCCGCGGGCCTTGTGCTTGCCGATAAGCCCGATTGCACGGCGGTCCTCGCTGCTAACGACTGCATGGCAAACGGCGTGATGATGGCTCTACGTGACAAAGGGCTCAGTGTGCCCAATGATGTGTCCGTGATCGGCTTCGACGATGAGCTCTATAAGACGATTCCCAACTCGATTCTGACGTCGGTGAAGTTTCGCCACCGCGAGCTGGGCGTCCGTGCGCTCAACGAGGTCGTCGCGGGTCTGGAAGCTCCGAGCTCCAGAAGCCGTACGCTCGTCTCGGGCGTGTTGGTCGAGCGTTCCAGCGTAAAGGACTTGCGGGCGTAGACGTGCTCGGCCTATTCCGTTTGTCTCGATCTGTAACAACTAGACGGTCAAAAGTGGTCTACATGTTACAGATTGAGATTTTCGGCTTGGCCTGTGCGTTCATCTCGATCTGTAACAGCTAGGACCGAAAAACTCGGCTAGATGTTACAGATTGAGATGAACAGGAGGACGGGTGCGGTCTAAACAAAATGGCCCGCGCATCACACATCGATGCACGGGCCATTTATTGTCTGCAAGCGGCAGGTGGTGTCAGCGTCTTATGCCTCGAGGTTTTCCTCGATCCAGGCGACGGCACCCTTGGGATCCTTAGTGAGGTCGATGTACTGTTTGCCCTTGGGCGACAGCAGCGTGATGCCCAGGCGGTCGGTGTCGGCCTTCATCTCGTTGTAATAGGTGCGAACCTGCGGAGCCAGGACGATGACGTTGTACTGGTCCATGATGGCGTAGTGGCTGCCGTAGGCACCGGCGTTGGCGGTAATGTCGATGCCCAGCTCGTCGGCGCCTTCCTTAAGCGCGTTGGCGAGCAGTGCAGAGGTGCCGGCGCCAGCGCACAGAACCAGAACCCTCAGATCCTTGCCCTTAAGGGCGGACGGAGCTGCGGAGGCCTCAGTGGCAGAAGCGGTCTCGACAACAGGAGCCTCAACGGCGGGGGCGGCAGCGGTCTTGACGGCCTTGGTCTCCTCGGCCTCTTCTTCGGCCAGGGTCTCGGCCTCCTGCTTGCACAGGACGTTGTCGTAGGCCTTGCAGAACGGGTAGTAGATTAAGAAGTCAACGACCAGCAGGACGACAACCAGGACCAGAGAGATCGGCTGGAAGTTGGTGTCGATGAAGGTGCCGATCGGTCCGGGGAGTGCCCACGGCATGGCATAGATAAAGCCGTTCATGCCCAAAAAGTCGATGAAGAACTTACCAATGAGGACGTTGGCCACGGGGGCAAACAGGAACGGGATCAGGAAGTACGGGTTGAGGATGATGGGCGCGGCGAACAGCAGCGGCTCGTTGACGGCGAACATCACGGGTACGACAGAGGCTTTGCCGACGGCCTTGAGCTGCTTGGAGCGCATAAAGAGCAGGAAGATGATCGGGACAATGAACGTGGCGCCGGTGCCGCCGAGTTCGCCGATGTAGTTACCGAAGTTCTCGGTCAGGGCGAGGGCGGGGTGACCGCCGGCCTGCAGCGTGGCGAGGTTGGTGGTGATGTTGCCAAACAGCGCGGCGTTGAGGGCAGGCTTAACGACCGAGGGGCCGTGGATGCCCATGAACCAGAACAGCGGGATCATGAACCAGATGAGGGCGAGGCCGGCGTAGGAATCGGCAGCGGCGAACAGCGGGCTCACCAGCGTGGAGATGACGTTGGCAAACGGGACGGCCAAGCAGGTGCGGCAGATAACGTCGATGACGGCGACAAACAGGATGGAGAAGCTGAAGGCGAAGATGTCGCGGAAGTTCTGGGCGATGGCGCCGGGGACTTCTTTGGGCAGCTTGATGGTGATGTCTCGCTTAATGCAGAAGGCATAGATGTTGACCGTGGCAAATGCGGCGACAAAGGAGCTCAGTAGGCCCTTGGTGCCCATGTTGTCGGTAAAGAACACCGAGACATCGGCGCCGTCGATCTTGGCACTCGTCTGGGTAACGGCCAAGATGAGCATAGCGCACATGGCGGCGACCATGGTGCGCGTGGCGTTGATGGCCTTGCCGGCAGGCATGCGGCGGTTCTTGGAGCCGGTCAGCGCGCTTGCGGTGGTGCCGGCGACCATGATGCCCACGACGCCCATCGTGAAGTTGTAAACCTTGTTGCAGAAGTTCACGACGTCGACGTTCCACCAGTCGGGCAGCGTAAAGCCGCCGACCGTGGCGACAACGCCCGGCAGGGTCGAAATAAGCAGGAAGACAGAAGAAGACAGGATGATGGGCATTGCTGCCAAAAAGCCGTCTTTAATGGCCTGAAGGTAGATGTTCTTAGAGACCTTATCGAAGTACGGCTGACCTTTCTCCAAGAACTTAACGATCGATTCCATAGTTCACGCTCCTATTTGCATGAAATCTTAATGGCATGGACGTTGAAAACCTATATGGTCTCCCGCTTGCTAAAAGCCCGGGTGCAGGCGGGGTCGGTCCCAGGGGGAGAGAGGGGAGCGGCTGGGTTTGTATCGCATAGGGCCGCTCCCCTCTCGGGGGAAAGCGAGGCGATGCGCTACTGCGCGTCCGCCATAGTGTCGGCGAGCTCCTTGTACCAGAGTGCCGACTGCTTGATGTAGCGTTTTTGCGTGTCGAAGTCGATGTAGAACAGGCCGTAGCGCTTGTTATAGCCATTGGCCCACGAGAACTGGTCCTGCAGGCTCCAGATAAAGTAGCCCTGGACGTCGACGCCCTCGGCGCGCGCCTGGAGCACCTTCTCCATGTGCTGGTCGACAAAGTCGATGCGCTCGGGATCGGCGACGATGCCGTTTGCGTCGGGCTCGGGGTCCTTGTGGCCCAGGCCGTTTTCGGTGATATAGATGACGGGGAGGTTGGGATAGGTGGCGCTGATGTGCTTGAGCGTGTCGTAGAGGCCTTGCGGGTAGATGAGCCAATCCCAGTCGGTGGTGGGGATACCCGGCATATCGACCTGCTGCCCGACGCCCTTAAACTTAAAGCACGAGGTGCCCTTGTCTCCGGTGCCGTTAAAGCTGTTGGTTGACTCGCCATCGTAGGCGGCGATAAACGCCGACTGATAGTAGTTGAGGCCGAACATATCGTTGCGGGGCGCCGCCTTGGCGAGCTCCTCCATGTCGCTGTCCTCAACCGTAAGTGTGGCGTTGTTGGCACGCAGAATCTCGTTGATGAGTGAGAGGGTGCGCGCGGAGTAGTGACCCAGGAAGGCGCCGTCCATGATGAAGTCGGTGTAGAAGGCGTTGTACAGGTCGGCGGCGTGCTGGTCGGCGGGCGAGTCGGTGGCAGGATATGCCGGCGTCAGGACGTTGACCATGCCAATGCGTCCGCCCAGGTGCTCGGTCTCGTCAAGATCCTTATACAGGTTGACGGCGCGGGCGTGGGCAACGAGCTCGTTGTGCTGGCTCTGGATGCCGCTCGTCACATCAAAGTGATGGTTGGGCGGGAAGTTGCCTTGGATGTATTGGGAGTGCGAGAGGCTGATGAGCTCGTTGATGGTGAACCAATTCTTGACCTCGCGGAACTCGCGGAAGCAGAACTCGGCATAGCGCACATAGGCGTCGACGGTCTTGCGGTTGAGCCAGTCGCCCTGGTTGAACAGGGCGGCGGGGGAGTCAAAGTGATGCAGGGACACATAGGGCTCGACGCCATACTTTTTGCAGCAGGCGAACAGCTCGTGGTAGTGCTTAACGCCCTCGGCGAGGGGTTCGGCATCGTCGCCGTTGGGGAAGATGCGGGTCCAGGCGATGGACACACGAATGGCGTTGAGTCCATGCTCGGCAGAAAGGCGGATATCCTCCTCGTAGCGGTTGTAGAAATCACTGGCCGGGTCGGGCAAAAAGCGACCCTGGGCGACAAGGTAATCGTCCCACATGGTCTTACCCTTGCCTGCCACCTTCGTGGAACCTTCCGTTTGGTACGCGGCGGTTGCGGCGCCCCAAACAAAGCCCTTCGGCAGCTGCTGTACGCGGTTTAGCAAAGACATATGCATACACCCTCTCGTCTCGCTGTTCGATATTGTGCGTTTGCGCTCAGGAGGCTCCCTGGTTAGCGTTCAGCGGTGAAAAAGCCCGATAAACACTATCTTAAAATGATTAGAACCAAAATGAGCACGTGAATATTTGACAATGATCACGTTAACATCCGGCTGGGATGTATAGAAACAAAACAACTTCAAACAGCCGCGAACGGTTGTATTTGTTCGGTAAGCGGTTTTGATTGACAGAAGTTTTCATGTTGTGGTATATGGCTCGGGTATCATGAGCACGTTATCAATGTATGTACGATGCGCCATGGGCGCGGGGAATAGTTGGGAAGCAGGTTAGCGTGGAAGGCATGGATCAGCAGACAAGGAATGGTCGTTCGGCGAGCGCGGCAGAGGTTGCGGCGCTCGCTGGCGTGAGCCGCCAGACTGTGTCTCGCGTGGTCAACGGTATGCCCAACGTGACGGAAAAGACGCGCAAGCGTGTGCTGGCCGCCATGGAAGAGCTGGGCTTTCGTCCCAATTTTGCTGGAGCGGCGTTGCGCGGCGGGTCGTATCGTTCTATTGGCCTGTGCATGTACAACATCACACGTGTCGGTAACCTGGCGACGCTCGAGGGTATCATGCAAGCGGCGCGCGAGCACGATTTTGCCGTCACTATGATCGAGATGGGCGGCGACAAGCCCTATACACTTGCCGATGCCTCGCGCCGCATGGTCGAGCGACCCGTCGACGGCATGATTCTCAACATGAACCGCATGGCTCCCGATTTTGAGGAGTTTGTTCCCCAGCCGGGAGTGCGAACGGTCATCCTGTCCATGTATGCGCATCCGCGCTGCACGACGATCGACTCCGACCAGTATGGTTCGTGCGAGCTGTTGACCAATTATCTGCTGGAACATGGTCACTCGAATATGCGGTTTGTGGCGGGTCCGGAAAACTCGATTTCCTCGCGTTTTCGTGAGGCCGGTTGGCGCGATACGCTGGGTCGTGCTCATGTCGATGCCGCTCCGATGCTGCGTGGCGATTGGAGTGCGGACAGTGGGTACGCCATGGGCGAGCGGATTGCGGCCGAGGTGCTTGCCGGCGGGTCGCAGGCGCCGACTGCCGTGCTTGCGGCAAATGACCAGATGGCGCTGGGCGTTATCGCCGCGCTCGAGAACGCGGGCCTGTCCGTGCCCGACGACGTGAGCGTGGTTGGTATCGACGACGCACTCGAGGGACTTGTTCCTCACAATCGACTGACGACGCTGCGATTTGATTTGCGCGGTGTCGGTAAGCTTGCGTTTGAGGCGGCGATTGGAGAGAGCTCGTCTATCGAGGCGATTCATGTGCCGAGTACGCTGGTCGAACGCTCGACTGTTAGGGACATACGGGGTTAGGTCCTACTCCGTTTGTCTCGATTTGTAACAGGTAGACGGTCAAAAGCGGGCTACGTGTTACAGATTTAGATTCTTCGGAAAGAGCAATCCTGTTCGTCTCAATCTGTAACAGCTAGGACCAAAAAACTCGGCTAGATGTTACAGATCGAGACAAACGGCTCCCGACCAGCCCAAAAACAAAAAGACCGGGGGCGGCGCGCCGTGTGACGTGCCGCCCCCGGCTGAGAAATGGGGACAGGTTGTGTGAGCGGGCAACCCCGCCAGCCACTAGTCCAGACGACGGGTCTGCGCCACGTGCTTGTACCAGTAGGCGCTTGCCTTGGGCGTGCGCTTCTGGGTTTCAAAGTCAACGTAAAAGAAGCCGTAACGCTTGTTGTAGCCATTGGTCCAGGAGAACTGATCCTGCAGGCTCCACAGGAAGTAGCCACCCACGTTGACGCCCACCTCCATGGCCTTGAGCAACCAGCGCAGGTGCTGCTCGATATAGTCGATGCGCGGCTGGTCGTCCACAAAACCGTCCTTGTAGGGGTCCTTGTAGCCCATGCCGTTTTCGGTAATGAAGATCTGCTTGTAGTTGGGATAGCGCTGCTTAATGTAGACGAGCAGATCGAACAGGCCCTCGGGATAGATGATCCAGTCCCAGTCGGTGGTGGGGATGCCAGGCTTGTTCACATGCTCGCCAATGCCCTTAACGCGCCAGCGGCCGGTGCCCTTCTCGCCCGTACCGTTGTGGTGCAGGTCGTTCTCGCCGTCGTAAGCCTTCAAGAAACGGCACTGGTAGTTGTTAACGCCCAGGTAGTCGTTGTAGAGTGCGGCCTCGCGCATAATCTCGAGGTCCTCGTCTAGGATCTCGATGGTGCCGCCCGAGACGGCAGCCAGGCGGTTGGCGCACTCGAGGGTGTCGGGCGCGTAGTCGCCGCGGAAGGTGGCGTCGAGCAAGAACTGGTTTTGCAGCACGTGCTCGTTGTTGGCGGCCTTGATATCGGCGGGGTCGTTCTCGTTGAGCGGATACTTAAACTCCAGCGACTGAATGACGCCGATCTTGCCCTTAAAGCCGCCGTTGTGGAAGGCCAGCACGGCCTTGGCGTGGGCGAGCATCATGTTGTGCTCGCACTGGAAGGCCTCGGCCAGATGCGCCTTGACGCCACCGGGGAAGGTGCCCTCGATGTAGGTGTTGGAGGCGTCGGCCCAGATCTCGTTAAAGGTGAACCAGTAGGTCACCTGGTCGGCGTACTCCTTAAAGCAGAAGGTGGCAAAGTCCACAAAGGCGTCGATGGTCTCGCGGTTGAGGAAGTCGCCCTTCTCAAAGAGGGGAAGCGGCGTATCGAAGTGATGCAGCGTGACAAACGGCTCAACGTGGTGCTTGTGGCATTCGGCGAAGAGATCGTGATAGAACTGGACACCCTCGGGGTTAATCTCACCGATACCGTTGGGGAAGATGCGGCTCCAGGCGATGGAGAGGCGAATGCCGTTGATGCCAAACTCCTCGCACAGCTCCAAATCGACGGGGTACTGGTTGTAGAAGTCCGAAGCGGGATCGGGGGAAAAGCGCCCCTGGGCCTCCAGGAAGTCGTCCCAGGCAACCTTGCCCTTACCGTGAGTGCGGGTCTCACCCTCTACCTGGTAGGCAGCGGTAGCACCGCCAAAGACAAAGTCCTCGGGAAACTGCGCAGGCGGGTTGGTGACGCTAGCAGGGTTAACGGACATGATGATCCAATCGTCTAAATCGAAGGGCCAGCCGGTCTTGGATGGTCGGCTGGCCCTAAGCGTTACTTACTTCGAAAGCTGTTCACTCACGAAGGCGAGAGACTTGTCGCCGTTCTGGGAGAGCTCGATGTACTGCTTACCGCGGCAGGCGACGCACTTGTTGCCCACGCGCTCGCAGTCTTTCTGCAGGTCGGCCAGGTAGCTGGCGGCCTGCGGGGCCAGGACGACCAGGTCAAAGTCGGGGAGCATGTCAACGTGGTTGCCATAGGCCTCGGCAGCGGTCTCAAGATTGATGCCGCGCTCCTTGGCGGCCTTGGCCAGCGCGTTGGCGAGCAGGCCCGAGGTACCGCCGCCCTGGCAGAGCACGAGCACGCGCTTGCCGTTGAGGTCGCTGGCGGTCGTTGCCTCGGCAGCGGGTGCTGCGGAGGCGGCGGGGGCGTCGGCCTTTACGGCCTCGGCGGCGGCGCCGGCGGCAACGCTCTTGGCATCGGCCTTGCCCTGGAAGGCATCGTTAAGCTTGGCGGCCTTCTCGGCGTTCTTGGCGGCAAGCTCCTCCTGGGAGATCTCGGCCTCCTCGGCGCACTTCTGGGCGTCATAGGCTCGGAAGAACGGGTAGTACAGAACGAAGTCGACGACCAGGATAAGGGCGAGCATCACAAAGGCGAGCGGCTGGAAGCCCAGGCCCATGATGGTGCCGATGGGGCCGGGGACGGTCCAGGGCAGGGTGTACATAAAGCCGTTCATGCCCAAGAAGTCGATAAAGATCTTGAGGATCCAGATGTTGGCGATCGGGGCAAAGACAAACGGGACAAAGAAGACGGGGTTGAGCACGATGGGCGCGGCGAACAGCAGCGGCTCGTTGACGGCAAAGCAGACGGGGACAATGGCGGCCTTGCCGACGGCGCGCATCTCCTGAGACTTGGCCAGGAAGCAGAACATAAAGACCAGGACGAGTGTGGCGCCGGTGCCGCCCATGCAGACGACGAAGTACTGGGCACCCTGGGTCAGGACAGCGGAAGCGTGCTGGCCAGCCTGGAATGCGGCCAGGTTGTCGGTCATATTGGCAACGAGAGCGGCAGCGATGGCGGGCTCGACGATCGAGGGGCCGTGGACGCCGACGAACCAGAACAGGCTCATGGCGCCGTAGATCACAGCGAGGCCGATGTAGCCGTCGGCAGCGGTGAACAGGGGCTGGAACACCTGGATAACGCCCTGGGCAAAGCAGAAGCCAAAGGCAGCGCGGAAGACGATGTCAAAGACCCAAAAGACGGTGATGCAGACGGAGAAGGGGATGATGTCCTTGAAGGTCTGCGAGATGTTGGGCGGAACCTGCTCGGGCATCTTGACGGTGATGTTGCGCTTAATGAAGAACTTGTAGATGATGCCGGTCACAAACGCAGCGATAAAGGCGGTCAGCAGGCCCTTGGAACCAAGGTAGGTCGTGTTGAAGCCGCTGGCGGCGTCCGTGGCGATGGTGTCGCTCGAAAGGAGCAAGAAGCCGATGATGGCCGCGCACATGCACGAGATGAAGTTGATCTGGTTGTTCTTGGGCAGATCGCGGTTCTGGGCGTCGGCGAAGTGCTTGGCCGTGGTGGCGGCGCAGGCGATGGCCAGGATGCCCATGGAGTAGTTGTAGCACTTCCACAGGGCGTTGTTGATGTCATCGGGCCAGTAGAAACCCCAGATGTTGGGGACCGAGGCTACCAGGCAAAAGATGGACGAGAAGATGATGATGGGGATGACGGAGATAAAGCCGTCGCGGATCGCCTTGAGGTACTTGTTGCGGGCGATCGCGTTGAAAAAGGGCTGGCCCTTTTCGATGATGGCGATGAGTTGCTCCATGCAATGCTCCTAAGAGTCGGTGGGTTAGCAACGATGGTAGTTTTTGGCGTTCGGTTGCCAAAATGTTGACGTTGCCATTTTGCGATACAAAAAAAGACGCGAACCGGTGGTTCCTGTGCCTGCGAACCGTCGATTCCTTACGCGTAAACGGTTGAGCCGCCCGGTGGCTCTGTGTTTGCGCAATGGCAACGTTAACATTTGGTCGACAAAAGCCGTCCGGGGAGGCAAAAATGTCGGTGAACGGTAGGTTTTGGGTGGTGAGCGTATGGTGGGGGAGGCGTTGGATATACTTGAAGGCGTTTGATTTGAATGCGCAAAGTGCCACCAATGGCATCGTTGACATAGAAAGATCGACCTATGGCCGCTGTTAAAAAATCGGTATCCGTCAAAGACGTAGCGCGCCTCGCGGGCGTCTCGGAGCAGACGGTCTCGCGCACCGTGCACGATTCGCCCAGCGTGCGCCCCGAGACCAAGGAACGCGTGCGTGCCGCCATGCGCGAGCTGGGGTATCGCCCCAATTTTGCCGGTCGATCGCTGCGCCGCGGCAAGTTTAAGACCGTCGGCGTCGCCATGTTCAACATTACCGGTACCGGCAACCTCGACCGTATGGAGGGCTTTGCCGCCGCGGCCGACAAACATGGCTATGCCATCACCCTCACTAAAGTAGACGGACACCCCTATACCCTTGAGAGCGCATCGTCGCGTATGAGTGCACTGCCAGTGGACGGTATGGTTGTAATCATGAACCGCATGCCGGCGGACTTTGGAACCTTTGAACCGCTGCCCGGTATGCAGACAGTGCTCGTTACCATGCTGGAGCATCCGCTGTGCTCGACGGTCGATAACGATCAGTTCGATTGTTCACGCCAAGTGGTCGAGTACTTGCTGGGGCAGGGACACAAGACCGTGCACTTTATCTCGTGTCCCGAGCGCTCGCTTTCGGGCATGCGGCGCGAGGAAGGCTGGCGTGAGACATTGCGTGTGCATGGCATTGAGCCCCCGCAGCTCGTGCGCGGCGACTGGACGGCGCAGAGTGGATATGCTGCCGGCCAGGTGCTTGCGGATGATCCGACCTGCACGGCCATTTATGCCTCCAACGACGCCATGGCCTACGGCTGCATCCGTGGGCTCGAGTCGCGCGGGAAGTGCGTGCCCCAGGACGTGAGCGTGGTGGGTGTTGACGATAGTCTGGGCGATATCGTGCCCGACCGTCGCCTGACCACGGTGCGCTTTGACAACAAGCGCGTCGGCATGTGGGCGGTCGACAAGATTGCCGGCGCCGATGGGGGTGCGTCTGGCGTGGAGCACATGCTGATCCCCGGTGTGCTCGTAGAGGGCGATACGGTGCGCGATTTGCGTTAGGGTGCGGTCCTGTTTGGGTTGTCACTAACTGTGTTCGATATTGTTCAGATTGGTTTAAAAGCCGTTCACGGGCGAAAAGTGACCGTTCATAGCTTGAAATTACGTTTTGCGCTGTTCTTTTTTGTTTGAATGTTAATGTTTCTGTCATACAGAACGCAACGCGTATGCCCGGACGCGATGCTCTCCATTGGTTCATATGTGAAAGGAACGCAACATGGCAACCAAAGAAGAAATCTCGATGGTTGGATTCGAGATTGTCGCATACGCAGGTGACGCCCAGACCGATCTGCTTGCAGCGCTCGATGCTGCTCGCGAGGGCGATTTTGAGAAGGCCGAACAGCTGCACAAGGATGCCAGCGATGCACTTATCGGCGCCCACGACACGCAGACCAAGCTGCTTTCGCAGGAGGCCGGCGGTGGCGAGATGGAGATGACCTTCATCATGGCTCACGCTCAGGATACCCTCATGACCACTATGATCCTGGAGAAGCAGGCCCGCTTTACCATCGATGCCTACAAGCGCATTGCCGAGCTCGAGGCCAAGCTCGCCTAACGAGTCCTCACAACCAAGTCCCCTTCCAAAAGCTCTGCCGCTACCCGCGGTAGGGCTTTTTCTGTCCTCCTCCCCGCAACTCATCCCGAGATAGTCATTGGGGACGTTCTTAAATGACTAGTCATTGGGGACAGTCTTGGTGCGCTCCGTTCGTCTTCCCGTTCGATTTTTGCTCGGTGGGTATACTTCCATTCGCATTAACCACCGGACTGAGGAGGTATCCAAATGCCGGATAACGGGTCAATACAAAAAAGAGACGCGCACGAGAT
This sequence comes from uncultured bacterium, assembly GCA_905216175.1. Taxonomy (GTDB): domain Bacteria; phylum Actinomycetota; class Coriobacteriia; order Coriobacteriales; family Coriobacteriaceae; genus Collinsella. The sequence continues at coordinate 4,433 of CAJMSV010000002.1, read as the reverse complement.
GGCTCATGGGCGTTCTGTCCAGATAACCGAGCACACGACGGTAACAGAGCTGCAGCCCAGCCTGTCCGATGTCGTGTGCGCAAACAAAAAGCTGCAGATTGGCTTTATCGTTGCGCTCGTGGTACTGGCGCTGCTGTCGGGCTTTGTAGCTCGTCCGCATTTCGCCGATACCAAAACTTGGGACTCCACCATCGAGGTCATCGACCAAAAGAAGGGTAACGTACTGGCGCTCACGACCTCGTGCGTGGCGCTGTCTGCGGGCATTACCGCGCTGCCGGGTGATACGGGAACGCCGGTTGCCGAGCAGCTCGCGCAGCTTTCGGGAAACTTGGGTATCGTGCTTGCCGTGCTCTACCTCGAGAAATACCTGCTAACCATTTTGTGGTCGGTTGGCTTGGGCATCTTAATCCCGTTTGCGTTGGTGCTCTTTGCGGTGTCGCTCGGCATTCACGGGCGCTGGAGCACGAGCACTGTCCTGCGCCGTGTGGCGACACGCGTACTGGTGGTTGCCGTGATCGGCATGGCGCTCGTGCCCGCGAGCGTATGGGTGTCGCAAAAGGTCGATGAAACGTATCGCGTAAGTATTGAGCAAGCTGAGCAAAAGGCTGCGGACGCTGCGGACGCGGCCGACACCACGGACAAGTCAGCCGAGACCAGCTCAAAATCGAACAAGAAAAAATCCGAGACCACGGCGTCCAAAAACGTGCTCGAGCAGTTGACTGATGGGGCATCGAGCCTTGTTACGTCGGTGACCAGCGGCGCCAAGCAGATGACCGATGAGATCGTGCGGCAGGTGACCGACCTCATCGAAGGCGTCATCGTGATGATCGTGACTTCGTGCGTTATCCCGCTGCTGGTGCTCGTGGCGTTCCTGTGGCTGGGACACGTACTGCTGGGGATCGATATTTCCGGCCCGGCGAACTATTTGACGGGTCGTTTCTTGAGCGCTCCGTCCAGACATGCCAAGAAGAGCGGGCAGTCTGAGTAGGCGGCAAAGCGATCTTTGGAAGATCAACCGTAAGAAGGGCGGCCGAGATACGTTCTTGGCCGCCCTTTTGTTTGTTGAACACATGATCGCTACGTCCGCGCCCGGCTCAAACGGTCAGCAATCATCCGTGAACGATATTTGTTCAAAAAAGAACAAAGATAAACAAATAGTTGTTGCAGTTACTGTTCGAATGTGTTCAAATAAACATGAACAGTGAAGAACCGCACATTCAGATGCCCGGACCTGAACGCGATTCAACACTTCCAAACAGAAACTACGCACCTGCGTATCTCTCAAGGAGGATGTCATGAGGGTTGTAATCGCTTCCGATGCCGACGGTATGTCGATGAAGGAGTCCATCAAGGAGATGCTCATCGCCGACGGTCACGAGGTCGTCGACTATTCCGAGACCCCTGCCGCGGACTTTGTCGATTCCGCGACCGCCGTTGCCAAGGACCTGCTGGAGCACAAGGATTCCCAGGGCTTCGCATTCGATAAGTACGGCGTCGGCTCCTATATGGCCGCCGTCAAGATTAAGGGTATGGTCGTCGCCAACATTTCCGACGAGCGTTCCGCCTACATGACCCGCGAGCACAACGGCTCGCGCATGGTCACCATGGGCCCGGGCGTTGTGGGCACCGAGGTCGCCAAGAAGATCGCCCGCGAGTTCCTGCGTGCACAGTACGCCGGCGGCCGTCACCAGATCCGTGTCGACATGCTCAACAAGATGGCCTAACGAGAGCCACCGAGAACTCGAACTTCTACCTCAACTTGTGAATTCAGACGAAAGGACGTTCTGATGAAGAAGACCATCGCAATCGGTTGCGACCATATCGTTACGGACGAGAAGATCTATCTGGCCGACCGCCTGGAGCAGGCTGGCTACAAGGTGCTCGACTGCGGCACCTACAGCCACACCCGTACGCACTATCCCATCTACGGTAAGGCCGTGGGCGAGGCTGTTGCCAGCGGCAAGGCCGACTTTGGCGTGGCCCTGTGCGGCACCGGCATCGGCATCACCAACGCCGTCAACAAGGTTCCCGGCGCCCGCTGCGCCCTGGTTCGCGACATGACCTCTGCCCTGTATGCCCGTCGCGAGCTCAACGCCAACATCGTGGGCTTTGGCGGCAAGATCACCGGCGAGTTCCTGATGGCCGATATCATGCTTGCCTTCCTGGAGGAGCCCTACGAGCAGACTCCCGAGCACGATGCCCTGATCGCCAAGATCGATGCCTGCAATAAGGCCGACGCCGAGGCTCAGGCCGCCCCGCACTTCTTTGACGAGTTCCTCGAGAAGTGGGACCGCGGCGAATACCACGATTAGCGGGTATCCGGCGTAATTAACTAGTCCGTTGACGGCTCGCGTTTCTGTGATGGGGCGCGGGCCGGTTTGCTATCAGCCCCACTGACTTGGCGGGCTGTCGTAAGAAAGGGAAGGCTCCTATGGAGTTTGTTCTTGATAACGGTTCTATCCGCGTGGCACTGAGCACGGCGGGCGGGTCGTTCACTTCTATTGCGGCCAACGGCCGTGAGTACCTGTGGCAGGGCGACCCGGCGGTGTGGTCGGGCCAGGCACCCATTTGTTTCCCGATCTGCGGCGGCCTTCGAGATGGTCACGCAATGACCATGGGTGGCCGCGAGGTCAAGCTTGCCCGTCACGGCTTTGCTCGCAAACAGGAGTGGAAGCTCGAGGAGCAGGGCGACAACATGGTCGCGCTGAGCCTAAGCTCTGCCGACCATGCCGAGTTGCTCGAGCAGTACCCGTATCCGTTTAAGATCGTTGCTCGTTACACGATCGATTCGGAAAAGGTGGCCGTGTCGTACGAGGTGACCAATGAGGGCACCGAGGACATGCCGTTCTTTGTGGGCGGTCACCCCGGCTTTAAGTGCCCGCTCGACGAGGGCGAGTCCTATGACGATTATGAGCTTCGTTTTGAGCAGCGTGAGGCCACCGAGCTCTGTACTGCCGTTCCCTCGACGGGCCTGATTGATGTTGAGCATCGCAGCAAGAACCCCATGATCGGCCAGAACCTGCCGCTTACCCATGAACTCTTTGACTTCGCGGAGACCATCTTCGACGTGCTCGAGAGCCGCGTGGTTACGCTGACCAAGAAGACCGAGGACAAGGGCGTGCGCCTGACGTTCCCCGATATGCCGTACCTGATTGTGTGGAGCAAGCCCGAGGGCGACTTTGTGGCCGTGGAACCGTGGGGCGGCCTGTCCACCTGCTCCGACGAGGACGATATTCTGGAGCACAAGCGTGGCTGCCTGGTGGCCAAGCCGGGGGAGACCGTTACCCGCGGCTTTGAGATCGAGATTCTTTAACGAGCTATCGTATGTTTGGGGCGGGTCATGCCGCCCCGGAACAGGAGTTCAACATGATTCTGACCGTTACCATGAACCCGTCGATTGATACGCGCTATCAGCTCGACAAGTTGATCATCGACGATGTTAACCGTGTGACGCCCGAAAAGACCGCTGGCGGCAAGGGCCTCAACGTGAGCCGTGTGCTGCTGCAGTTGGGCGACGATGTGCTCGCGACCGGTCTGCTCGGCGGACACATGGGTGCCTATATGGCCGAGCTTATGGATGCCGATGGCGTCAAGAACGACTTTGTGCCCATTGCCGGCGAGACGCGCATTTGCCTGAATATCCTGCACGAGGGTAATCAGACCGAGCTGCTGGAGAGCGGCCCGCAGATCACCCCGGCCGAGCTCGAGGCCTTTACGGCCAAGTTCGCCGAGCTTGCAGCGAAGGCGGACGTTGTGACGCTTTCGGGCTCGCTGCCGCGTGGTGTCGATGCCGGCTACTATGCCGAGCTCGTCAAGATCGCCGAGGAGGCGGGCGCCAAGGTGCTGCTCGACACCTCGGGTGCATCGCTGGAGGCCGCGCTGGAGTCTGACGCTAAGCCTGAGCTCGTAAAGCCCAACCTGACCGAGATTAACGGCCTGCTGGGTACGTCCTTTACGACCGATGATGTCGATGCCCTGCGCGAGGCGCTTGCCGGCGATGGCCGCTTTGACGGTATTCCCTGGGTTGTCGTTTCGATGGGCGCTGCCGGTTCGGTGGGCTTCCATGAGGGTCGCGCGTTCCGCGCCAAGACGCCCGCGATTACGGCTGTGAACGCGACGGGTTCCGGCGACTCGACCATCGCCGGCTTTGCGCATGCCATTGCGGCTGGTGTCGACGACGTCACGGTGCTCAAGACCGCCAATACCTGCGGCAAGCTCAACGCCATGGATCCCAAGACCGGCCACCTGGTCATGGACCGCTGGGACGAGGTCTACAACAGTGTTGTCGTGACTGAACTGTAGGGTTACGCGGTTTTACCAAACCGCGTAACGGCTCGACGCTGCAAACGCCCCTAAGCGGCAATCTGACGTTCAATCGTCGGTCGCGTACCGAAGTACGCTTCCCTCCTCTTTCACGTCACCTTGCTCGCTTA
>CAJMSV010000001.1 GCA_905216175.1 uncultured bacterium | reverse complement strand
AGACTGCGGCACGCACGAGGGCGTCACCTACAACCTCATCATCCCCGGCACCACCGACCTCAACACCGACCTCGTCGGCCGTTGCCTCATCGAGGACGTCGTGGCTCCCGATGGCACCGTGCTCTTTGAGCAGGACGGCTACATCGAGAAGGTCGCCGACATCCAGAAGATGGTCGATGCGGGCCTCAAGAAGGTCAAGCTCCGCGCGCTGCTCACCTGCCGCTCCAAGTACGGTGTGTGCCAGAAGTGCTACGGCTGGGATCTTTCCACCCGTCGTCCGGTCGCCATCGGTACCGCGGTCGGCATTATTGCCGCCCAGTCCATCGGCGAGCCCGGTACGCAGCTTACGATGCGTACCATTCACTCCGGCGGCGTCGCTGGCGTCGACGATATTACGCAGGGTCTGCCTACGGTCAGCCGTATGTTCGATATCGTCGGCAACGTCAACGAGAAGATCCTGGGTCGCGAGGCCGAGCTGGCTCCGTACTCCGGTCACCTCTCGATTAAGCCCGAGAAGTCCGAGTACGTGCTGACGCTCACCGACTCCGAGGATCACACCCGTGTCCTCGACGAGCGTCGCGTCCCCGCTTCGGTGCGCTTTATGCCCGAGATCGAGGACGGCTGCGAGGTTCGCGCCGGCGATCAGATCACCAAGGGCTTCGTCAACTTCCGCAACCTGCGCAAGCTGACCGACATCGAGTCGACGATGCACACCTTTGTCGAGAGCGTCAAGGACGTCTACACCAGCCAGGGCGTCGACCTGAACGACAAGCACATCGAGGTGCTCGCACGTCAGATGCTGCGTCGCGTTCAGATCACCAACCCCGGCGACTCCAAGTACCTGCTTGGTCAGTACGTCGACCGCTACGAGTTCGCCGATGAGGTCGAGCGCGTTGCCCGTCTGGGCGGTCAGGCTCCCGTGGCCGAGCCCGTCATCCTGGGTACGCTCAAGGTCGCGTCCAACATCGACTCCTGGCTGTCGAGCGCTTCGTTCATCCGTACCGCCGGCGTCCTTACCGAGGCTGCCATCGAGGGCAAGGTCGACCACCTGCTCGACCTTAAGTCCAACGTCATCGTCGGTAAGAAGATCCCGGCTGGTACCGGCCTCAAGCCGTACGCCAACGCCAAGCTGACGTATCGCACGGCCGACGGCTATGTCGACATCGACGGCCCGGCTTCGCCCAACGCCAAGTCGCTGCCCGAGTGGGCTCCGGTTGAGCTCAAGGACTTGGACGAGCAGCTCCCGCAGCAGCTCGACTGGGCCGGCTACGACGAGTTCGGTGGTGCTGACGGTTCGTTCACCCGCAACGGCCATACCATCTCCGCCGAGAAGGCTCGCCTGTACCTGTTCGACGACCTGGGCGTGTCGCAGCGCTGGACCAACAAGTTCAGCGAGGTCGGCATCGAGACGGTCGGCGACCTGGTCGGCAAGTCCGAGGAGGATCTGCTGCGCATCGATGGTATCGGTGCCAAGGCGATCGAGGAGCTCCGTGACGGCCTGGAGGCCCACGACCTGCTCTACATCCTCGAGAACAACGACGACGTTGCCGACGAGGAAGACCTCTCGCAGCTGCTGCAGATGGTCTTTAGCCCTGACGGTCCGGACGATATCCTGCTGGGTACCTCCGCTCCGACGCATCACGCCGACGCCGACGAGGAGCTCCTGGGCGCCCCGATCGACGACAAGAAGGCTCCCGCCAACGGCGCGATCAACGAGGACATGGCTTCTCTTGACGAGCTGCTCAACCAGCTCGTGGACACCGACGACGCCGAAGAGGCCAAGGACAACGACGAGGAGTAACTAGTTCCGCCGTTCTAACGAACGGCGGCGACCTCCGTCGCTGCACGGCCCCCAGAGCTACAATCTGTCATTCAAAAGGCAGGGCATGACCAAAAGGTCAATGCCCTGCCTTTTTCATGCCACCTTGTACGCTCTGGGGGCCGCTCGCTTGCGTATGCTCAACCTGTTGCGTTCCGTTGATCCCTTGCCAATAAGGGACAGGTTTATTTTGGTAGGTTTTCCTGCTTGAATTTGAAACATTTCGTCCGGCCAGAGCGTATCTATGGTGAGGACCTCATCAAGAATCAGTACCGTCACCGGGAGGTGATTATGGAAGAACAAACATTTAGACAGGCGGTCGAAGATCACCGGGATGTCGTGTTTCGAATCGCATTGACGTATCTGCGCGATCGCGCCGATGCCGATGATGTTGCCCAAGATGTCTTTCTTAAGCTGCTCAAAAGCGATACGCAATTTGAGAGTTGGGAGCATCTTCGTCGCTGGCTTATCCGGGTCACGATCAATGAATGCAAATCGCTCTTTCGAAAGCCATGGAGGCGTGTGGAGGATATTGAGAACCTGGCCGATTCGCTTTCGACGGCGCAGGAGGAGACCAAGGTGGTCCTGTCAGACGTTATGCGACTTCCGGAGCGATTCCGCGTCCCCATCGTGCTCTATTACTATCTGGGCTTTTCGACCTCAGAGATTGCCGAGTTACTGCATGTGCCAGCCGCGACCGTTCGAACGCGTTTAGCTCGCGGTCGATCGAAGCTCAAATTCATCCTAGAGGAGGGCGACCGTGAAATCCAATCAAATCAAGCAGGCCTTCGAGTCCATCCAAGCCGATAGCGATCTTGCCGATCGCGTTCTTAATGCAGCTGAAGGCGAGCCGCTTCGCAAAAGGGGTCATGCTAAGCCCCTCTATGTTGCGGTTATCGGGTGTCTTGTCGGAGTGTTGGCGACCGGAGGGGTCGCCTACGCCGTTATCAATTCCAGCTATTTTGCCTCAGCCTGGGGAAACCACGGCAACGGGGATTCCATTACCTGGACAAACGGCGGCTCATCGGGGACTAAATATACCTACACCAGAGAGTTTGGTGATGGCATCGCGCCCCAAAGCCTGGAGGGTGCAGTCCAGGAGGTTAATCTGTCCGTCGAGGGCAACGGCTATACGCTCGATATCCATGAGATGGCAATCGACCAAAACGGCTGCGGTGCTGTGACGTTTACGCTATCCAATCCAAATGGTGTTAACTACTACAAGCCGGCAGCAGAGACTGGCGAACTTGTTCTCTATGGTGAAGAAGAACAAGGCATCGGCACGCCCGGCATGAACTTCGGCGAGGAATGGGCTGACACACGCTGCACCATTGATAAGGACACATCAAGCGATACTGTCATTAATGGCACGATGTACTTTGCTTCTATGGATCGCGAGCGAGGTTTTCAACATGCGGTCACCTGGAATATCTCGTGGACCGAGGGCGAAGGCGAGGATGCGAAGCCGTTCGAGGCATCGACGCCCGAGTTTAGCGTTGGAGCGTACGTCGATACAAAGGAACTCCGCTCCGATGACTCACCTCTCGAGATCAGCCCGTTTTCTATCCAGACACACATCGATGATTTGGGCATTGACGCAGTCACGAAGAAGTTGACGGTTACCTACAAGGATGGATCGGAGCAGATTATCGAAGATGACGACGCAGGGGCGTTCAACTTATATTTTTCTTATACGCGCAATAGCGGAGAGAACATCTGGGTGCCAACGAAGTTGATTGATGTCGACCAAGTGGTCTCAGTAACGCTTGAGGGCACGAGGTGCACGTCAACAGGAGAGACCGAAACGGAAGAGTCCTTTACTATCGTCTATTCGTAAGGTCTGAGGCCGCTTCCTACTAGGGGAAGCGGCCTCTTTTGCGTTAAATGGAAACGCCGCCGATTTCCATGCGACAGATGAGAGCAGATTACCGCTGGAGCGCGACGTTTCCCCAGATAAAACCGACCAAAATAAACCTGTCCCTTTTTGGCAGGTAACGTTGCCCCGACGAGCGCATCGGATTCCCGGTCCGGGCGGCCGCCCCCGCGCACAGAAGGGGATTCCTTTTGTGTAGGCTTTGCGGAAATGTGGCTATTTTGGGATACGCCCGGCGGCGTGGTCTGTTGACGGCACAGCTTACGGCACGTATCCTATCGAACTGCGTGTTTCGTAGGGGGATGCTGACCCCTCGATTCAAGCCGTTGCACTTTACAGAAAGCTGGAATCATTCGAGAAGGAGTACGCTTTGCCTACTATTAACCAGCTGGTTCGCCAGGGCCGTCGTTCCGTGCCCAAGAAGTCCAAGAACGCTGCTCTGCAGCACAACTCCCAGAAGCGCGGCGTGTGCACCCGCGTCTTCACCACGAGCCCCAAGAAGCCGAACTCGGCTCTTCGTAAGGTTGCCCGTGTTCGCCTTGTCAACGGCATCGAAGTTACTGCTTACATCCCGGGTGAGGGCCACAACCTGCAGGAGCACTCCATCGTGCTCGTCCGCGGCGGTCGTGTCCGTGACCTCCCTGGTGTCCGTTATCACGTCATCCGTGGCGCCTACGACGCTGCTCCGGTCCAGAACCGTATGCAGGCCCGTTCCAAGTACGGTGCTAAGCGCCCCAAGGCTAAATAAGCCAGATAACGTTTTGATACTATCGCCGTGTGCCGCCTAAGCGCCGCACGGTAGACACTTAAGGAGATTTCACATGCCGCGTCGTGCAGCAGCTAATCGTCGTGAGGTTCAGCCTGACGCCGTTTACAACAACCGCCTGGTGACTCAGCTCATCAACAAGGTCCTTCTTGACGGCAAGAAGGCCACCGCTGAGCGCATCGTTTACACCGCTTTCGAGATCGTTGCCGAGAAGTCCGAGGGTGGCGACGCTCTCGCTACCTTCAAGAAGGCTATGGACAACGTCAAGCCCACGCTCGAGGTTAAGCCCAAGCGTGTCGGTGGCGCTACCTATCAGGTCCCGATGGAGGTCAACTCCCGTCGTTCCACCGCTCTGGGCATCCGCTGGATCGTCAACTTCTCCCGCGCTCGCAAGGAGAAGACCATGGCCGAGCGTCTCGCCAACGAGATCCTCGACGCTTCCAACGGCCTGGGCGCTTCCGTCAAGAAGCGTGAGGACGTCTTCAAGATGGCCGAGGCCAACCGCGCGTTCTCTCACTATCGTTGGTAAGTTAAGGTAAGGAACTAACATGGCTAAGCCTAAGTACAAGCTTTCCGATACCCGTAACATCGGCATCATGGCTCACATCGATGCCGGTAAGACCACCACGACCGAGCGTATTCTTTACTACACCGGTAAGACCCACAAGATCGGTGAGGTCCATGAGGGCGCTGCCACCATGGACTGGATGGTTCAGGAGCAGGAGCGCGGCGTAACCATTACCTCCGCTGCTACCACGTGCTTCTGGAACAAGGACGGTAAGGACTACCGCATCCAGATCATCGACACCCCGGGCCACGTTGACTTCACCGCCGAGGTCGAGCGCTGCCTGCGCGTCCTCGATGGCGCTGTCGCCGTCTTCGACGCCGTTGCCGGCGTTCAGCCCCAGTCTGAGACCGTTTGGCGTCAGGCTTCTACCTTCAATGTCCCCCGCATCGCCTTCATTAACAAGTATGACCGCGTGGGCGCCGACTTCTTCAACGCTATCGAGACCATGAAGGATCGTCTCGATGCTAACGCCGTGGCCGCTCAGGTCCCGATGGGCGCCGAGGACAACTTCTGGGGCGTCATCGACCTGGTCACCATGACTGCATGGGACTTCAAGGCCGACGAGAAGGGTATGACCTACCCCGAGCCGATGGACGAGATCCCGGCTGAGTTCGCCGACATCGCTGCCACCAAGCGCGAGGAGCTCCTTGACGCTGCTGCCAGCTTTGACGACGAGCTCATGGAGAAGATCCTCATGGAGGAGGACTTCACCGTCGAGGAGCTCAAGGCTGCTCTGCGCAAGGGCGTTCTGGCCAACGAGCTCAACCTCGTCTTCGTGGGTTCCGCCTACAAGAACAAGGGCGTTCAGGAGCTGCTCGACGCTGTCGTCGACTACCTGCCCAGCCCGCTCGACGTTGAGGCCGTCACCGGTACCGATCCGGACACCGGTGAGGAGATTCAGCGTCATCCTTCCTTCGATGAGCCCTTCTCCGGCCTGGTCTTCAAGATCATGACCGACCCGTTCGTCGGTAAGCTCACCTATGTCCGCGTTTACTCCGGCCGTGCCGAGTCCGGCTCCTACGTGGTCAACGCTTCCAACGGTCAGCGCGAGCGCCTCGGCCGTATCCTCGAGATGAACGCCGCCGAGCGTATCGACCGTGACGACGCTGCCGCCGGCGACATCGTCGCTTGCGTCGGCTTCAAGAACTCCACCACCGGTGACACCCTGTGCGAAGAGGGCAAGGAGATCGTCCTCGAGAAGATTGAGTTCGCTAAGCCCGTTATCGACGTTGCCATCGAGCCCAAGACCAAGGCCGAGCAGGACAAGATGTCCCTTGCTCTGACCAAGCTCGCCGAGGAGGACCCGACCTTCCAGGTGTCCACCAACCACGAGACCGGCCAGACCATCATCGCCGGCATGGGCGAGCTGCACCTCGAGATCATCGTCGACCGTCTGCTCCGCGAGTTCAAGGTTGACGCTAACGTTGGTAAGCCCCAGGTTGCCTACCGCGAGACCGCTGGTCACGACGTCGAGAAGGCTGAGGGCAAGTTCGTCCGTCAGTCCGGCGGTCGCGGTCAGTACGGCCACGCCGTCATCAAGCTCGAGAAGATGGAGGAGGGCTTCGGCTACGAGTTCGTCAACGCTATCGTCGGCGGCGTCGTGCCCAAGGAGTACATCCCGTCCATCGACAAGGGCATCCAGGAGGCCCTGAACACCGGTGTTATCGCCGGCTTCCCGGTCCTCGACGTTAAGGTTACCCTGTTCGACGGTTCTTACCACGAGGTCGACTCCTCCGAGGCCGCCTTCAAGATCGCCGGTTCCATGGCTATCAAGGACGCCCTCAAGAAGTCCGATCCGCAGCTGCTCGAGCCGATCATGGCTGTCGAGGTCGAGACCCCCGAGCAGTACATGGGCGACGTTATGGGCAACCTCTCCGGTCGCCGCGGCAAGATCGAGGGCATGGAGGATCGCAAGAACAGCAAGCTCATCCGTGCCAAGGTGCCGCTGGGCGAGATGTTCGGTTACGCTACCGACCTTCGCTCCCAGACCCAGGGCCGTGCATCCTACACGATGCAGTTCGACTCTTATGAGCCCGCGCCCAAGTCCATCGTGGACGAGGTCATGAGCAAGAACGCCTAAGTTCGAGCTCCCTGTTACGTAATCCGCGAGAACATCTCTCGCACTCTTTGGAGGTTTAAGTTGGCTACCCAGAAGATCCGCATTCGCCTCAAGGGCTATGATCACGAGGTCGTCGATCAGTCCGCGAAGCTCATCGTCGAGACCGCTCAGAAGACCGGCGCTCGCGTTTCCGGTCCTGTCCCCCTGCCCACCGAGCGCAACCTGTACACGGTTATCCGCTCGCCGCACGTGAACAAGGACTCCCGTGAGCAGTTCGAGATGCGCACCCACAAGCGCCTCATCGACATCCTCGACCCCACCTCGGGCACCGTTGATTCGCTCATGCGTCTCGACCTCCCCGCTGGCGTCGACATCGACATCAAGCTCTAAGCGATATCGCTCATAGCTTAAAGGGCCTCGCTGCCGTAACGGCAGCGAGGCCCTTTTGTTTTGAATGATGGTTTGGACTGCGGGGTAATGCTGCCGAGTAGGTGGTTGCGGCGCCCTATTCGCTCAAGGGGCGCAGCGATGCCTCCTCAAAATGGAAGGATCGAAAGCCGTCTTCCGTTTCGATGCACGCGCGGCCGCAATCGTCGACCGTTCTAAATATGCCACGCGCCAGCTCGTCCTCAGCGGGGGAGCGGGCGATAACGTGCTCCCCGATCCAATTGAGGTGAGCGATATATTCGTCGTGGACGGGCGCGAGCGGACCGGCGTCTTCTTCCTTGGCGTTGAGGCGCTCTGCCCAGGCATCTACAGCGTCTATAACTGCGTGATAGACCTCATCGAGGAGCATGTCGACGGCGGGAACGTTCTTGTTGAGGTCTGACAGGCCGATTGCTGGCAGGCCGCCATCGGGAACCTCCGCGGGCACATAGTTCACGTTAACGCCGATGCCACAGACCGCAAAGGGGTTGCCTTCGTTATCGCGTGCGGCCTCGACCAGAATGCCGCCGAGTTTGCGTCCACGCGCGACCAGGTCGTTGGGCCATTTGAGGCCAATCTCGTTTGCAAGACCCTGTTTTTCGAGTGCCTCGAGCACCGCTAGGCCGCTGACGGCGGCAAGACCAGAGTACTTTGCGGGATTAACGCATGGACGCAGGACAATCGAAAGCAATAGGTTGCCGGCGGTTGAATCCCACTTGTGGCCGCGCCGGCCGCGTCCTGCCGTTTGCGCGCGGGCGGCAAGTCCTGTGCCGTGCGGCGCACCCTGTTTTCCCGCCTTGAGCAGGTCATCGTTGGTCGATCCGGTTACGTCGACAATCGTTAATTGGGCATCCATAGCGGCTGCTACCTCCTTATTGAATAAGTGAATGACGCAATGGTGTCGAGAGATAGACACAATGTGAAGCCTTTGTCGCATTTGGACAATTTAATGTTAACACGTCAACAAAGACTGAAATGCGTTATCCTCTTTTGGTCGATGTAAACACGTCAACAACTCAAAGGAGGTTAGTGATGGGTTTCACGATTCTTGGAACAGGTTCGGCACTTCCTGAGCGCAGTGTTTCCAATGACGAGCTGTCTGAGTTCCTCGATACCTCGGATGAGTGGATTTTTACTCGCACAGGTATCAAGAGCCGCCACGTCTGCACCACCGAGTCACTTGACGACCTTGCCGTAGCGGCGAGCGAGCGGGCACTCCAGGTGTCCGGAATCGACGCGAGCCAGCTGGATCTGATCGTCTGCTCGACGACGACGGGTGACCACCTTGTTCCCGCTGAGGCGTGTGCCGTTGCTGAGCGCCTGGGCGCGACGTGCCCTGCCTTCGATGTCTCGGCGGCTTGTGCCGGCTTCGTATTTGCGCTCGATGTCGCCGAGGGCTATATCGCCCGCAGCCGTGCCGAGCGCGTGCTTGTTGTTGCTGCCGAGCAGATGACGCGCGCGCTCGACTGGACCGACCGTGCCACCTGCGTGCTTTTTGGCGATGGGGCAGGCGCCGCAGTGATTGAAGCTGGGGGAGACAACCCCCTTGCCGTTGAGCTTTCGACGGCGCCCGACGTCGAGACGTTGCGCGTTCCCGGTCTGGTCGGTACCTCGCCGTTTAAGGCTTCCGCAGATAGCGCGAGCGTGCTGTCCATGAATGGCCGCCGCGTGTTCAAGTTCGGCGTCAACGCCATCTGCGACACGGTCCATAAGCTTGCGATCGATGCGGGCATTTTGGTCGAAGACATCGATCATTTTGTATTCCATCAGGCTAACGAACGAATCCTGAGCCAGGCGGTCAAGCGCCTGGGCGTGCCGGACGAGCGCGTGGTTCGCACGTTGCGCGAGACCGGCAACATTTCGAGCGCATGCATTCCGCTTGCCCTCGACCGGCTGGCAAACGCCGGTGCACTTCACACAGGCGACACCATCGCCTTGGTTGGATTTGGCGCCGGTCTGGATATAGGTGGCTATCTGCTTCGTTGGAAGTAGTCGCACATAGGAAATAAAAACGCCCTAGGGCACAACCAAAGGAGAACTACCATGGCAGATCAGAAGACCTTCGAGCGCGTTTGCGACGTTATCCGCGAGACCGCCGGCCTTGACGACGTCGAGATGAAGCCCGAGTCCACGCTCGAGGAGATTGGTCTCGACAGCCTGGGCACCGTCGAGATCCTCGTCGCCGTCGAGGACGAGTTTGGCATCCAGCTCGATACCGAGGAGAACCCCAAGACGGTCGGCGAGTTCGCCGATACGGTCGAGGCGGCATTGGAGAAGTAGAGATGCTCAAGACTCCTCTCTGCGATCTGCTCGGCATCGAAAAGCCCGTGTTCCAGGGCGGTATGGCCTGGATTGCCGATGCCTCGCTGGCGTCCGCAGTGTCCGAGGCGGGTGGCTTAGGCATCATCGCGGCCATGAACGCCGACGCCAACTGGCTGCGCGACCAGATTCATAAGCTGCGCGCCAGGACGGATAAGCCCTTTGGCGTCAACGTCATGCTCATGAGCCCGTTCGCCGACGAGGGCGCCCAGGTTGTGATTGACGAGCGAGTACCGGTCGTCGTGACGGGTGCCGGCAATCCCACCAAGTACATGAAGGCGTGGAACGAGGCGGGCATCAAGGTCATCCCGGTCGTTGCCTCGGTGGCGCTGGCGCGCCTCGTGGCGCGTCGTGGGGCCTCGGCGGTTGTTGCCGAGGGTACCGAATCGGGCGGCCATATTGGCGAGACCTCGACGATGGCACTGGTGCCGCAGGTCGTCGATGCGGTCGACATTCCCGTCGTGGCTGCCGGCGGTATTGCCGACGGCCGCGGCATGGCGGCCGCCTTTATGCTGGGTGCCGCCGGCGTGCAGGTGGGTACGCGCTTTCTGATCGCAGACGAGTGCACCGTATCGGAGCAGTACAAGGAGATGGTCCTGAAGGCCAACGACACCTCGACGCGTGCGACCGGCCGCTCGACGGGACACCCGGTGCGTGCCCTCAAGAGCCCCTTTACCAACGCCTACGCTAAGAGCGAGGCGGCGGGCGCAAGCGTCGAGGAGCTCGGGGCCATGGGCACGGGCGCCCTTCGCAAGGCCGCCAAGGACGGTAATTACGAAGAGGGTTCGTTTTTGTGTGGACAGATTGCCGGCATGGTTAGCGAGCGCCAGAGCGCACGTGAAATCGTTGACGATCTGGTCGATGGCGCCGAGCGCGTCCTGAAGGGTGCGTGCGCATGGGTAGCGTAGCGTTTCTGTTTGCCGGCCAGGGTGCCCAACACCCCGCGATGGGCGTCGACTTGATCGAGACATCGCCGGCGGCCGCCGAGGTGTTCACCATTGCCGATGAGGTACGCCCGGGGACGAGCGAGCAGTCCCGGAGCGCCTCCAAGGAGGAGCTCTCGCAGACCGAGAACACGCAGCCTTGCGTGTTCGTGCACGACTTGGCTGTCGCCGTCGCCCTGCGCGAGCGCGGCGTGGTGCCTGCCGCCTGTGCGGGATTCTCGCTGGGCGAGGTCGCTGCACTCACCTTTGCGGGGGCGTTCGATACGCGAGCGGGCTTTGAGCTCGTGTGCGAGCGCGCGGCGCTGATGGCCGCGGCTGCCGAGCGCCATCCGGGCGGCATGCGCGCCGTCATCAAGCTTGATGCTGCGCAAGTCGAGAACCTGGCTGCGCAGGCCGGCGAGGACTGCTGGCCGGTCAACTACAACAGTCCTCAGCAGACGGTTGTGGCCGGAGCGCCCGATGCGCTGCAGACCCTCGACGTCCTAGTAAAAGAGGCTGGCGGCCGCGCCATGAAGGTCGCGGTGTCGGGTGCATTTCATAGCCCCTATATGGCCGAGGCGACTAAGGGGCTGGCGACGTATATCCAAGCCGGTCACGCGCCGTCTCCGCTGCTGATTCCGGTCATGGCAAACATGACGGCGGCGCCCTATCCGGCGGACCCGCGAGCGGCATCGGATGTCTTGGCCAACCAGGTGAGTCATGCCGTTCGCTGGGTCGACACGCTGCATGCTCTGCAGGATCAAGGCATCGACACATTTATTGAGGTCGGCCCCGGCAAAACGCTGTCCGGCCTGGTCAAGCGTACGTTGAGCGACGTTCGTGTGTATTCGTGCGAGACGGCCGAGCAGGTCGCAGCTATTGCCGACGAGCTCGCATAGTCCACAGGGCTGTAACCCGAAAGGAATGACATGGGCAACTTGAACAATGGCGCGCTCGAGCGCAACGACTCACGTCGCGTGGCACTGGTCACGGGCGGCTCGCGGGGTATCGGCCGCGCCTGCGCTATCGGTCTGGCGGAGGACGGCTTTGATATCGCCGTCGTCTATGCCGGCAGCGTCGATGCGGCGCGCGAGACGTGCGAAGCCTGCGAGGCCGCTGGTGCCACAGCTCGCGCATATCAATGCGACGTGGCCGATCCCGCTGCCGTCAACGCGTGCGTGGAAGCGGTCCTCAACGACTTTGGCTCCATTTGGGCGCTCGTCAACAACGCTGGCATCACCCGCGATGGCCTGCTCATGCGTATGGGTGATGACGCCTTCGATCGCGTGCTCGATGTCAATCTTAAAGGAACGTTTAACACGATGCGCGCGCTCACCAAGTCCTTTATGCGCCAGCGCGGCGGCTGCGTCGTCAACATGAGCTCGGTTGTGGGCCTGATGGGCAATGCCGGGCAGGCCAACTACGCTGCCTCCAAGGCGGGCGTGATCGGCCTGACCAAGGCGGTGGCGCGCGAGCTTGCGCCCCGCGGTGTACGAGTGAACGCGGTCGCCCCCGGGTTTGTCGAGACAGATATGACGGCAAAGCTCTCGGAGAAGGTGCGTACGGTAACCGAGGAGCAGATTCCCCTGAAGCGTATGGCGCAGCCCGAAGAGGTGGCCGGTGTGGTGCGATTTTTAGTGAACGATGCGGCTGCCTACATTACGGGCGAAGTCGTACGCGTCGACGGCGGAATGGCGATGTAGAAACCAGGGCCGAAGAACGGCTTGGATGAGGAGACCATGATGGAACAGAGAGTTGCAATCACCGGTATCGGTGCCGTGTCGCCGCTCGGCAACACCGCGCTTGCCACCTGGGCGGCCATGTGCGCCGGCACGTGCGGCATCGGCCCGATCACGCACTTCGATACCGATGCGTTTGCCGTCAAGGTGGCAGCCGAGGTCAAGGGCTTTGACGGCAACGAGTACTTTGGCAAGCGTGACGCCAAGCATCTCGACCCCTGCGTTCAGTTTGCGATGGCGGCTTCGGACGAAGCCATGCACGATGCGGGCTTTGATGTCGAAGGCGCCATCGATCGCGAGCGCCTGGGCGTCTACGTGGGCTCGGGCGTGGGCGGCATGACGACGCTCGTCGACAACGTCCATACGATTGCCGAACGTGGGCCCCGCCGCGCATCGCCCTATATGATCGCGATGATGATCCCCAACATGGCATCGGGCAATATCGCAATCCGCCACAAGGCAAAGGGCCCGACCCTGCCCGTGGTGACCGCGTGCGCAACCTCGGCCCATGCGGTGGGCGAGGCGTTCCGCGCCATCAAGCACGGCTATGCCGACGCGATCCTCGCGGGCGGCGCCGAGGCCGCAATTATCCCCGATGCCGTTGCGGGCTTTACGTCCTGCCGCGCATTGACCACCAACTCCGATCCCGCGACGGCCTGCCGTCCGTTCGATGCAGACCGCGACGGCTTTGTGATGGGCGAGGGCGCCTGCGTGCTCGTGCTCGAGAGCATGGAACATGCGCAGGCGCGCGGTGCGCACATTTATGCCGAGGTCGTGGGCTACGGCAACACCGATGATGCCTATCACATCACGAGCCCTGATCCCGAGGCTGCCGGCATTGCCCGCGCGATATCGCTGGCGGTGACCGAGGGCGACGTCAGGCCTTCCGAGGGTCTCTACATCAATGCTCACGGCACATCGACCAAGCTCAACGATTCGTCCGAGACGGCGGGCATTAAGCGTGCGCTCGGCGAGGACGCGGCGCGCGCCGCGCACGTCTCGTCGACTAAGTCGATGACCGGCCACATGATCGGTGCCACGGGCGCCATCGAGGTCATGGCCTGCGCCATGGCGCTCGAGCAGGGCGTGGTGCCGCCGACCATTAACTACCACACGCCCGATCCCGCCTGCGATCTTGACTACACGCCCAATCGCGCGGTTCGCGCCGACCTTACCTGGGCGCTTTCGACCAACCTGGGCTTTGGCGGACACAACGCCGCCATCGCGCTGCGTAGATATACGAGGAGCTAGAGCATGGATTCCAAAAGACTTGCCGAGATAGCCGATGTTATGGAGGACCGCGGCCTCACGCGCGTGCGCGTTGAGGAGCCCGATGGCACCGCGGTCGAACTCGAGCGCGCGAGCGCCGCACAGCCGGTTGCCGTGCCCATGCCCATGCCGAGCGCTATGGCCGCTCCAGTTGCAGCTCCCACAGTCGCGCCTGCCGCACCGGAGCCCGCCGCGCAGACACCTGCCGCCGCACCGGAGCCCAAGGGCACCGAGGTGACCGCTCCCATGGTCGGCGTTTTCTATGCTGCCCCGGCGCCGGGCGACGAACCGTTTGTGCACGTGGGCTCCAAGGTCAAGGCTGGCGAGACCCTTTGCATCATCGAGGCCATGAAGGTTCTCAACGAGGTGACGGCAGAGGCGGATGGTGAGGTGCTCGAGATCTGCGTGGCCGACGGCGACCTCGTGGAGTTCGGCAGCTGCCTCATGAGGATCGGATAGGTGATATCCATGAACAAAGAAGAGCTCAAGAAGCTGTTACCGCATCGCGAGCCGATGCTTTTGCTCGACGAAGCCGAGCTGGTGGGCGACGAGGCCCACGGCAAGATCACGATTACGGGCGACGAATACTTTTTGCAGGGGCATTTTCCGGGAAACCCGGTGGTCCCCGGCGTGATCCAGTGCGAGATGCTCGCCCAAAACTGCTGCGTGCTGCTGATGGGCGATGAGGAGGCGCGCGGCGCGACGCCGTTCTACACGAGTCTGGACAAGGTGCGCTTTAAGCGTCCGGTGCGACCGGGCGACACGGTGGATCTGGTGTGCACCATCACGCGTGCGCGCGGGCCGTTCCGCTTTGCGACGGGTACTGCGAGCGTCAACGGTGAGGTTTGCTGCCGCGCTGATATGTCTTTTGCACTCATGCACGAAAGTTAAGGAAGGCTTCATGTTCGACAAAGTGCTCATCGCCAACCGCGGCGAAGTCGCGGTCCGTGTTATTCGCGCGTGCCGCGATATGGGCATCAAAACCGTCGCCGTCTATTCCACGGCCGATGCGGACGCGCTGCACGTGCAACTTGCCGACGAGGCGTATTGCATCGGCGGCCCGCGTCTTGCCGAGAGCTACCTCAACGACGATGCCGTGCTCACCTGTGCCGTAAAGTCGGGCGCAAAGGCGATCCATCCTGGGTACGGCTTCTTTTCCGAGAAGGCGAGCTTTGTACGCGACTGCGACAAGTATGGCCTGGCTTTTGTCGGTCCCTCGGCCGAGGTGATCGACAGCATGGGCGACAAGGACGCCGCACGCCGAACGGCTGCCGCGGCGGGCGTGCCCATCGTGCCGGGCTGCGATTTGCTCAAAAGTCCCGAGGAGGCGACGGCCGAGGCCGAGCGCATTGGCTGTCCCGTGCTCATTAAGGCGCGCGCGGGCGGTGGCGGTCGCGGCATTCGCAAGGTCGAGCGCGTGGAAGATGCGGCAAAGGCGTTCATCGAGGCGCGTGCCGAGGGCGAGGCCGTTTTTGGCGACGGCGAGTGCTACATGGAGAAGTTCGTCGCGCCGGCGCACCACGTTGAGGTGCAGATTATGGCCGATAAGCAGGGCCATGTATTTTCGCTCGGCGAGCGCGAGTGCTCGGTGCAGCGTCGCAACCAAAAGCTGATCGAAGAGAGTCCCGCGCCGTGCCTCGACGGACACAACCACATTCGTGCTCGCATGCACAAGGCAGCGCGTGACCTGGCTCGTGCCGTCGGCTACGAAGGAGCCGGTACCATCGAGTTTCTGTATTCGGACGACGGCAATTTCTACTTTATGGAAATGAACACGCGCTTGCAGGTGGAGCATCCGGTTACAGAGTTTGTGACCGATACCGACTTGGTCAAGTGGCAGCTGCGCGTGGCAGCCGGCCAGCCTCTGCCCTTTGAGCAGGAGGACATGCCGGTCCGCAACCACGCCATGGAGTGCCGCATCAATGCCGAAACGCCGGACTTTCTGCCGTCCTGCGGAACGGTCACCGCGTTGCGTGTGCCGGGCGGTCCGCGCGTACGCTGGGATTCCGCCATGTTTACCGGTGCGAAAGTTCCGCCGTACTACGACTCTATGCTCGGCAAGCTCATCGTGTGTGCGCCCACGCGTGACGGCGCTATTCGTAAGATGCGCTCGGCCCTGGGCGAGCTCGTGATTGAGGGCGTGAGCGAAAACAGCGAGCTTCAGCTCGACGTGCTGGCAAACGACGAGTTCTTGTCGGGCATGTACCACACCGATCTGATGGGGCATCTCTATGCTGATGAATAGAAAAGCGAAGGCGGTCAATATCCTTGAGGGGCCGATAACCGAGTCGTGCGCCGAGTTTCCCGCACGCCACGTGTTTATCAAGTGCCCGGAGTGCCGCCGTGTGATCGATGAGGCACGCCTGCACGACAACCTCGAGGTCTGTCCTCGTTGCGGCAAACACTTTCGCGTGAGCGGTCGCGCGCGCATGCGCATGACGGTCGACGAGGGCACGTTTGAGGAATGGGATGCCAATCTGGCGTCGGAGGACTTCCTCTCGTTTCCCGGCTATGCCGACAAACTCAAGAGCGTGAGCGAGCGTTCGGGCGAGCGCGATGCCGTTGTGTGCGGCAGGGGCAAAATCTGCGGTTGCGATGCGGCGCTCTTCTTTATGGACGCCAACTTTATGATGGGCTCGATGGGTTCCGTGGTGGGCGAGAAGATCTGTCGCACATTTGAGCGAGCGACCGAGCTTGGATTGCCAGTTGTCGGCTTTACCGTTTCGGGCGGTGCACGCATGCAAGAGGGCGTGACATCGCTTATGCAGATGGCCAAGATTTCTGCGACGGTTAGGCGTCATAGCGAGGTGGGCGGCCTGTATATCACGGTGCTCACTGATCCCACGACCGGAGGCGTAACCGCGAGCTTTGCCATGGAGGGCGATATTATCCTGGCCGAGCCCGATGCCCTGACGGCATTTGCCGGCCCGCGCGTGATCGAGCAGAACATGCACAAGCGCCTGCCCAAGGGATTCCAGCGCTCCGAGTTTTTGCTGGAGCACGGCTTTTGCGATGCCGTTGTTCCGCGTGGCGAGATTGCGCTCACGGTAGGCGAGCTGCTAGCACTGCACGAAGGGCACGCGCCCGGCCTGGGGGCACCGCATGAGATCGTGCATACGGGTCGTCGCGGCAAAAAGCTGGGACACTTGTTCAAGCGCTCGACCGCACCAAAAACCGCGCTCGAGATTGTCAAGCAGACCCGCTCGGCAGATCGCGCCACGGCGGGCGAGATGATCTCGCTGGGCCTGGATGGATTTGTGGAGCTGCATGGCGACCGTTACTTTGGCGACGACGCCGCCGTGGTGGCTGGCATTGGCTGGAAAGACGGGCGACCCGTGACGGTTATCGCCGTCGAGCGCGGTACCACGACCAAAGAGCGCATGCGTCGCAACTTTGGTATGGCACATCCCGAGGGCTACCGCAAAGCGCGTCGCCTTATGCGCCAGGCCGAAAAGTTTGGTCGACCGGTTCTGTGCCTGGTTGATACTTCGGGCGCGTTTTGCGGCATCGGTGCCGAGGAGCGCGGCCAGGGCGAGGCGATTGCCCAGAATCTCATGGAGATGAGCGGCCTCAAGACGCCGATTGTCTCGGTGGTGACAGGCGAGGGCGGCTCTGGTGGCGCGCTGGCGCTGTCCGTGGCCGACCGCATCCTGATGCTCTCGAGCTCGGCCTATTCGGTCGTGAGCCCCGAGGCCTGTGCGTCGATCCTGTGGAAGGATACCGAGCGCGCGAATGAGGCCGCCGAGGCGCTTAAGCTCACGGCCCCCGATCTGTTGGCGCTCGGCATCATCGACGGCATTGTTGACGATAGGGGCCTGTCGCATGAGGAGATCGCCGGTGCCGTCATGTCCTCGGCATTTGATGCCTTCGATACGCTTGGGCAGCTCGACGACGCGACCCTCACAAACCTCCGCTACGAAAAGTACCGCGCAATCGGTCAGTACCGCACGATGTGACAAAGGGAAAGCTCGCATGTCACATTGGGAAAGGCGTTCCATGTCACAAGTTTCTAACACCTCGTTTACAACGACGGTTTCATCAAACGCCATGGCCGTGGTGGACTATCTGTCCAAAAGCATGATGTCGGCGCTGCCGTTTATTGTCTGCGCGGCGTTGTTCCGCACCGTCGCCGTCATTATGGGCGAAGGTATGCTGGGCCTGTGGTCTGCCGATTCCGAAATCTATCGCCTGTTCTACAGTTGGCTCTATAACGCCGGCTACTACTTTTTGCCCATTTATCTTGGTTGGGCGGCCGCCCGCCAGCTCGGTTGCTCGGAGCAGCTAGGCATGATGCTGGGCGGCGTATTGATTGCGCCCGATCTGCTTAAGCTCGTCGATGCCGCATCGACGACGGGGGCATCGATGACTTCCGTGTATGGTCTGCTTCCCGCGCCGGTCAACGATTACACGACGACTGTTATTCCGGTTCTCATCTCGGTGCCCGTGCTATGGCGAGTGGAGTGTTTCTTTCAGCGCGTTATCCCTAAGGCCGTGGCGTTTTCGTTCGTTCCGTTTGTGACCATGCTTGTCATGGTTCCGGTTTCGCTGTGTATTACGGCGCCGGCGGGCAGCTATCTGGGCATGCTGTTGGGCCAGCTTATGTTTATGCTTGGCAATTCCGGTGGCATCGTGTCGCTGCTCACGCTCATGGGGCTTGCCGCGGGCTGGGAGTTCCTAAAGATTGCCGGCGTCAGCAACGTTGTCCTATCGCTTGCCTACGCGCAGTTCATGAGTGTGGGAACGGATTCGTGCATCCTGATCGCCGCGACGATGGCGACGTTCGCCGTTTGGGGCATGCCCTTTGGCGCGTCGCTCCGCGTTGCGGATAAGGACGAGAAGGCGCTCATGCTGGGCTATTCGATCTCGGGTGTGCTTGGTGGCGTAAGCGAGCCGGCGCTGTACGGTTGCGGCTTTAAATATGGCAGGTGCCTGACGTGCATGGCCATTGGCGGCGCCGTCGGAGGCCTTGTTGCGGCCGTGGGCCACGTTACGGCCTATACCATCGGCATGACGAATGTCCTCATGGTCATTGGCTTTGCCACGGGCGGCATCTCGAACCTGCTGTGGTGCTGTGCTGCCGGCGGTGTGGCATTTGCGGTGTCTGCGGCGCTGAGCTACTGCTTTGGCGTGGTGCCGACGTAGGGGCAGACGACGGGGGATGGAGCCGATTCGCCCGAAACAGTGGCGAGCGCTGCTGAAGTAAGCGCATAAATCGATCGACAAAGGGACAGTCTCACATGTCACATTCCAAGGTCGTGGCCCGTGTGGGTTGCGGCCTTTTTGTATCTGGGGGACAAAGTGGCTACACTACAATCCGTTTGAGCAATAGATATATAGGTAGTACCGTGGGGGCGGATGTAGATGGTCGAGTGGATTGTTAAGCGCGCACAGGGCGACCGTGCGCGCGTGGGCACGTTGACGGGCGTGGTGTGTATTCTCGCCAATGTTGCGCTTTGTGCTGCGAAGGGCGCAATTGGTGTGGTTTCGGGATCGGTTTCGATCGTGGCGGATGCCATGAACAACCTGTCCGATGCCAGCTCGAATATCGTGAGCGTGCTGGGCTTTAAGCTGGCGAGCAAGCCGGCCGATCCCGAACATCCTTACGGCCACGGTCGCTACGAGTATCTCTCGGGTCTGGTCGTGGCGGCACTCGTGCTGCTGATTGGCGTTGAGCTGGTGAAGTCCTCGGTTGAGCGCGTCATCCACCCTGAACCTGTCGAGTTCTCGCTTGCCCTGGTGGCAGTTCTAGTGCTTTCGATGGCCGTAAAGCTCTGGATGGCGGCCCTCAACCAAAAGCTCGGTGACCGTATCGAGTCCGATACGCTGCATGCGACCGCGCAGGATTCCAAGAACGATGTCCTAGCCACGGGCGCCGTGTTAGCGTGCGCAATTGTTTCGCAGGTGACGCACATCAATCTTGACGCATGGGTCGGCCTTGCCGTTGGCGCCTATATTGGCTGGAGCGGCTTTGAACTTATTCAAGATACGGTGAGCCCGCTTTTGGGTCAGTCGCCCGATCCTAAGCTGGTCAAGCACATTCGAGACAAGATCATGAGCTATCCCGGCGTTTTGGGCGTTCACGATCTGATGGTTCACGACTACGGCCCAGGCAGAAAGTTCGCAAGTGCCCACGCCGAGATGGCAGCCGAAGCCAGCCCGCTGGAAAGTCACGACACGCTCGATAACATCGAGCAGTCGTTTAGGGTCGAAGACGGCATGATCGTCACACTCCATTACGATCCCATCGTGACCGACGATCCAAAGGTGGCAAGCATGCGTCTGCGCATCAACGCCATGACCCAGGAGATCGATGGTCGCCTTTCAATTCACGATTTGCGCTGTGTGCCGGGTCCCACGCACACCAACGTGATCTTTGACTGCGTGCGTCCCTCGGATCTGCAGATGAGTGCCGAAGACTTAAAGCACGCGCTGGCACAACGGGTCGAATCGGAATATCCCAAGTCGATTGCCAAGATTACGATCGACGAAGACTACGTAGGGCATACCCACGAGTAGGGCTGTGCCGGCAAAGCAAGTTATACAGAAGGGGAGAATATGAAGAGGCTGTATCTGCTCCGCCACGGTCAGACGGAGTTCAACGTCAAAAAGCTGGTCCAGGGCCGCTGCGATTCACCGCTGACCGACCTTGGCCGCAAACAAGCGGGAATGGCAGCCGCATGGCTCAAGGGCCACGACGTTGTCCCCGACAAAGTGGTCTCATCACCCTTAGGCCGAGCCATGGACACGGCAAGCCTCGTCGCAACCGAACTCCTTGGCCCGGACGCAGCAGTCGAGTCCTGCGAAGGCATCATCGAGCGCTGCTACGGCACCTTCGAAGCAGGCCCCCACGGCGCTCTGCCCACCGACGTCTGGGATCCGGGCGAGGACCTGGTCCCCTTCGGAGGAGAAGGAAGCCGGGCACTGCAAGAGCGCATGGTGGACACCCTCACCAATCTCATAAGCGCCGAGGGCATCGAAACCCTCCTAGCAGTAAGCCACGGCAGCGCCAGCCGCCAATTCATCAAAGCCGCCGCCCCAGAGGGCTTCGAACTCTCAGCAAAGCTCCCCAACTGCGCCATCATGATCTTTGATTTTGAGGATTCGCAAGAAGAATGCGACACGTCCCAATGTAAGTTCACCTTGCAGCAGATCATCGATCCTCAACAAAGTCTTTAGCCTGAGCGAGCAGAGTTAAGCAGGCGTCAACGTGTCGTCTCCCAGGCCCGGCAGAGCAGCAACCTTAATATATTTCGCCGCCGCTCTGCCGGCCCCAGGCGACTCCGCGCACTTTACCTGCGTAAACAATGTGAGTGAAATATGAATCTCGATGGATACGCCCGCAGCCGTGTATACTAAACAGCTGTGTGTAACCAGGGGAGTATTCTGGCTGGACAAAATGCCTGCTTAATAGGGTTGTCAGGTAGTCCGGACGCTATACAAGGCTGGGGAGCACGTCGTGTAAGTAGTGGTCCTCTAGGGGCGTACGCTCGGTGGTGTACGCATTGTCCCAAGACCACGCGAGAGTTGGGATCATATCTTGATCAGCATGATTCTCGGCCGCAAGATTGGCATGACCCAGGTTTGGGACGAGGACGACAACGTCGTTCCCGTCACGGTCATCCAGGCTGGCCCCTGCGCTGTCTCGCAGGTTAAAACTCAGGCAACCGACGGCTATGACGCCGTCCAGATCGGTTTCGGCGACATCAAGGCCAAGAACGTGAACAAGCCCATGGCTGGTCACTTCGCCAAGGCTGGCGTCGAGCCTGTTCGCTTCCTTCGTGAGGTCCGCGTCGAGAACGGCGAGGAGCACAAGGTCGGCGAGGTCGTCACCGTCGCTGATTTCGCTGATGTCGAGAAGGTCGACGTCATCGGTACCTCCAAGGGTAAGGGCTTCCAGGGTCGCATCAAGCGCTGGGGTCAGCGCCGCGGTCCTATGACGCATGGTTCTCACTTCCAGCGTCACCCCGGTTCTATCGGTCAGTGCGCCTATCCTGCGCGCGTCCTCAAGGGCGTCAAGATGGCCGGTCACATGGGTAACGAGCGCGTTACCGTCAAGAACCTTTCCGTTGTCCGCATCGATGCCGAGCAGAACCTCATCTTGGTCAAGGGCGCTGTCCCGGGTGCCAAGAATGGTCTCGTCGCCATCCGTATGGCCTAAGGGCCCAGCCCATTTAGCCCAGCGTCATACCAAGGAGAACACTTAAATGGCAAAGTTTGAAGTAAAGAACAGCGAGGGCAAGAAGGTCGCCGAGGCCGAGCTCGCCGCTGAGGTGTACGGCATCGAGCCGAACATCCACGTTATGCACCACATCGTCAAGTGCCAGATGGCCTCTTGGCGTCAGGGCACCCAGTCTGCTAAGGGTCGCTCTGAGGTTTCCGGTGGCGGCAAGAAGCCTTGGCGTCAGAAGGGCACCGGCCGTGCCCGTCAGGGTTCCATCCGTGCTGCCCAGTGGCGTCACGGTGGCGTTGTCTTCGCCCCCAAGCCCCGTTCCTACGCTAAGCGTATGAACAACAAGGAGGTCAAGCTGGCTATGCGCTCCGCGCTGTCCGCCAAGCTGGCCGATGGCGAGCTCGTGCTCGTCGACGACTACGGCTTCGAGAAGCCTTCCACCAAGGCTGCCGTCGCCATGCTCAAGGCTCTCGGCCTTGAGGGCAAGCGTCTGACCATCATCGTTCGCGATGAGGACGTCAACGCCTACCTGTCGTTCCGCAACATTCCCAAGACGTTCATCATCACTGCCGACGAGGCCAACACCTACGATCTCGTTAACAACAACGCTGTGCTGATGCCCGCCGACATCGCCGCTCACTTCGGGGAGGTGCTTGCATAAATGACCGCCCACGAGATCATCATCCGTCCGATCGTGTCCGAGCGTTCCTTCTCCGGCATGGAGCTGAACAAGTACACGTTCGAGGTCGCCAAGGATGCTAACAAGTATCAGATCAAGGACGCTGTCGAGGAGATCTTCGGCGTCAAGGTCGTTCGCGTGAACACCCTGACGGTCAAGCCCAAGACCAAGCGCGTGCGCTATGTCGCCGGCAAGACCCGTTCTTGGAAGAAGGCCATCGTCACGCTGGCCGAGGGCGACACCATCGAGGTCTTTGGCAACCAGGCCTAAGACTCGCTGCTGTTGAGTGAGCTCATGCCTCCCAAATAGGGGAGGCGGGAGCTCAAGGTTTTGGGCGTATAAAATGGACACGCCCGGAACCGTGTATAAGTCCGGTGTCATCGCACCCGAGGCAGAACCTCGAATCCCTGTCTGCGATGGCTAACGGATTCCTATTGAAAGGGATTGTAATGGCTGTAAAGCACCTTAAGCCGACCTCCGCTGGTAGGCGTTGGCAGACGATCTCCGACTTCTCCGAGATCACCTGCGCCAAGCCCGAGAAGTCTCTTCTCGAGCCCCTGCCCAAGAAGGCCGGTCGTAACAACAACGGCCGCATCACCACCCGCCACCAGGGCGGCGGCGTGAAGCGTCGTTACCGCGTGATCGACTTCAAGCGCAACAAGGACGGCGTGCCCGCCAAGGTTGCCACGATCGAGTACGATCCGAACCGTTCCGCTCGCATCGCTCTGCTGCACTACGCTGACGGTGAGAAGCGCTACATCCTGGCCCCCAAGGGCCTCGAGGTCGGTCAGACCATCATGTCCGGTTCTGACGCCGACATCAAGCCGGGCAACGCTCTGCCCCTCGCCGACTTCCCCGTCGGTACGCTCATCCACGCCGTCGAGTTCCAGCCGGGCAAGGGCGCTGCTATCGCCCGTTCCGCCGGTAACTCCTGCCAGCTGATGGGTAAGGAGGGCAAGTACGCTATCGTCCGTATGCCTTCCTCCGAGATGCGCCGCATCCTCGTTACCTGCCGCGCCACCGTCGGTGAGGTCGGCAACGCCGATCACTCCAACATCGTCATCGGCAAGGCCGGCCGTAAGCGTCACATGAACGTGCGCCCGACCGTCCGCGGTACCGTCATGAACCCTGTCGACCACCCGCACGGCGGTGGCGAGGGCAAGAACCACACCTCTGGTCGTCCCTCTGTTACCCCCTGGGGTAAGCCGACGAAGGGCCTTCGTACGCGCAAGAAGAAGAAGGTCTCGAACCAGCACATCATTCGTCGCCGTAAGAAGTAATTTCGGATACCGAGTTTTAGGAGAAAGCACTTATGAGCAGAAGTCTCAAAAAGGGCCCGTTCGTGGAGACTCGCCTTCTCTCGCGTATCACCGCGATGAACGAGGCTGGCAAGAAGGACGTCGTGAAGACCTGGTCCCGCGCGTCCACCATCTTCCCCGAGATGGTTGGTCACACCATCGCCGTCCACGACGGCCGCAAGCATGTGCCCGTGTATGTTACCGAGTCCATGGTTGGTCACAAGCTCGGCGAGTTCGCGCCGACTCGTACGTTCCGTGGCCACAAGGCCAAATAGGGGGTTAACCGTAAATGGCAACTAAGTCTATTGAAACTGAGGCCACCGAGGTTCGCGCCGTCGCTAAGTACGTGCGTGTTTCCCCCAGCAAGGCCCGCCTGGTGGTCGATCTGATCCGCCGCAAGCCTGTCGCTCAGGCCTTCGACATCCTCCACTTCTGCGACCGCGCCGTCGCCGTGGATGTCGAGAAGGTTCTCCGTTCCGCCGTTGCGAACGCCGAGAACAACAACGGTCTGCGTGCCGACAACCTGGTTGTCGCCGCTGCCTATGTTGACGAGGGTCCGACGCTTAAGCGCATCCGTCCCCGCGCCAAGGGATCCGCTACTCGCAATCAGAAGCGTACATCCCACATCACCGTCGTCGTTGCTCCTCGAGAGGAGGCGTAAAGCTGTATGAGTCAGAAAGACTACACCACCGGCTAACGTCTTGGCATCACCGAGAACTGGCGCTCCCGCTGGTTCGCAGAGAAGGATTACGCTAAGACCCTCGGTAACGATCTCGAGATCCGCAAGTACCTCGAGAAGCGTCTTTCCCGCGCAGCTGTCTCCCGCGTCGAGATCGAGCGCGCTGGCGACAAGGTGAAGGTCATCATCCTCACCGCTCGCCCCGGCGTTGTCATCGGTAAGAAGGGTGCCGAGATCGATACCCTCCGCACCGAGCTCGAGAAGGTCGCTGGCGTCTCCAAGGGCCAGCTCTCCGTCGACGTTGTCGAGATCAAGCGCCCCGAGCTCGACGCCAACCTCGTTGCTCAGTCTATCGCCGAGCAGCTCGAGGGCCGCGTTGCCTTCCGTCGCGCTATGCGCAAGGCTGTCCAGTCCGCCCGCAAGGCCGGCGCTAAGGGCATCCGTATCCAGTGCTCCGGTCGTCTCGGCGGTGCCGAGATGGGCCGTCGTGAGTGGTACCGTGAGGGTCGCGTGCCTCTGCACACCCTCCGTGCCAAGATCGACTACGGCACGGCTGTCGCCAGCACCACCATGGGCGCTTGCGGCGTGAAGGTCTGGATCTACCTGGGCGAGAAGCTCCCGGGCCAGCCTGTTCCCAACCCTGCACTCGAGGGCTCTTCCCGTCCTCGTCGTCGTAACTCCGAGAGGAGGGGTCAGTAGTGCTTGCCCCTAAGCGTATTCTTCACCGCAAGGTGCAGCGTGGCTCCATGAAGGGCCAGGCCAAGGGTAATACCGAGCTGCATTTCGGCGAGTTTGGTATCCAGGCTCTCGAGGCCCATTGGATCACCAACCGTCAGATCGAGGCCGCTCGTATCGCCATGACCCGCTACATGAAGCGTGGCGGTCGTGTCTACATCACGATCTTCCCCGATAAGCCCATCACCAAGAAGCCTGCCGAGACTCGCATGGGTTCTGGTAAGGGTAACCCCGAGGAGTGGGTGGCCGTCGTCAAGCCCGGCCGCATCATGTTCGAGGTCAAGGGTGTTCCCGAGGAGGTCGCTCGCGAGGCTCTGCGTCTTGCACAGCACAAGCTTCCCATCAAGACCAAGATTGTTGCTGCCAAGAACGCTGAGCAGCGCATCGAGAAGGAGATGGCTGAGGAGGCCGCTCTCGAGGCCAAGTGGGCTGCTGAGGACGCCGCCGCCGCCAAGGAGGAGAACTAATGAAGCCCGCAGAGATTCGTGAGCTCTCGGACGCTCAGCTCGTTGAGAAGCTGAAGGAAATGCGCGCCGAGCTCTTTAACCTTCGTTTCCAGATGGCCACCAGCCAGCTGGACAACACCGCTCGCGTCAACACCGTGAAGAAGGACATCGCTCGCGTCCTCACGGAGCAGCGCGCCCGCGAGATCGCAGCGGAGAAGTCCGCTGTCGCCGAGTAGGACCTAAGGAGAGAACATGACTGATTCGCGTAACTCGCGTAAGGTCCGTACGGGTGTCGTTACCTCCGTCTCCGGTGCCAAGACCATTGTTGTCACCATCACCGAGCGCAAGCGTCACCCCAAGTACGGCAAGATGATGACCAGCTCCAAGAAGCTGCACGCTCACGACGAGGAGTGCACGGCTGGCGTGGGCGACACCGTCCGCGTTATGGAGACCCGTCCTATGTCCAAGATGAAGCGTTGGCGCCTCATCGAGGTCGTCGAGCGCGCTAAATAAGCAGTCGCTCTTACGACTTGTACGTTTCCGAAGATGTGCGTATGCCTGGCTTGCATACCACAGGCCGTATAAAGGCAGCGCACCTCTCTTCGGTTCTTAGTTCGGAGGAACATCTACCATGATTCAGATGCAAACCATGCTGAACGTCGCCGACAACTCCGGCGCTCGCAAGATTCGCTGCATCAAGGTGCTTGGCGGTTCCAAGCGTCGTTATGCAGGCATCGGCGATGTGTTCATCGGTGCTGTCCAGGAGGCTACTCCTGGCGCCAACGTCAAGAAGAAGGACGTTGTCCGTTGCGTCGTCGTTCGCACCGTTAAGGAGATCCGCCGCAAGGATGGCTCCTACATTCGCTTTGATGAGAACGCCTGCGTTGTCATCAACAACGATGGTTCGCCCGTCGGCACCCGTATCTTCGGGCCTGTCGCTCGCGAGCTTCGTGACAAGAAGTACATGAAGATCGTCTCGCTCGCTCCCGAGACCCTGTAGTTAGGGGAGATATATGTATATCAAGAAGGGCGATAAGGTCCAGGTTCTCTCTGGTAAGGATCGCGGCAAGCAGGGCGTTGTCCTGCGTGCTCTCCCCGGCGAGAACAAGGTCGTTGTCGAGGGCGTTTCGGTCGTCAAGAAGGCCGTCAAGCCCAACGCTGCCAACCAGCAGGGCGGCATCGTTTCGCAGGAGGCTCCCATCGACGCCTCCAACGTCAATCTCGTCTGCCCCGAGTGCGGTAAGGTTACCCGCGTCGGTCACGAGAAGGACGGCAAGAACAAGCTGCGCGTCTGCAAGAAGTGCGGCCACAAGTTCTAAGCTGCCCGCAACATCAAGTTGCTAGTAAAGGCCCGGATGCCACGGCACCCGGGCTTTTTTCTATCCCTACTCATTGGGGACAGGCTTAAATGAGTACCCTAACTGGGTAAGCATAAATGAGCGGGTCGTGCTGTATAAATTGCTTGTGTGCGCGTTTATGCGTGTTAGATTGCGTTTAATTACGCACCTATGCGTATATATGCGCCGTTTACGGGACAATAATGACCGTTTAGCGGTGAGATACGCAAAAACGCGCACAAAGCGCGTGTTTGTGCGAATATAGAGCTGTCAGAAATGCAAGACGTTCTATGACACAGGAGACACATAATGGCAGATTCCAAGCAGGCTCCACTCGACGCCGCGGCAGCCGCCAAAGCAGCATTTGCTTCGGTCCAGGACAAGCCGTTCCCTAACGACATCTTTACGGCTCCCGAGCTCCGTTGGGCTGTGATCGGTTGCGGCGTTATTGCCAACCAGATGGCTCAGTCCCTTGCCCTGGCCGGCCGCAAGCTTACGGGCGTTGCCAACCGCACGCTCACCAAGGCTCAGACTTTTGCCGACCAGTACGGCGTCGAGAAGGTCTATGACACGGTTGAGGATCTCTACGCCGATCCTGACATCGACGCCGTCTACATCACCACCCCGCACAACACCCATATCACCTATCTGCGCGCCGCCCTGGCGGCCGGCAAGCACGTTCTCTGCGAGAAGGCCATCACGCTCAACTCCGCCGAGCTCGATGAGGCCCGCGCCATTGCCGCCGAACACAACGTGGTCCTTATGGACGCTACCACGGTGCTCCACATGCCCTTGTATCAAGAGCTGCGCCGCCGCATGGATGCCGGCGAGTTTGGCCGCATGAACCTCGCTCAGCTCAACTTTGGTAGCTACAAGGAGTACGGCGACCTGACCAACCGTTTCTACAATCGCAACCTCGCCGGCGGTGCCATGCTCGATATTGGCGTATACGCCCTGTCCGTCATGCGCCTGTTTATGGCGAGCCAGCCCGTCGAGGTCGTGTCTCTGGGTAACACCTGCGAGACCGGCGTGGACGTTGCAGGCGGCATCGTCTGCCGCAATGCCGAGCAGCAGCTGGGCGTCGTGAGCCTTACGCTCCACTCCAAGCAGCCAAAGCGCTCGGTTATCAGCTTTGACAATTGCTATATCGAGGTCAACGAGTATCCGCGCGCCGATCACGCGACGATCGTGTGGACCGCGGACGGTCATCGCGAGGAGGTCGCCGCGGGCACCGAGGCTTATGCCCTGTGCTACGAGATGGCTGACCTCGAGCAGGCCGTCGCCGGCGACGATTCCAAGCGTGAGCTTCTGGATTATGCTTCTGATGTGATGGAGCTCATGACCAAGCTCCGCGCCGATTGGGGAGTCGTCTACCCCGAGGAGGAGTAAGCGATGCTTGCGGAAGATAGGCTCAATACGATCGTGTCGATGGTGCAGCAGGCTGGCTCGGTAACGGTGCCCGAGCTTGTCGATGCCCTGGGCGTGACGGCCTCTACCATTCGACGCGACCTACAGACGCTCGACCGAGCGCACCGCATCGCCAAGGTGCACGGTGGCGCGACAAGTCTTGAGCGCGCGCACGTGACGCGCGACCTAACGATCAGTGAGCGCAGTGATCTCCATAACGACGACAAGGAGCGTATCTGCGCCCGCGCCGCGGCGCTCGTGGAGCCCGAGAGCTTTGTGTACATCGATTCGGGTTCGACAACGCTCAGACTCATCGAGCATCTTCCGCATCTCGAATCGGTCACCTATGTGACTGATTCCGTGCTCCATGCTCAGCATCTCGCTGTGCGCGGCATGCGCACCGTGGTGCTGGGCGGCGAGCTTAAACCCGAGACCGAGGCGCTCGTTGGCCCCGATGCTCTGGCAACCCTAGACCGCTACAACTTTAACTGCGGCTTTTGGGGTTCTAACGGCATTGCCGCCGAGCAGGGCTTTACGACGCCCGATATCGAGGAAGCGCAGGTCAAGCGTATCTCGATGCGCCATACAGCCAAACGCTTCGTAATCTCGGACGCCAGTAAGTTTGGCATGGTGGCTCCCGTAAAATTCGCGGACTTCCGTGACGCAACGGTTATCACCGCGGGCGAGGTGCCCGCCAAGTACCAGACGATGGAAAACGTCATCACGGTTTAGCAACGGGGCGAAGTAAGGCCAAAACCACCACAAAGGTGCCTGTCCCCACTGTGGCGGTTAGTAACGAAAACCGAGTAGTTTTCTCAATAGAAAAACGGCAACGTCCATTACGGGCGATGCCGCTATTGTTGTCTGCCGTTTTGTCTAAGTCTGTAACAACTAGACCGTTAAAAGTGGGTTAGATGTTACAGATTGAGATTCTTCCGAACCGCGCCGTCCCTTTGTCTCGATCTGTAACATCTGGGACCGATTTTGCCGAGTTATTGTTATAGATTGAGATTTTTCCTTGAGGGAGATTCGAATGTCTCGATCTGTAACAGACAGACCGGAAAATGGGTTTTAACTGTTACAGATCGAGACGTTTTGGGACCGTGGCTGGGCCATTGCGGCAAAACCACCACAAAGGTGCCTGTCCCCATTGTGGTGGTTTAGGGCTCCCAGGGGCAGGGGGCTTCGATGTGGATGTGCTCGCTGGTAACGGGATGCGTAAAGGACACGCTGTGGGCGTGGAGCATCAGGCCACAGGGGCGCGGCGTTCCGTACAGGTCGTCGCCAACCAGGGGGTGATGCTCGCTGGCCAGGTGCACACGGATCTGGTGTTTGCGACCGGTGAGCAACTCGACATCAATATACGAGCGCGTGGGCAGGCCACGGCGGCTCTTAAGACGCTTGAGCACCTTGACGCGCGTCTGAGACGGCTTGCCGCTGGCGCCAACGCGCATCTTGCGGCTGTCGTGGCGGTCGCGGGCGATGGGCTTGTCGATGAGCTTATCGTTCCAGTCGATCTTGCCCTCGGCGAGCGCCAGATAGTGCTTTTCGAATGCGTGGTCGATGATCATCTGGTCAAAAGCGGGTTGCGTCTGCTTGTCGAGCGAGAACAACACCACGCCGGTGGTGTTGCGGTCCAGGCGGTTGAGCGGCTGCATGTCAGTCGCGGCAAAGCCGTCGCCCATCGCCAACAAAAGGTCGCTAGCGTAGTCGGTAAGTGTGCGCTCGCCGGTGCCGTCACCGTGGACGATCATGCCAGCGGGCTTGTCGATGGCCATGAGCCAGGCGTCGCAGTAGAGGACTTGAGGTTCTTCGTTCACGTGTAAGCCTTTCGGTTAGCTGATTCCCACAAACATGCAGCCCGAGGTCGCCCCGCGCAGGCGGGCGGCGGGCTTACGGCCGGCTTGAGCCGCCTCGACGGCGCGACGGACGCGTGCGACGGCTCGGCCCACCTCTTCGGCCTCGAGCAGGGTTCCGTCGACCATAAGACGACGGACGCCGGCGTCGAGCAACTGCGGAACTTGCGGTGTGAGGTCGATGGGGTAGGCGTCGTACAAGCGAGAGCGGCCATGGATGTCGGTGCGCACGGGCATGACCTTGCCGTCGATATTCTTGAGCGACAACTTGCGGGCGCGCAGACGGCAGTTGGCGCAATCGTGGATGCAGCCATTGGCCACCTGCAGGATGCAGTGCTCGCTCGTCATAACGCGCGGGCGGCCGAAAACGGTGATGCCCAGGGCTGCGGGCGTGGCGGCGCCGAGCGAGACAATCTCGTCGAGCGTGATCTCGGGCGAGAGCCAAAACGCACCGGCTCCGCGCTCGGCAAGCGCCTCCATGCAGGGCGTGTTGTGCACCGGCAGGCAAGAGCGAATCTCGGCCGCGGCGCCAACCTGGGCGGCCAGGGCAAGCTCAGAGATGTTGCCAATAGCGACCGTGGCGCCGGCAACAACCCACGGGTCGACGCGTACGTGGTCAACGGCGCGGCAGACCTCGTCGAGTACGGGTACGATGCCCTGCTCAAATGCATCGGCGGGGGAGAGCTCGGCCGCATCGAGCGCGTCGGTGGTCATGTAGATGCGCGTTACACCCTCGGCGCGAGCGGCCTCGGCGGCCTCGAGCGAGGTGACGGTGGCGCAGATCTGCGGCTCATCGCGGTAGTGCTCGGGCGCGGGGCGGGAATCACTGGTTACAATCGCCGGCAGCTCGAGCGTTTTCGCGCGCTCCTCGTACGGTGCCAGAATGGCCTCTTCCAGCGCCTTACAAGCGGCGGCGCGCACCTTGTGCACGGCGGAAAAGCCCATACCGCAGCCGGCGTCGAGCGAAACGTCAAAGCTTGCGGCCTCAAAGGGAGAGGAGCCCATGCGCCCGACGTGCTCAACCAGATCGGATGCCTCGACGGCGCGGGTCTTGGCAGCCTCGACGGTAAAGCCCGTGGCCGTGGCCGTAAGCGAAGGATCGTCGCAACAGGTGAGCGTAACGGCAAACGGCTCGCCCAGACGCGCCACAACGGACACGTCTACGGCGCGGCGGCGCAGTACATCGCGCTTGAGCGCGGCGCCGGCGGCGTCAATGGCGCGCTGGCTTCGAATCACGCGCACACGGCAGCCCTCGGGCATGCTACGGGGCACGCGACACTCGATAACATCGCCGGCAGCGGCATCATCGGCGGCAATGGTGGTCAGGAACTGGTCAAACTCGTTATCGTGGCGGAGCTCCAGCAGGTCGCCCTTGCCCACGGGCTCAAACAGCTCAATGCGGGCGATGGCGGCGCGGCGACGGCGGTCGTCGGGCTTGAGCCCGCGTACATCGCGGTTGGCCAGGCGGCTGCCGAGCACCGTGCCCACGATCTGGCCGCGGTTGTTGGAGCGCTCGTAGCTCATCATCTCGTCACCCGAGGTACCGTCTTGGTAGGCGTGCGTAAAGTCGCGGGTAAAGCAGCGCTTGAGCTGTCGCTGGCGGGCCGCATCCTCATCCTTAGAGGTCGAAACATCGGCCAGCATGTCATCAATCTGATGACGATACACGTCGACGATGGAATACACGTAATCGGGGGCCTTCCTGCGGCCCTCGAGCTTGAGCGATGCGGCGCCGGCGTCATACAGACGGCGAACAAGCTGCGACGTGTTGGTGTCGCGCGGGCACAGCGCGCGCCCGCGACCGGCGGGGGAGAGCGCGCGGCCGTTCTCGTTGATCAGCTCGTAAGGCAGGCGACAGGGCTGAGCGCACATGCCGCGGTTGGCCGAGCGGCCCGCCATGGCAAAACTCGAGAGCAGGCATAGGCCCGAGTAGCAAAAGCAGATGGCGCCATGGCTGAAGACCTCAAGGTCCACATCGGGCGCGGCGTCGTGAATGGCGGCGATTTCGTCGATGGAGAGCTCGCGCGAGAGAGTCACGCGGTCGGCGCCCTGCTCACGGCACCAAAGGGTTCCGCGGTCGTCGTGGATGTTCGCCTGGGTCGAGATATGTGTCTCGATGCCGGGCATGGTGCGCTTGACCTCAAAGAACAGACCCCAGTCCTGGATAATGAAGGCATCGGCGCCCAGCGTGGAGCAGCGATGAATGAGCTGCAGTGCATCGCCCATCTCGGACTGCTTGATGACGATGTTGACCGTGACGTAGACGCGCGACCCGGCTAGATGCGCGGCGCGGCAGGCTTGCTCAAAGGCCTCGTCGGTAAAGTTGGTTGCCTTGCGGCGGGCGTTGAAGCTGCCCATGCCGCAGTAGATGGCGTCTGCCCCGGCGGCGAGCGCGGCGGCAAAGGGCTCCGGGCCTCCGGCGGGGGCCAAAAGCTCGGGCCTGCGGTTAGTGGTTCGGCTGGCGGTTGCGGTCATATCCTGCCTTTCAAAATGCTCAGATATTCAAAAGTATAGTGGCGTCGCTGCGATGGACGATGCCCGCAGCCTAAGCAGGACAAAGTCTTCAGCAGCTTGGACTGGCTGCTCCACATGAGAACCGTTCAGCGGTTCGGGGAAACCGTTGGGCGATAAAATATTCTCGCAAGCTGATAATATTCTTGCATCAAACAGAAACCTTGAGTACTATCCCAATCAAGCGCGGTGTTCAGACCGAACTGTGCCTCCCGGTGTGAACACCGCGCTCACGCTCTCTCAATTGATCGTAAGGAGAAAAACATGAGCAAGACCGTCGTGTCTTCCGATAACGCACCCGCAGCCATCGGCCCGTATTCCCCCGGTATCCAGGCCGACAACATGGTGTTCCTGTCCGGCCAGCTGGGCATCGATCCCGCGACCGGCAAGATGCCCGAGGGCGTCGAGGCCCAGGCCAAGCAGTCCCTCGCCAACGTCGAGGCCCTGCTGACCGCTGCCGGCGCTACCTTTGCCGATGTCGTCAAGACCACGGTCTACCTGGCCGACATCGCCGACTTCGCCGCCGTGAACGAGATCTACGCCTCCAAGTTTGAGGCCCCGTTCCCCGCGCGCAGCGCCTTCCAGGTTGCCGCCCTTCCGGCTGGCGGTCTGGTCGAGATCGAGGTCGTTGCCGCTCTCTAAGGCGTTGGCCACAACTAAACATGACATGCAAAAAGACCCTGCAGCGCGTGCGAGCTGCAGGGTCTTTTGTTAAGTGACGGATCGCTTGTGGAGCCGCGCTTCATTTTGCTCGTTAGCCTTCCTTTCGGACTTTTTGCAGGTAGCGGTAGACGCTGGGCTCCGAGATGCCCAGCGCGGTGGCGGCGCAGGCAACAGCGCCCTTGAGCATGAACACCCCGTTGCCGTTGAGGTGGCGAATGACGTCCACGCGGTCGCTCTGACCAAGCGACGCTACATCCAGCCCACGCGCGCTCAGCAACTCGGCAATGCTGCGGTCGATGAGCTCCTGTGTGGACTCCGAAAGGCTTTCGACCTCGATAGGGGCGGGCTCCGTGCGCGTTGGCGCCGCGTCGAAGCACGCCATGAGCTGCTGCGCCATGGCGTTGATGGAGCGCACGGTCGAGAGATCGGTGTTGACGCAGAGCATACCGACGATCTCGTCATTCTCGCGGATAAAGTACGTCGCTGACTCCAACGTTTTGCCGCCGGCACCGCGCCCCTCGTAGCCCGTAATAAACGGCAGGTCGCGATACTTGGCGTCGTGCATGATCTTGAGTGCCAGATCGGTGGCGGGACCGCCGACCTTGCGGCCGCTCACGATGCCGTTGCGAATATCGACGATGGCGTGGTCGGGATCCGAGAAATCGTGCAGCACGATTTCGCTGTTTTTGCCGAGTATCTGCTCCAGAAAATCGACCATCGGCAAAAAGCGACGTACGGTCTCGTTCACGGGCAACTCCTTTGGGTGAAATCGGAAATGTTCATAACAATTTTTTCTCATGGTAACACACTGCCCATCATCTCGTATATCCGCAGGTACATTGCGTAATGCAGACGAACGGTAGGAATTTAGCGGTAAACGGTTGACCAAAAGAAATGTTAGATGTTATTTTGACCAGACACTTTCCTGACCTGCGGAAATGCGTAATTTCAGCTGAAGAATAGTCTGATAACAAAAAATTATTATTGAGAATGAGAATCATCTTTAATACGATATGCAATGAAGGCACAACCTCAACCCCGCACTGCGTCACAATAGAGCGTTAGATGCGAAAACAACTACTTCGAGGATTGGTGGTCAAATGACCCAGGAGACGGTTACGAACGGCACTGAAGCCCTGTTCACTCGCGAAGGCATGCCTCCCGTTAAGGAAATGATCCCGTGTGCCCTTCAGCACGTACTGGCATCGTTTGCCGGCATCATTACCCCGGCGGTCATCATGGCCGGCGTCTACGGCTTTAATAGCCAGCAGAGCACCGACATCATCCAGGTCGCGCTCATTCTTTCGGCGATCGATACGGCCCTTCAGGCCTTCGCTCCCTTCCGTCGCATCGGCGGCGGCCTGCCCATCGTCATGGGCGTTTCGTTCGCGTTCCTGCCGGCCCTGCAGGCCATGGGTGCCTCGGGCTTTAGTTTTGGTGCACTGCTGGGCGGCGAGATCGTCGGCGGCGCCGTCGCGGTCCTCTTTGGTCTGGCCTACAGCAAGATCAAGTGGCTGTTCCCGCCCGTCGTGACCGGTACGGTCATCTTCTCCATCGGCGTTTCGCTGTATCCCACGGCCGTCAAGTATATGGCCGGCGGTATGGGTACGCCGCTGTGGGGCACCCCGCAGGCCTGGTGCGTCGCTCTTATCACCTTCGCCGTGGTCTTTGCGCTCGCCAACTTTGGCAAGGGCACGCTCAAGCTGGGATCCGTGTTCTTTGGCATGATCGTTGGCATGATCGTCTCCATCCCCTTTGGCATGATCGACTTCTCCAGCGTCGCCACCGCTCAGGTCTTCGCCCTTCCCAAGCTCATGCCCTACGCGCTCGAGTTTGATCCCGAGGTCTGCATTACCCTCGCCGTCGTGTTCCCCATGGTTGCCATCCAGGTTATCGGTGACGTCTCCGCCGCCTGCCTGGGCTCCATCGACCGTATGCCCACCGAGCGCGAGCTCTCCGGCGCTATCGTGTCCCAGGGCCTCACCTCTATGGTCGGCGGCCTGCTGGGCGGTCTTCCCACCAGCGCCCTTGGCCAGAACGTGGGCATCATCTGCTCCAACAAGGTCGTCAACAAGTGGGTCTTTGTGATCATCGCGGCCGTCTTTGCCATCGCCGGTCTGTTCCCGCAGCTCTCTGCCGTCCTTTCCGCTATCCCGCAGCCCGTCATCGGCGGCGCGACCGTCGGCGTCTTTGGCACCATCACCATGAACGGCGTGCGCATGTTCACCCGCGAGGGCCTCACGCAGCGCACTACCACTATCGTCGGCACCTCCGTCGTCTTTGGCCTGGGTATCTGGATGGCCAGCGGTTGCCTTGCCGGCGAGGGTATGCCCGCCTGGGTGTCCACCGTCATCGGCTCCAATGCCGTAACCCCCACCGCCATCATGGCCATTGTCCTTAACCTGATCCTTCCGCAGACGCCGGTCGTGGCTCAGCACATCGATGCCGCCAAGGACGCTGCCGTGGATCTAGTCTTGCCCGAGAGCAAGAAGTAACCAATTCGGTGCTATTCGTCGGCGGACGCATCGCCTCGTCCGCCGACGCCATGCGGCGCCAAGCCGCACTTCAAAGGGTTTGTCCCTTTGGTGAAGCGTTGACGGGAGAGGGCCCGTTTCCGGTGTAGGCCGGCGCTTCGCACTCCGCCATGTCAGAGGTGTCAAACCCCGCCTCTGATGTTGAAGGGAGCATCCATGCTTCTGGTCGCTAACGGTTCCATCTTTACCCGCAACGCTCAGACCCCGTTCATTCCAAACGGTGCGGTCGCCATTGACGGAGATACGATCGTCGAAGTGGGCCCCGAGCGCGAGCTCAAGGCCAAGTACACGGATGCCGAGTACGTCGATGCCCAGGGCAACCTCATCATGCCTGGACTTATCAACTGCCACACCCACATCTACTCGGGTCTGGCCCGCGGCCTTGCCATTAAGGGCTGCAACCCCACCAACTTCCTGGAGAATCTTGAGCAGCAGTGGTGGAAGATCGACGACACTCTGACGCTCGACGGCACCAAGGCCAGCGCCTATGCCACGATTCTGGACTCCATCCGCGATGGCGTCACCACGATCTTCGATCACCATGCGAGCTTCTGTGAGATCCCGGGAAGCCTCTTTACCATTAAGGACGCCGCTCAGGAGTTGGGCATGCGTTCGTGCCTGTGCTACGAGGTTTCCGACCGCCGTGGCCAGGAAAAGTGCGACCAGGCTATTGCCGAGAACGCCGAGTTTGCCCAGTGGGCCGCCAAGGAGCGTCGCGATAACGACAACCACATGATCGCCGCCATGTTTGGCGGACATGCTACCTTTACGCTTTCGGACGAGACCATGGATAAGATGGCCGAGGCCAACAACGGCCTGACCGGCTTCCACATCCATGTGTGCGAGGGCATGAACGACGTGTGGGATTCCCGCCTCAACCGCGGTGGTATCAGCCCCGTCGAGCGCCTGCTGCAGCACAACCTGCTGGGTCCCGACACCATGCTCGGCCACTGCATCCACGTGACGCCTGCCGAGATGGATATCGTCAAGGAGTCCGGCACTTGGCTGGTCAACAACCCCGAATCCAATATGGGCAACGCCGTGGGCTGCGCCCCCGTGCTTGAGTTCTTCCGCCGCGGCATCCCCGTGTGCATGGGCACCGACGCCTACACCCACGATATGGTCGAGAGCCTTAAGGTCTTCCTGATTATTCAGCGCCACAACGCCGCCATGCCCAACGTGGGCTGGTGCGAGGCCATGACCATGCTGTTCGAGAATAACGCCAAGATGGCCAGCAAGTACTTCGATCGCAAGCTCGGTGTGCTTGAGCCCGGCGCTGCCGCCGACGTCATCGTTATGGACTACAAGCCCTTTACGCCGCTGAGCGAGGAGAACATCGACGGCCACATGCTCTTTGGCATGATGGGCAAAAACTGCCGTACCACCATCATCAACGGCCGCGTCCTGTACAAGGATCGCGAGTTCGTTGGCATTGATGAGGACAAGATCAACGCGTGGACCATGGCTGAGTCCAAGAAGCTCTGGAGCACGCTCAACGATCGCGCCTACTAATTACAAGTAGATTCACGCGCGCCGGATGTTTCGCCGCATCCGACGCGCGTATAGGCGACCTCCGCGGGGTCGCCGGCGCTGTGCTAGCGCTACACCGTATTTGCGCCCGCCGCGCGGTCTCGCCGGGCGTTACAGAGAGGAGCTCATTATGAGCGACATCATGAGGCCGATCCCGTTTTCGCAGCTGATGAACTGGATCATCGAGGAGCACAAGTCCCAGGACGCCATCTTTGGCGTGCGTAAGATGGTCACGACCAACCAGGAGGGCGCGCTTCCCATTTTTGACGAGCGCATCGAGACTCCGTTTGGCCCGGCCGCCGGCCCCAACACGCAGCTTGCCCAGAACATCGTGGCATCCTACGTGGCCGGTTCCCGCTTCTTTGAGCTCAAGACCGTTCAGGTTATGGACGGCGAGGAGCTCTCCAAGTGTGTGAACAAGCCCTGCATTGTGGCGCAGGACGAGTGCTACAACTGCGAGTGGTCGACCGAGCTCGAGGTTCCGCAGGCCTTTGCCGAGTACGTGAAGGCATGGTTTGCCTGCCACCTGATCGCTCGCGAGTACGGCCTGGGCAGCCCGGACGGCTTTGTCTTTAACATGTCCGTGGGCTATGACCTGGAGGGCATCAAGAGCCCTAAGGTCGACGCCTACATCGAGGGCATGAAGGACGCCAGCGGCTCCGAGGTTTGGAACGAGTGCCGTGCCTGGGCGCTCGCCAACCTGGACAAGTTTGAGCATGTCGACGCCGCGTTTGTCGAGTCCATCCCGGCGCGCGTGTCCAACTCCATCACCGAGTCCACGCTGCATGGCTGCCCGCCGGCGGAGATCGAGCGCATCGCGACCTATTTGATCACCGAGAAGGGCCTCAACACCTACATCAAGTGCAACCCCACGCTGCTGGGCTATGAGTTTGCCCGCCAGCGTCTGAACGAGCTGGGCTTTGACTACATCGTTTTCGATGACACGCACTTCCGTGAGGACCTGCAGTGGGCCGATGCCGTGCCTATGTTCGAGCGCCTGATTGCCCTGTGCGCCGAGCGCGGCCTGGAGTTTGGCGTCAAGCTGACCAACACCTTCCCCGTCGACGTGACGAGAAACGAGCTGCCCTCTACCGAGATGTACATGTCCGGCCGTTCGCTGTTCTCGCTGACCATCGAGGCCGCCCGCCGCATTACCGAGCAGTATGACGGTAAGCTGCGCATCAGCTACTCCGGTGGTGCCACGGTCTACAACATCCGCGCCCTGTATGATGCCGGCATTTGGCCCGTCACCCTGGCGACCGACGTGCTCAAGCCCGGTGGCTACGAGCGCTTTAGCCAGATGGCCGGCGAGTTTACCGACCTGGATGGCAAGCCGTTTGCGGGCGTCTCGCTCGAGGCCGTGACTGCGATCCAGACCGACTCGCTCGCCAATCCGCTCTACAAGAAGCCGCTGCGCCCGCTGCCCGACCGCAAGGTCGCCGGCAAGAGCCCACTTTCCGATTGCTTTACCACGCCGTGCCGCACGAGCTGCCCCATCCAGCAGGATATTCCCGCCTATCTGGCGGCTGTTGACGAGGGCCGCTACGAGGACGCGCTCAACATCATCATCGAGCGCAACGC
Organism: uncultured bacterium; assembly: GCA_905216175.1. GTDB lineage: Bacteria > Actinomycetota > Coriobacteriia > Coriobacteriales > Coriobacteriaceae > Collinsella. Next base: position 39,906 of record CAJMSV010000001.1, on the reverse strand, counting down.
TCTGCCGTTCATTACCGGCACCATCTGCCCGCATCCCTGCGGCCGTGCCTGCGAGCGTGCGTTCTACGAGCCCGAGGGCGCCCAGATTCGCGCCAGTAAGCTCAAGGCCGCCCGCGAGGCCATGACCGCCGTGCTGCCCAAGCTGCGTGCCCAGGCCATCGCAAACGACGGCGAGCGCAACGTTGCCGTTATCGGCGGCGGCCCGGCCGGCCTGGCGACGGCGTTCTTCCTGACGCGTGCCGGCGTGCCCGTCACCATCTTTGAGGCCCGCGATTCGCTCGGTGGCGTGGTCCGTCACGTGATTCCCGAGTTCCGCATCGCGAGCGACGATATCTCCCACGATGCCGAGCTCTGCCTAGCCTTTGGCGCCAAGGTGCAGCTCAACGCCCGCGTGGAGTCCATTGACGAGCTCAAAGCCCGGGGCTTTACCGACGTGGTCGTGGCCACCGGTGCCTGGATGCCCGGCTCTGCAGGCTTGGGCGAGGGCGCCGAGCTCGACGTGCTGGAGTTCCTCGAGGCCGCCAAGAAGGGCGAGAAGCTCGAGCTGGGCGAGGACGTCGTGGTCATTGGCGCCGGCAACACCGCCATGGACGCGGCCCGCGTGGCCAAGCGCCTGGCCGGCGTGAAGAACGTGCGCCTGGTCTACCGCCGCACCAAGAAGCAGATGCCCGCTGACGAGGAAGAGCTTGATCTTGCTCTTGCCGACGGCGTTGAGTTCTGCGAGCTGCTGGCGCCCAAGGCGCTCAACGGTGCCGTGCTGACCTGCGACGTTATGGAGCTTGGCGAGCCGGATGCAAGCGGCCGTCGCAGTCCCGTCGCCACGGGCGAGACCGTCGAGCTTTCCGCCACCACGGTGATCTGCGCCGTGGGCGAGGGCATCGATGCCAGCCTGTACGATGCCGCGGGCGTCGAGCACGACCGTCGCGGCCGCCTTGCCGCCACCTCCACCGGCGTCGAGGGCGTCTGGGCTGCGGGCGACTGTCGCCGCGGTCCTGCCACCGTGGTCGAGGCTATTGCCGATGCCGCCGAAGTCGCCCGTGCCATTGCCGGCGTGGACTTTAACAAGTACGCCGACCAGAATGCTCAGGCCGATCGCGAGGACGCCTGCTACGAGCGCAAGGGGTCGCTGTGCCGCGACAAGCGCAACTGCACCAAGACCCGCTGCCTGGGCTGCGGCTCGGTGTGCGAGGTCGGCTGCGATGTGTGCCCCAACCGCGCCAACGTTACCATTAAGGTGCCGGGTCTCGCCAAGCATCAGGTCGTTCACGTCGACGGCATGTGCAACGAGTGCGGCAACTGCGCTGTGTTCTGCCCCTACCAGGAGGGCCGTCCCTACAAGGACAAGCTCACCCTGTTCTGGAGCGAGCAGGACATGGAGAACTCCGAGAACGAGGGCTTCCTGGCTGTGGACGAGGACCACTTTAAGGTCCGCGTCGCCGGCACGGTCCGCACCGTCTCGGTCGATGCCGTCAACACCGGCCTTCCCGAGGCCGTCCGCCTGACCATCAGGGCTGTGCGCGACAACTATCCGTATCTCCTTAAGAAATAGGCGAGTCTCTTATGGCCAAATCCATTCAACATAACGTGGCCTACGTTGCCTGCGGAAGTGGTTGCGCCTCCGCAGGCGGCGACGCCCGCTGCAGCGAAGGCTGCATTGGCTGTGGCGCCTGCGTCACGGCCTGCCCCCACGGCGCCATTGCGCTGGTCGATGGCATCGCCCGCGTGGACCGCTCCAAGTGCACGGGCTGTGGCCTGTGCGGCATGGCGTGCCCGCAGCGCGTGATTGCCTTCGTCCCCGGCTACCAGAACATTCTGGTGCGCTGCAACAACACCGATAAGGGTGCCATTGCGCGCAAGATCTGCGACACCAGCTGCATCGGTTGCGGTATGTGCGCCAAAAAGTGCCCTGCCGGCGCTATCCGCATCGAGGACAACTGCGCCCATATCGACGGCGTGGACTGCCTGTCGTGCGGCATGTGCGCCGTCGTCTGCCCGCATGGCGCCATCCACGACCGCACCGGCATCGCCGCCGGCGTGTAGAAGGGAATCACCATGGCACAGGAATTCACTTTTACCGTTAACGGCGTCGAGCGCACGACGACCCAAAACAAACCGCTGCTGCGCTACCTGCGCGACGACCTGCATATCCATTCCGCCAAGGACGGCTGCTCCGAAGGTGCTTGTGGCACCTGCACCATCCATGTGGACGGTGCAGCCGTCAAGGCGTGCGTGCTGACCACCGCTCTTGCCGCCGGTCGCAACATCGTGACCGTCGAGGGCCTGCCCGAGGACGTGCGCGAGGCCTTTGTGTACGCCTTTGGCGCTGTGGGCGCCGTGCAGTGCGGTTTTTGCATCCCTGGCATGGTCATGGCGGGTGCGGCGCTCATCGCCGAGGACCCCGAGCCCACCGAGGAGCAGATCAAGTACGCCATTCGCGGTAACGTCTGCCGCTGCACCGGCTACAAAAAGATTATCGAGGGCATCTCGCTGGCCGCTGCGGTGCTCCGCGGCGAAAAGCAGATCGACGAGGACCTGGAGCGCGGCGATGACTACGGCGTGGGCAAGCGCGCCTTTCGTATCGACGTGCGCAAGAAGGTGCTCGGTGAGGGCAAGTACCCCGACGATATCGACGAGCTCGATCAGCCGGGCCTGACCTATGCCAGCGCCGTGCGCTCCAAGTATCCGCGCGCCCGCGTGCTCTCCATCGACACCTCCAAGGCCGAGGCCCTGCCCGGTGTGGTGGGCATCCTGCGCGCCGAGGACGTGCCGGTTAACCAGGTCGGCCACCTTATCCAGGACTGGGACGTCATGATCGCCCAGGGCGATATCACCCGCTGCGTGGGCGATGCCATCGTGCTGGTGGTTGCCGAGGACGAGGCGACGCTCGAGAAGGCCAAGAAGCTCGTCAAGATCGATTACGAGCCTCTGGAGCCCGTGCGCAACATCGCCGAGGCCAGGGCCGCCGACGCCCCGCGCCTGCATGACAGCTTCTTTGCCTTCGGCAACACGGTGGAGCTCAAGGACAACGTGTGCCAGAGCCGCCACGTGACGCGCGGCGACGCCGCCAAGGCGCTGGCCGAAAGCGCGTTCACCGTGACGCAGCGCTTTACCACGCCCTTTACCGAGCATGCCTTCTTGGAGCCCGAGTGCGCCGTCGCCTTCCCGTACAAGAACGGCGTCAAGGTGCAGTCGACCGACCAGGGCGCCTACGATACGCGCAAAGAGTGTGCCCACATGTTTGGCTGGGACAACGAGCCCGAGCGCGTGGTCGTCGAGACCATGCTCGTGGGTGGCGGCTTTGGCGGCAAGGAGGACGTGTCCATCCAGCACCTTGCCGCGCTCGCCGCGTATAAGTTCCAACGCCCTGTGAAGTGCAAGCTCACGCGCGCCGAGTCGCTCGCGTTCCATCCCAAGCGCCATGCCATGGACGGTACCTTTACGCTGGGTTGCGACGCCGAGGGCAACTTTACCGGTCTGGACTGCGAGATCAACTTTGATACCGGCGCCTACGCATCGCTGTGCGGTCCGGTGCTCGAGCGCGCCTGTACGCATGCCGTCGGCCCCTACTAGTACCAGAACACCGACATTCGCGGTTTTGGCTACTACACCAACAACCCGCCCGCCGGCGCGTACCGTGGCTTTGGCGTTTGCCAGTCCGAGTTTGCGCTCGAGAGCCTGATCGACCTACTGGCAGAGAAGGTCGGCCTGGATCCGTGGGAGATTCGTTACAGAAACGCCATCGAGCCGGGCGAGGTTTTGCCCAACGGCCAGATTGCCGACTGCTCCACGGCGCTTAAGGAGACACTGCTCGAGGTCAAGGATGCCTACTACGCGCATCCCGGACACGCCGGTATCGCCTGCGCCATGAAGAACGCCGGTGTGGGCGTGGGCCTGCCCGATGCCGGCCGCTGCAAGATTCGCGTCGAGAACGGCGTGGCCGTGGTCTATGCCGCCACGTCCGACATCGGCCAGGGCTGCAACACGGTCTTTTTGCAGGACGTTGCCGAGGCCTGCGGTCTGCCGCTGAGCTGCATTGCCAACGGCGAGTGCTCCACCGAGAACGCTCCCGACTCCGGCACCACGTCTGGCTCGCGTCAGACGGTCGTGACCGGCGAGGCCGTGCGCGGCGCCGCCTTCCTACTGCGCGATGCTATGGTTGGCGTCGAGGCCGGCAAGCCCGCGCCCGATGCTCCCGTGAGCGCACATGGCGACGGCGTCAAGATCGAGTACGACGACGGCCGCGCCTATCAGCTTCGCACGCAGGAGCTCGTCGCCGGCCAGGGTATGCATCCTCAGGATCCTGCGGCAGCTATCAAGGCACTCGAGGGATGCGAGTTTGGCTACGTATATCTGGAGCCGACCGACAAACTGGGTGCCGACGTGCCCAACCCTAAGAGCCACATCTGCTACGGCTTTGCCACGCATGTGGTCATTCTTGATGATGACGGCCGCGTGAGCGAGGTCTATGCCGCGCACGATTCCGGCAAGGTGGTCAATCCCATCTCCATCCAGGGTCAGATCGAAGGCGGCGTGCTCATGGGTATGGGCTATGCGCTTACCGAGGACTGGCCGCTCAAGGACTGCGTACCCCAGGCCAGGTACGGCACGCTCGGGCTGTTCCGTGCGCCCGAGATCCCGAATATCCACGCCATCTACGTGGAGAAGGACGAGCTGTTGCCCGTGGCATACGGCGGCAAGGGCATCGGCGAGATCGCAACGATCCCCACGGCGCCCGCCGTACAGAACGCCTACCGCGCGTTTGACGGCAAACTACGTCCAGATCTGCCCATGGTGGATACGCCCTACAGCCGCGCTCGTCACCGCGGGTAGGGTAGAGCGCGGACGGTCATTGCTTACGGGCAGTTCGCGCTCAGCATCAACTACATACGCTGCGCCTTTGGCCCCGGCTCCATCGCGAGTCGGGGCCTTTTGTTTGGAGCGCCTTCGCATGCGGAAGCTGCGTCCCAGATTTCGGCTCCAGAATGGGACGTACTTTCCAGACGGGGCTTTAAACGGAAACTGTATCCCGGATTCGACGCTCAGAATGGGATTCGTTTTCCGGTAGAGGCCTCAAATGGAAAGTGTGTCCCGGAATATGGCTCCAGCGTGGGATGCATTTTCCGGTTGAAGCTTCAAGCGGAAACCGCGTCCCGGAATTCGGTCTCGGAACGGGTCGTGCTTTCCGGATCGTCCCTCAACCGGAAGCTGTGTCCCGGAATCATGCCTCAGAATGGGACGCGCTTTCCGTTGGCGTGGTCGTTGGGAATACGCGGCCCAATTAGGGGGGGCGATCCGGCGATGCGTGGCCTAGCAGCTCCTACAGGTCCACCTCGTTGAGCCATGTCGGCAGCGCGGTCTGCCGGATGCCTGCCGTCTGCAGCTTTTTGGCGAGCACTCCTGCCGAGCGGACCTCGTTCATAGTAAAGCGCAGCAGAGGGTGACCGTAGAGCGATAGGTGCGCCTCGCGCTGTCGTTCGGCAACGAGCGCCTCGGCGGTGGTGCGTCCGGCCAGCATGGTCTGGTCGGTATATTTGATGAGCCCGTCGAGCTCGCCCAGCGTGAGTTCCCGCGCCTGGCGCTCCCAGGCAAAGTCCGTTCGTATGGGCTTGGCCGAATCGAAGGGGTCCGTCAGCTCGTATTGAAGCCAGTCGGGCGCAAAGCCCGTCTCGATCATGATGGCTCGGGCGACCGATTCCCCGCCGCTCTCGGCGCGGGCGTCGGCATATCGAAGCGTTGTGAGGGCGGTGCGAATCGCGCGACCATTGCGGGCAGTCGCTCGTTGCTCAACGGCCTCCATCAGCTGTTCCGACGCAAGGCCGAGCTTTGAGATCGCCGAATCGGCAATGGACATGCCGTCGGCAAAACCAGTTTGCAGCAGGCAATCTGTGGCCGTTTGGATGGGCGGCGTTACCGATATGCCGGCTCTGCGTATTGCTCCGGCTGGCTCAATCTGGTGTCGCTGAATATGTGCGCCCGGACGAGCCGACGGCTTTGTCGAGCTGCAAACATGCACGACGTTCAGGTGTCGCCACGAGACCTCGAGCCCCAGCAGGCAAGCTGCCGAAAACGAGCAGAACGTCCAATCGGGATGGATGATCGCAAGGGCGCGGAGGATCTCGCAATGGCGTTGCGCTCGGTTGAGTTCATCCCAGTGCGTTTTTCGCGCAAACAACCCCGGCATGGGCGAGACAACCGTGCCGCCGGTGCGCCGAAGGAGCGCTTTTCGGATCGCCGTGCTCGGGGGAATCAGACAGCGCCCCTCTTGTTCGGCTTGAGTGAGCAGTTGGTCGATGAGCTGGTCGTTGCAATGGGTCATGAGCTACCGCCTCCTTTTGGGTAGCAAAAACGTATCAGCTGGAACTTGCCGCTCAGCTGACCAAAAGCTGACCAAAATCTAACCATGAAGGTAGATGACCTGCTTTTGGCGACATATTTCTTGTTTGAATCGGTGAGCGGTAATCGGCGACCGTGAACGGTAGCTGGATATGAAGTCTTGGTAAGTTTCGGGACGTGTACTTTTTGAAAAAGAGCATTCTATCTGCTGTTTTGTGTTTCTGGATCGCATATTTGAAGGCATGTGATAAGGGCAGCGGACTGTCGCCTTGTATCTGCGGAAACTGTGACCCGGAATGAGCGCTCGGAATGGGATGCATTTTCCGGTAGAAGCTTCAGCGGAAAGTGCATCCCAGAATTCAGGCTCAGAGCGGGAAGCGCTTTCCGGATGACATGTTTGGCGGAAACTACGGCCCAGTTTTTGGCTCCAGAACGGGATACATTTTCCGGAACGGTCCACGTGCGGGGGTGTACCGCCTCTTTTCGTGCGCCGCTTGTCGAATTACGTTATAGCTAGCTATATTATAGGAAGGTATAATATGGCTAGCTATAACGTGAAGGAAGGATGGCCCTATGTTTATCGGAAGAACAGCGGAAATGTCCGAGCTCAATCGACTGTATGGCACGGGCTCCTTTGAGATGCCTGTGATTTACGGCCGCCGTCGCGTGGGTAAAACGCGCCTTATCACAGAGTTCATCCAAGGCAAGAAGGCTATTTACTTTCAAGCTCGTCGTACCAATGCGGAGGCAAACCTGCACGGCTTTAGCCAGGCGATACTTGCAGGCTCGGTTGGTGCTGCAGGCGTGTCGTTTCGTAGTCTTGACGAGGCGTTCGATGCATTGGCTACCATGGCTCGCACGGAGCGTTTGATTGTCGTGATTGACGAGTATCCCTATCTCGCCCAATCGAATCCCGAGATCAGCTCGTTGCTGCAAGACAAGATCGATCACTTGTACAAAGAGACCAAGCTCATGCTTATCCTGTGCGGGTCGTCGCTTTCGTTCATGGAAGAGCGGGTGCTGGGCTACGAGAGCCCACTATACGGTAGGCGTACGGCCCAGTTTAAGATCATGCCGCTCGATTTTACGACGACCCTCGGCCTGTGGCAGGGCATGAGTCGCGAAGACGCTGCGGTTTGCTATGGCATGACGGGCGGCATTCCTGCATATATCGAGAAAGTCGATCCTGTCGCACCGCTCAAGGACAACATCAAACGTCTTTTTCTTACTCCTACGGGCTATCTCTTTGAGGAGCCGAGTAACCTGCTATTGCAAGAGTGCCGCAATCCCGAGCAATATGATGCGATCGTGCAAGCAATTGCTCAGGGGCGATCGAAGATCTCGGAGATTGCGAGCTCTACGGGAATCCCTGCGAGCAACGTAAAGAGCTATGTGGATAAGCTGGCGTCGCTTGGGATTGTCGAGCGCGAGCTGCCCCTAAACGAGACGAGCAATAAGCGAGCCGTGTATCTGCTGAGCGACCAGATGTTTAGGTTCTGGTACAAGTTTGTGCCGCAGAACATTGGGCTGATTCAAAACGATATGGCCGAGATGGCGTATAGGCGCATTGAGCCGCACGTATCGGATTACATGGGTACGGTCTTTGAGCTTATATGCAGACAATACGTGTACGAACTCGCACGCGCGGGCGAACTTGGTGTGGTGCCGGCAACAGTTGGCCGTTGGTGGGGAACGGACAATCGGACGCGTACGCAGGAAGAGATCGATTTGATTGTCGACGACGGAGAGGGCGCGGCGCTCTTTGCGGAGTGCAAATGGCGTAACGAACCGGCAGGCGAGGATGTTCTGGAAAAGCTCGTGTACCGAAGCGAGCTCTTTAGGCGTCAGCATAAAAGCTACGTGATCTTCTCGAAGCGTGGCTTTACGCAAGGATGTCAGGAAGCTGCGGCGAGCAGGGGAGATACCAAGCTGATTTCGTTTGCCGAGATGTGCGAGCGGAGATAACCAAGCGCGCTCTGATGTGATTGCTCGGAATGGGTCGCGCTAAGGATGCCAAGCGTAAAACCTACAATGAAAATGGCGTAAAAACTACATTGAGAACGGCGTAAAAACAGCATTGAGAATGGCGTAATTTCGTATATCGCATGATCGCCCGAGCTTGCACACGGCCTTTTGCGAGCTCTTGCCATGAACGAGAGCCAGGCTGTCACGTACAAGACGCTCATAAAGGACGCCTCGTACGGTGAGACGGGCCCCGACGAGAGGACCATCGCTGCGCACCTGGATCTCTTCAACAGGCTCAAGCTGACCGAGGACCTGTGCGGATGGGAGCCATCGAGGTCAAGCTGAGTGATGCGAAAGCAGACGATGGAGCGAGAAATCTCAAGGCGCTGGAGAGGAAAGTGCTCTCCAATCCTGCCGCCCAGAATGCCGCGCCGGCGTTTTGGCGGTCGTGGTTGGAAAGGGGAGCATTGCCTACACACGCGACGACGGCGTGGCGGTGATCCCCATGGCGGCACTTGGGGCGCAGTGGTTTTGCGGGCGTGCCGTGCTTCCTTTACCGAAAATCCATTTGGTAAACCAGATGCTCGCGGATAGAATAAAGTTGACGGCAGCCCAAGTTCTGGAGAGCTGGGAAACGCCGTTGCTTGGTCAAGAGGTCGGTGCCTTAATGGCAGCGACTTGTTATGCTTCGAATGCTGCTTGAGTGCCTCGGAAAGTTCGATAAGCGCCGTGAAGAGCGAGACCAAAGCAACCAAGAGCTCTACGAGCTCTGATGGGCCCGGGATGACCTCTGATTCAAGTCACCGGGCCTCAATCTTTTTCATCCATTTGAATAGAGCGGGCGACTCTCTTGGGGCCATCTGCATGGCGCGTGCCTGGCGCGCGTGGCACAGCATCCCATTTTTGTGTCCGCACGGGTGGCTACGCTTACCGCAACGTAGCCATTCGTGGAAAGGACGGATGTCATGGCAACGGATAAGACCGGTTATGTGAGCGTTGGCGCCGAGATAGAGGACGAGGTTATGCCCGACCGCGTGATCTTTAGCATTGGCTTTGGTGGTCGCCGCACCACCAAGGAATCGTGCCTGGAGGATTACAACACCGATCGCGCCCGCGTAGCCGCCGCGCTGGCGCCCTTTGGTTTGGATAGCGAATTAACATGCTGTCGGTACACTTGTTATGCGCAGATGACGCGCAAGAAGGCGACGATTGTGGGCTACAACTACTATGCGTACGGTACGGTTGCCGCGCCTGTCGATTCGACTGACTTTGCTGCTGTGTGGACCGCACTCAATACCTGCGAGTCACATCCCGACATGAGCATTCGATTTGAGTTGGCGGATCAGCGCGCGGCGGAAGACGCCCTGATTGCCCGTGCGGTTGAACGTGCTCGCGGCAACGCGCAGGCACTTGCCGTTGCGGCGGGGTCTATGCTGGGCGGCGTCAAGCATATCTCGTATAACAGTCGGGCGGCGGGCTATGGTCGAACATACTGTGTTGCCGCGTGTGCTCCCGATGGGGCGTCCGGAGGCTCCGAGGAGACGGTGCTGGAGCCAGAGCCTATCGAGGTCGAGTGCTCCGTGGATATGGAATGGTGGCTGGAGTAGGAAGCAGGTGCTGAGCGGCTGAGGGACCGAGGCTTCGCTACCGAAAAAACCATTTGTTAAACTCAATGTCCGTGGGTAGAATAAGGTCGACGGCAGCCCAAGTTGTGGATAGCTGGGCAGCGCCGTTACTTCGATTAAGGGGTCAATGCCTTAACGGCGTCGACCCCTCTTCTTTTGCTTCGTACGCTGCTTAAGCGCCTCGGAAAGTCCGATAAGCGCCGTGAGGAGCGAGACCAAAGCGGTCAGGAGCTTCACGAAATCAATCAGATCGGTCATGGGCATCACCTCCCGTCGCATGGAGGGCGCTGCCCGGCACATGGAACTGCCGTCAACAACTGCCATTCTATCAAAGCGCGGTCATAAATACGAATATATGTTCGATAATAACAGCAACGTGATTCCCTCGAATAGCAGCCTTTCGTAAGGGCGGCAGTAGACGGCGCTGGGCGTTTGGGGCTAGACGCGCAGGTCTTCGTCACCGAAAGCCCGTTTGATTAACCAGCCCTCTGTAGGTACACTGCATATTGATGGGCCCGGGATGACCGCTGATTCAAGTCACCGGGCCTAAATCTTTTCATCCATTTGAATAGAGCGGGCGACTCTCTTGGGGCCGTCTGCATGGCGTGTGATTAGCGCATGGTATTGCGCCCAGCTTTCATGTCCGCGCGGCCACCTATCCTTACGGCAATGTAGCCGCTTATGTAACAAGCGGCAAGCAACGGAGAAAGGCCCTAACCGTGTCAGCTGAAAAGACGCCGTGTATCTCGGCTATCGATACGACGAACTTTGCGCGCCAGATTGTGCTGGACTTTGAGTTTGCGCCGGTGCCAAAACAGCGCCAGCGCCGTGGGCTGCGCAATGAGATTATCGAGGTCGGCGCCGTCAAGCTCGATTACCACGGCAACGCTATGGGCGAGTTCTCGCAGTTTGTGCAGACGGAATTTACCGAAGGCGTTGCGTATCCCGTCCGCGAGCTCACAGGGATATCGGCTGTGGACACCGCGATGGCCGATCCGCTCTATGTGGTGATCAAAAGGCTCAGCGATTGGATTGGTCGCTACTCCGCCCAGGTGGTCTGTTGGAGCGGGGCGGACCATCGACAGCTTTTGACCGAGTGCCAGGCAAAGCATATCGACCTTTCCGCATTTCCTACGGACTGGGCCGACCTGCAGGCGTTTTACACCTCGATCATGGACGTGGGCAGCCACGGGCGCGTCTCGCTGGGCGACGCGGCGGCGTGGATTGGCATCGAGTTCGACGAGTCGACGGGCCACGCCCACAGCGCTGGCCGATGCGCGCGTAACCGCCAAGTTGCTCAAGCAGGCGATGGACGGGGACTACCGCGTGAGTCCGCGCGCCCAGGAAGTCCGCCAACGTTGGGGGATGGGCGAGCGGGCCCAGACACGCCTCTCTAGCAAGTGCCCCGAGCTGGGCGACCTGCTGCTGAAGCTGAAGGCGGCGGGAAGGTAGGGGCGTTAGCTGTCTGCATGGCGCGTGCCTGTCGCGTATCGTTACTCTTCCTGCTGCTTGGCAGGCAAGATGTAGACGTTCTCGGCGTCCACGGCGATCTGCGCGGGGCGGTTGTTGAGGGTGTCGATCTCCTTTACGCTCTGCTTGAACGGCGTGACGTCGGGCGTCTTTGCCTGATGGAGCTTTTCGAGGAGTTTCTCGGATTGCTTGTCGTTGAACTTTCCGATGCTCTCTCCTGCGCCTTCGAGCGCCTCGTCGATGAGTGTATGGTCGCCCACGGGGGTCTTTGCGATGGCGTGACCGAGCAATTTGCCCGCGGACGCGATACCGCCCAGCAGTGCCGCATCGACGGTGTCGACAGCCCCCGCTTCGAGTGCGTTGTAGCAGTCGGTGTAGAGCTCGCGGTACGCGATCGAATCAGCCTCGATCTTCGCAGTGGCGTCCGCGAGCTTTGCGGGCTCGAAGTTCTGGGCGAGCATGGGTTCGAGGAACAGCGAGAACGCGTGGATGTAGGTGGCGAGCTGGCAGTCTTTGAGGTAGTCGAGCACCTTGTCGAGGCGTCTGCCCAAGCCGTCTCGCACCTCGATGAACCCTTTCTTTTTCAGATCCGCCTGTGCCTGCGAGCGGAAGAGTTCCATGTCCTGCGCGGACGACTGCTTGATGTCGAGCACCTTCATATGGGCGTTTGCCATGTAGGTGGCGTTGCCGTAGTTGAGGCCGTAACCGTTGAGGATGTCTGCGAGCGTCTTGAGGTTGCCACGCATGTTGGCCTTGTCGCGCTGACGCATGTACTCGAACATTTCGTCGACGGACTCCTGGATGGAGTCGAGCTTTTGGTTTATCTGCGCGATTGCGGCTGCCATGAATAGCGATGTTGGATCGTAAGGCACCTGCGTGACGCTCGTGGCGATGTCGCCCTCGACTACGTGGAAGCGCGCCTGCCCAAGGCCCTTGGCGGCGTCGCGGTAGCCCCCTGTGAGACCGCTGCCGTCCTTGAACGTGTTGAGTTTCGACGGATCGAGCGGGTTACCATATTTGTCAGTCGCCTGGAGCAGCGTGGGCACGCTCACCGTGTTGGTGACGGTGCGAAACATCGAGGGGAGCGAGGCGAACGCCACGCCGAGTTGGGGAATTCGCTCGAGCGGTAGCTTGATGGCGCCGGAGACGTCCACCCGCTTCTGAGTGAGCGCGAGGTGGATTTTGGTCGATGCGAGCTGTTTTGCCACGAGCTCCTCTCGGCCGTCGTTCGCCGAGGGTTTGGTCTCGTTGTCTGCCATAGCGCGCTCCTTGCTTACGTTGATAGTCGTGGGCATTATCTCATCGCCTGGTGGCTTGCTAGAGCGGGGTAGAGGCCGAGCGTCTGGCGAAACTCGTTAACTGATTGCATTTCAGCGGATTGGGTTGATTATAAGAGAAGGACGGCTATCCATCTGCCCTTCCCAGTTGAGTTCGCTTTGAGCTACTGTTCGTGCTTATGCTGCTTGGGCTCAAGCCTTCTCGCTGCCGTGAAGCAGGCCGTGGCCGCCATGGCCAATGCGATGCTGGCCATCCAAGTGGAGTCGCCGGTTGCAGCGAGCTTTGGTTCATCGGCTGTCGTGCGTCCCGACTTTTTTGTAGCCGCCTCGTCGGCGTCCTTTTCAGGAGTGGCAGGATCACTTTTGTTGTCGCCGGGTGAATCTACGTCGGTCTTTCCGCCCGCCTGCTCCCCTTGGGCCTTCCCCTCCACGGTGAAGGACGCATCGGTCGCCGTCCCGTCCTTCCAGACGGCCGTGACGGTGTGTCCGCCGCCGGCGAGCGGGTCCTGGTAGGACGGCCTGAGCTCGATAATCGTGCTGCCGCTGGTTGCGGTGTAGTTCTCGGCGGAGACCTCTGTTCCGTCCACGAGGAGACGCGTGAACTCATCGAGAGGACCGCTGAAGCGGAAGGTCAGACCGGCCTCGCCGTCCTTTGCATACGCCTGCCCGTCGCCCTTGGTGGCGGCATACAGCGGAGCGGTCACGTCGAAGGTGACGTCCCCCGCGTCGTCGACATCAAAGGTCTGAACGCCGGTCTTGCCGTTACGCTCGGCGTAGGCGGAGCTGTAGACGAAGGTCTCGTGGCCCGTCTTGTCGAGGACCGCGAGGGCTTGGATTTCAAACGAGCCCATCGAGAGCGACGTGGGGAACTCGATTTCGATATAGCCCCTTGCCGCATCGTAGCTGCAGCTCAACGTTTTGCGGGTCTTTAAAGAGTTCGGGTCCTCGACATAGCCGGGGTCGCCGAGGATCGGGGAGACAGACTTTACGCCGTCCGCGTCGCCTACATTGCAATAGATACGGAGGATCCCGCCGACGGGGACCCTCTTCGCGGAGATGGAAACGTTCGAGACCGTGGGCGGGTTCCGGTCGATCGCGCTGCCGGTCACCTCGTAGCACAGCGCGCTCGGGTCGCCAACCGAGAAAGTCGCGCCCGAAATGCCGTTGGCCCAGGCGAAGGAACTCTCGTACACATCGGTCTCGAACCCTAGGCCATCGGTGACCGAAAGGCCGATCAGCCTGTGCCTTCCGATCCTATTGCTGTCGAATGTGAGGTCAAACCCGTCGATAGACGAGCCTCCGTGATAATAGGCTGACGAAACAGAGCAGCCGTCGTCCGAATTCTCCCAGCCCTGCCGCAGTATGGGGGAAACGGAGCGAACGCCGTCGGCATCGGAGACGGTCCAAGAGATGTGGAGGTCGTCACCGGTTGCGTCCTCCCTGCGCGAGAGCGACACGGAGGACACGGTCGGCGGGTTTTGGTCCTCGGGTCCCTCGGTCACCTCATTCTCGAGGGGGTCGGTGGTGAAGGTCGGACAGTCGAGCCCCTTCTCCTCGGCATACGTCGTGTCGTAGACATCGGTAACCCATCCAAGACTATCGGTCACGCCGAGGCCGATGATCCGGTACCTGCAGGGCCGGTCGCTCGGGGAGGTGGAGATATCGAAGCCCGCGGTCGTGTTGCCGGTCGACGAGAAGGCGAGACGGGAACTGATTCCATGGTCTCCGGTATCGTTTTCGACAAGGACTTCGACTATGGGCGTGACGGACCGTACCCCGTCAGGGTCATCGACGCTATAGCCGACATGCAGCGTGGAGCCGGCCGTGACTGTCGTCGCGGATATCGTCACGTTGGAGATGCTGGGCGGGTTCGGGTCCGACGCGGCTAGGGCGGTTGAGGGCAAAGCAAGCGCTACGGTGGCGGACAGCGAGGCGAGCAGGCTAAGCGCGAAGCGCCTGGAGAATTTCAAGGAGGTCATTGGTGGTGCCGATCTTCCATAATTGTTGCAGCGATACCAGTATATCTTTGGCCCATGCTAGCCAGATGTTCTTTCCGCGAACGGCTCGTTAGTTTAGAGACGGCATATGGACGCCTGTCTCGTCCACGTTTCTCGTAAGGGCGATTATAAGGACATGAAGAGACTTTCTCGGAACAATCAATTGGGGATATCAAAGAAATGCTGGACGCCTCCTGATCGCTCAATGCCTTTGAGGTGAAATGCGGCGCATCGGCTACGTTGTTGAGATCATTTATCGAGCGATACGTCATTCCAGCTGAGGCCACCGTCATGAGGCTTCTGTTCCTACACCCCCCGCAATCCCGCACGCGGCACCCAACAGCTCGTACTCCCTCTCGCTCCACTGGCACAGCTCGGCAGTCTCGACGGCGTCGCGACACAGGTCCAGAAACACCTCAGCTCCCTCGCAGAAGCACTCGCGGGCAAAGTCACCCGAACCGCTTGCGACGCACGTGCCGTCGGCAAACAGCTTCCAGCTAGACAGCTCGCGCGAGTCGTCTCCAAGCAGCTTGATCTGCAGTACGTGCGGGTCGCCGGCGGTGTAGAGCTCTTTCTCGCGCGCCTGCACGGTAAAGCGCATCTGGTGGGAGAGGCTGCTCTTGACCATGGCCGAGGCGTAGCCGTTCTGCTTGTCCAGAAGATGCATTCGTTTTGGCTTGGCTGCCAGGTTGTGGAAGTTGCGCTCGCTGCGCACAGAGAAATTGTCCATACGGACTCCTTTCATCGATGTTGGCAGGGCCACCGTGCCTTTTGGCCGGTTGGCGTCGGGATCGTGGAGCCAACTCTCTACCCCGACTCTGGATAAAACGTGCCCGCTCCTTGCGGGCAAGAGGAAGTCTATCAACGTGTACGGACTCAACGTGTACGGACAGAAATCAAGCGCCATCCGCGAAATGACGCGCGGATGGCGTTGGTTTCCCAAGTGATTATTCGGCTTTCATCCGGAAAAGTGTCGAAATCAGCCGTGTAAAAGTACGGAAAAGTGTCGAAATAGGCACCTTAAAACTTCGGAAAAGTGTGGCTGGATGACAAAACAGCACTTAGAAGCCGGCGCTGGATGCGGGATCCTGCGGCCGCCTTCAGCTCCCGCTACTCATCGTCTCCATCGTTGGGGTCGCCCTTGAGGGTGTTGATGTCCAGGTACTGGTTATCGTCCTCTTTTTGCTGGGTCTCCGACTCCGCTTGGGTGGGGCCGCGGAACAGCTGAAATCCCTCAAACGCAATGACGCCGAACAGGGCAATGACAATGGCGATAAATGCAACCTTGACTGCCTGCGGAAATTCCGAGAAACGCAGCGCCTTTTCCTCGGCGTAATAATCGGCGAAGCGTTCTTCGCCCGTGCTTTTGGTGTACGCCGGTGCGGACGCGGCCTCCGGGTCATATTCCGGTGCACGCGTGGCAGCGTACGGATCGTTGAGATAATCGCTCGGGGCGGTGCCATAATCCTCGGTCTCGATGCGACTGGTGCCAGCATAGCCATCGGAATAATCGGAATATGCCGCACCGCCCTCATAGTCCGCGGCGCTCGTGTTGGCGGCAAAAAGCGGATTAACTGGAACGTCGAGCGCCGGCATGCCGGTAGAGGTCTCTTCCAGATCGGCTGCAGCCCAGGAATCGTAGGCAACCTGATGGGCAACGGGCTCATCGAGCCTTGCGACCGGAGGCTTGCGTGCCGCAGGAACAGGCAACTGCTGGGCGCTGTACATAACGGTGCTGTCGGCCGATTTGCCCTGCGTCGCTGCTGCGAGAAATGCCGCCGTCTCGGACGGGTCGCTTGCGGGGCGGGGAGCGGGCGTGGACGCCGAAGTGGGTGCGGGCGTAGGCGCGGGCGTCGAAACAGGCGACTGCGCAGGAGTCGGCGCAGATGCGGGCTTAGGCGCAAGTGTGGGATCGGGGCTTGACGGGCGATCCCCGCCGCCCATGAGTTCGTCGGCGGTCCACGGGCGATCATCCATCACGTCGTCAAGGCTTAGCGAAAACAGGTCGTCTTCACCCTCATCGAACATGCGGTGCACATGTCCACCAATTGCCGGAATCAATCCGCGACCGGTGCATGATGCCTTGCTCAACGCCATTCTGTTCCATCCTTTCGAAATACTAATGACATCGATTATATGGAACTTCCCAAGCGGCCCGGTCTTGGATTCGTGCTTTCCAGAACTCGCACCCAAAAGGGGAGGGGCAATCCAGGCGAGTGCCTACTTGTCGCCGGCCGCCGCCTTGGCCTCATTGAGGTAGCTATAGAAGCTGTACTTGGAGATGCCAAAGAACTCGCAGGCGCGCTCGCCCGACTTGGAAATGAGGAAGGCGCCGCGACGGTCGAGGTAGCCAATGGCACGAATGCGCTCGTCTTTGGTCATGAGTGCCGCGGGCTTGCCCACAAACTGCTCGCACTCGTGCAGCAGGTCCTCGAGCAGGTCGCCGATGTTCTTGGTAATGGGCTCGGGCTCGGTATAGCCCGTGCCGCCGGTGCCGGTAAAGGCGTCGAGCGAACGCTCAAAAGCCTTCATAAGCGTAATGTCAAAGTTGATGCCCAAAATGCCGACGGGCTTGCCTTCGTCGTTGCGGATAAAGATGGTCGAGGACTTGAGCAGCTTGCCATCGGTGGTTTTAGTGAGGTACGGCTCGCGGTCGTGTACGTCGGTGCTGCCCTCGTGCATGGACTCAAACACAATATGGCTGGGGCCGTCACCCAGTTTGCGCCCGCTGACGTGGCCGTTTTCGATCACTACGATGGAGTGGTCCACGTCCTCGGTCTCCAGATCGTGGACGACGACTTCGCAGTTGGGGCCAAATTGGAGCGCCAGGCCGTGTGCGAGGCGCTTGTAAAACTCAATCTGTGCGGGGGTCATGGGTGCCTTCCTAAAAATTAGTTTGGGCACACTTTGCCATAAACCACATCTGTTCGCAAACAAATCCATCAACAAGGCAATTCATGACCGTTCGGCGGCGAAAAAGTACCGATTACGGCAACAAACAATTTATTAGGTTTGCCAATCAAAAAGTGTGATAGAACAGTGCTAACAAACTTTTTGTTTGGCATCCACATAAAAGTTCAGTCGCATGAATGGGAATGGGCTGAAACGCGTATGCGGGGGCCGGCAAGAGAGGACTTAAGGAGTTCACCGTATGGCCGATAAGATCCAGTGGGCGGGCAACACGATGCCCAAGAGCGATGACAAGCACTTGGGAATCATGAGCCTCGACCACGTGAAGAAGGCCCGCGCCTTCCACCAGTCGTTCCCTCAATATACCGTCACCCCGCTTGCCCGCCTGGACGGCCAGGCCGCGCGCCTGGGCCTGTCCAACCTGTGCGTTAAGGACGAGAGCTATCGCTTTGGCCTCAACGCCTTTAAGGTCCTGGGCGGCTCGTTTGCCATGGCCAACTACATTGCCGACGAGACCGGCAAGGACGTTGCCGAGTGCACCTTCGATTACCTGACCTCCGATCAGCTTGCCAAGGACTTTGGCCAGGCCACCTTCTTTACCGCCACCGACGGCAACCATGGCCGCGGCGTGGCATGGGCTGCCAACAAGCTCGGCCAGAAGGCCGTCGTGCACATGCCCAAGGGTTCCACCAAGCCCCGCTTCGATAACATCGCTGCCGAGGGCGCCACGGTGACCATCGAAGAGGTCAACTACGACGAGTGCGTGCGCATGGCCGCCGCCGAGGCCGACGCCTGCGAGCGCGGCGTCATCGTTCAGGACACCGCCTGGGAGGGCTACGAGAAGATCCCGTCCTGGATCATGGAGGGTTACGGCACCATGGCTTCTGAGGCTGCCGAGCAGCTGCGCGAGATGGCCATCAACCGCCCGACGCACGTGTTTGTCCAGGCTGGCGTGGGTTCGCTCGCCGGCGCCGTGGTGGGCTACTTCACCAATCTGTATCCCGATAACCCGCCCACCTTCGTCGTGGCTGAGTGCGCGCCTGCCGCCTGTCTGTACAAGGGCGCTGCCGCCGGCGACGGCGATCCGCGCATCGGGGACGGCGACATGCCCTCCATCTTGGCCGGTCTGTGCTGCGGCGAGCCCAACATTCTGGGCTGGGATATCCTGCGCACCCACGTCACCGCCTACGAGTCCTGCCCCGACTGGGTCACCGCTCGCGGCATGCGCACCCTGGGCGCTCCCGAGAAGGGCGACCCGCGCGTCATCTCCGGCGAGTCCGGCGCTGTGACCACCGGCCTGGTCGAGACCCTCATGCTCGATCCCGAGTACGCCGAGCTCAAGGAACTCATCGGCCTGGACAAGACGAGCTCCGTGCTCTGCTTCTCCACCGAGGGCGACACCGATCCCGACCAGTATCGCCGCATTGTTTGGGAAGGCGAATATCCCACTTGCTAATCGTTGGGGCGGAGTAAATAGGTATCGCTCCGCCACCTCACAGGTAGATTCCTTCGTTTGAAAGGTTATGAACAATGGCTAAAGAACTCGATTTCGACGCTATCAAGGCTGCTGCTGAGTCTCATCGTGCTGATATGACTCGTTTCCTGCGCGCTATGATTTCCCATCCCTCTGAGTCCTGCGAGGAGGGTGAGGTTGTCGCCTGCATCAAGGCCGAGATGGAGAGCCTTGGCTATGACGAGGTCAAGGTCGACGGTCTGGGCAACGTCATGGGCTTTATGGGCGAGGGCGACAAGATCATCGCCATCGACTCCCACATCGACACCGTCGGCATCGGAAATATCGAGAACTGGTTAGCCGATTCTTTTGTGGGGTACGAGACCGACGAGATCATCTACGGCCGCGGCGGCTCCGACCAGGAGGGCGGCATGGCTTCTGCTACCTACGCTGCCAAGATGATGAAGGACATGGGCCTCATCCCCGAGGGCTACAA
Source organism: uncultured bacterium (assembly GCA_905216175.1). Taxonomy (GTDB): domain Bacteria; phylum Actinomycetota; class Coriobacteriia; order Coriobacteriales; family Coriobacteriaceae; genus Collinsella. Next base: position 20,380 of record CAJMSV010000001.1, on the reverse strand, counting down.
GATCATGGTCGTCGGCACCGTCCAGGAAGAGGACTGCGACGGCATGTGCTGGCAGTACATCTACAACAAGGACGGCATTAAGCCCGAGTTCGTCATTTCCACCGAGCCCACCGACGGCGGCATCTACCGCGGTCACCGCGGCCGCATGGAGATCCGCGTCGACGTTCACGGCACCTCCTGCCACGGCTCCGCTCCCGACCGCGGCGACAACGCCATTTACAAGATGGCCGACATCATCGCCGACGTCCGCGCCCTCAACAACAACGGCTGCGACGAGTCGACCGACATCAAGGGTCTCGTCAAGATGCTCGACCCCAAGTACAATCCCGAGCACTTCGAGGATGCCCGCTTCCTGGGCCGCGGCACCTGCACCGTCAGCCAGATCTTCTACACCAGCCCCAGCCGCTGCGCTGTCGCTGACTCCTGCGCCATCTCCATCGACCGTCGCATGACCGCCGGCGAGACCTGGGAGTCCTGCCTGGACGAGATCCGCAACCTGCCGGCCGCCAAGAAGTACGGCGACGACGTGAAGGTCTCCATGTACATGTACGACCGTCCGTCCTGGACCGGCGAGGTCTACGAGACCGAGGCTTACTTCCCCACGTGGATCAACAAGGAGACCGCTCCGCACGTCAAGGCCCTCGTCGACGCCCACAAGGCCATGTTCGGTGACGAGCGCATCGGCTGTGAGCCCAGCATGGACAAGCGCACCGGTCGCCCGCTGTGCGACAAGTGGACTTTCTCCACGAACTGCGTCTCCATCCAGGGCCGCTACGGCATCCCCTGCGTGGGCTTTGGCCCGGGTGCCGAGTCTCAGGCTCATGCTCCCAACGAGGTCACCTACAAGGACGACCTGGTCACCGCTGCCGCCATGTACGTGGCTGCCCTGAACCTCTACGATCCGAGCCAGGCCGATGGCGACGCATCCTTGTTCCGCGCCGGTCTGACTAACAACAAGATCGATTAGGCCCATTCCTCTATTTTGTTGAGCCGGGGGCCGCTCGTGTCCCCGGCACCCCCTGTTGACTTGGGGCCCGCGGTCGTTATCTCCCATGCTTCCTCAACGGTGGCGGGTCCTCGTCATGGTGCTCTGCATGTTCTAGCCACACGCGCATGCCGGAACACATCTACTCATTGCGATCGTTTCATCTTTAGAAAGGACATTTCCATGGACGCTAAGTTTACCGAGCTCGTCGAGCAACTGAACGGCCTCGATTTTAAGGGTATGTACGGCAGCGAATTCCTGCACACCTGGGATAAGACCACCGATGAGCTCAAGGCGCTCTACATCGTCGCCGACGCTCTGCGCGAGCTGCGCGAGAACAACGTTTCGTCCAAGATCTTCGATTCGGGCCTGGCCGTCTCGCTGTTCCGCGACAACTCCACCCGTACGCGCTTCTCCTTCTCTAAGGCCGCCAACCTGCTCGGCCTTGAGCTGCAGGACCTGGACGAGAAGAAGTCCCAGATCGCTCACGGCGAGACCGTCCGCGAGACCGCTACCATGATCTCCTTCATGGCCGACGTCATCGGCATCCGCGACGACATGTACATCGGTAAGGGCGACGCCTACATGGCCGAGGTCTCCGAGTCTGTCCAGCAGGCCTACGAGGACGGCGTTCTGGATCACCGTCCCACGCTCATCTCCCTGCAGTCCGACTCCGATCACCCCACGCAGTCCTCTGCCGACATGCTCTACCTCATCAACGAGTTTGGCGGCCTTGAGAACCTCAAGGGCAAGAAGGTTGCCGTCACCTGGGCCTATTCGCCCTCTTACGGCAAGCCGCTGTCCTGCCCGCAGTCGCTGATCAGCCTGCTGCCCCGCTTTGGCATGGACGTCACCCTGGCCCACCCCGAGGGCTACGACCTCATGCCCGAGGTCGTCGAGCGCGCCAAGGGCTATGCCGCCGAGTCCGGCACCACCTTTAAGCAGGTCAACACCATGGCCGAGGCCTTCGAGGGCGCCGACATCGTGATCCCCAAGAGCTGGGCTCCGTTTGCCGCCATGGAGAAGCGTACCAATCTGTACGCCGAGGGCGACGACGCCGGCATCGCTGCGCTCGAGAAGGAGCTGCTCGCCCAGAACGCCACCCATCAGGACTGGTGCTCCACGACCGAGCTCATGGAGAAGACTGCCAACGGCCAGGACACCATCTTTATGCACCCGCTGCCCGCCGACATCTCCGGTGTCTCCTGCGAGCACGGCGAGGTTAACGCCGACGTCTTCGACATGCACCGCGTGGGCATGTACAAGGAGGCAAGCTACAAGCCGTACGCCATCGCAGCCATGATGTTCCTGCAGAAGGTTGCCGATCCCGCCGCTACCCTCAAGGCCCTCGACGAGCGCAACACCGCCCGTTGGCTCCAGGCCTAAAGCCGGGTTGAGGTAAGCCATGTAAAGGGGGCGCTCTGCCAACCGGCGGGGTGCCCCTTTTTTGCATCGCGGGCGTGTGGGATAAGCGCTTTCGATGTGGATGCCCGCGGCGCGAGTTATGGGTACGATGGTTTCAGGGGAGGTATCACCATGAAACTTGGATGCGTCATTATGGCTTCGGGCGAGGGCAAGCGGTTTGGCTCTAACAAGATGCTTGCCGATATCTATGGCGAGCCGCTGATTGCCCGGACCATCGATTCGGTTCCCCGGGGCTTTGACGTTGTGGTTTCGACGCGTTGGCCCGAGGTCGCTCAGATTTGCGAGGACAAGCATTGCCCGTGCGTGCTGCACGATGGCGAGCTGCGCTGCGATAGCGTCCGTGCGGGCCTTTCGTGGGGAGTCGAACGCAACTGGAAAGGTTGCCTCTTTTTACCGGGCGACCAGCCGCTCGTGAGTTCGGATTCTTTTGAGGCTATGGTTCGTGCATTTGACGAGCGTGGCCGCAAGCATCCGGTGCGTCTTGCGTGCAACGGTGAGCCTTCGAGTCCGGTGCTCTTTCCGGCGGAACTGTGCGATGCGCTCATGCGGCTTGAGGGCAAGGACGGCGGGGGCTCGATTCTCGAAGGTCGCGTCGACGTTGCGCTGGTCGAGGCGCGTGCCTACGAGCTGTGGGGCGGCGCTACCGTCAAGGGACAGCCACGCTAACCGGAGCAAATTGCCACCTGCTCGGCAAAACATCGCGAGGCCAACTGTATTAATCAATAAGGAGCAACATGATCATCATCAAAAACGGCGCGCTCGTGACGCCCCAGGGGCTTCGCCGCGCCGACCTTGCCATGGAGGGCGACAAGATCGTGCGGATTGCCGTGGCGATTGAGCCGGGCGAGGACGATACCGTCGAGGACGCCACGGACTGTTGGGTGTTCCCCGGCTTTATCGACGGCCACACGCACATGCAGTGCTGGACCGGCATGGATTGGACAGCCGATAGCTTTGAGACCGGTACGCGCGCGGCTGCCTGCGGCGGTACGACGACCATCGTGGACTACGCGACGGCCGATCGCGGCGTGACCATGCCCGATGCCTTGGCCGAGTGGCATCGCCGCGCCGACGGAACCTGCACGGCAAACTACGCTTTTCATATGGCACTCGCCGAGTGGAATGAACGCAACCGCGCCGATCTTTCGGCCATGCGCGAGGCGGGCGTGTCGTCGTTTAAGACCTACTTTGCCTATGATCATCTGCGCCTGGACGATGCCGAGACGCTCGAGGTGCTCGAGGAGCTCAAGCGTATTGGCGGCATACTGTGCGTGCATTGCGAGAACGGCACGTTGGTCAACGCGCTGCAGAAGCGCGTGTTTGAGCAGGGTATCCACGGGCCCGAGGGCCATGCGCTCAGCCGTCCGGACGTGTGTGAGGCCGAGGCCGTGAGCCGCCTGCTGTAGCTGGCTCACTTGGCCGGGGACGCTCCGGTCAACGTGGTGCACCTTTCGACCAAGCTGGGGCTCGAGGCCATCCGTGCTGCCAAAGCGCGCGGGCAGAAGAATATCTATGTCGAGACCTGCCCTCAGTATCTGATGCTCGACGACACCTGCTATCTGGAGCAGGGCGAGGACGGCTTTGCGGGCGCCAAGTACGTGATGAGCCCGCCGCTGCGCCATGCCGGTGACCGTGCCGCGTTGCGCGAGGCGCTTGTGGCTGGCGAGATCGATACTATTGCAACCGATCATTGCAGCTTTAACCTGCACGGGCAAAAGGACCGCGGGCGCGACGATTTCCGCGCGATTCCCAACGGCGGGCCCGGCGTGGAGCATCGTCCCGTCGCGATTGCCACGAGCTTTGAGGGCCAGCTGGGCCCCGAGGACCTCTGCCGCCTGATGAGCGAGAGCCCGGCGCGCGTTTTTGGCATGTATCCGCGCAAGGGCTGTCTTGCCGAGGGCTCCGATGCCGACGTGTGCGTGTGGGATCCTTGCGCGCGATCGCCGCTCAGCGCCGCGACGCAGCATCAGGCCGTGGACTACACGCCGCTCGAGGGCTTTGAGGCACATGGCCGCGCCAAGGCCGTGTTTGTGAACGGCGTGCTGGCGGCACGCGACGGCGAGCCCACCGGAGCCCAGCCCGGTCGCTACGTGCCCCGCTAGCAGGAAGGCCGCCAGGGTAGCTAATTTGGGACGGGGCTCTTTTAGCTACCCATGCCTGCCGGAGGATGTATCTCTCACCGTGGGGGAGCTTAAAGCGCCCCGTCCCCAATTAGCTACCCCTTGAGGCTGGTGGCGATGATGGGACGGTCGAGGACTGCCTCGAAGCGATCTGCCATCGTTGGGTCGGCAAGCGTGTCGACTTGGTTGAGCATGATGCGGGCATTGTTGAGGTTCAGCATTCGCAGCTCGGCATTGAGCACCATGGCGACGCGCTCTGGGGTGGCAGCGTCGGTGGGCTCGCAGCCGCAGCGCTCGCAGAAGAGCTCGGGGCGGTGGACAACCTCGGCGACGGGCTTGCCCAGCCCCGAGGCGCCGACGACCCAGACAACGTTTGCTGTGCCGGAGGGAATTACCGGCTCCCAGGCGGCATGCGCCTTGAGCGGGAGTCGCTTGCTGCCATCTGCCTCGGCCAATACATAGTCAAAGCGCTGCGCCAGCTCGTTGAGCGGCTCAACGGGGGCGGAGAGCTTGCCTGTCTCCGGGCCCAAAACACCCGCCTGGCAGATACTTCCGCGGTTCATGCCCGCGCATGCCTCGCAGGTGCAGCCGGGAACATGCAGGGCCCCCGGCTTCCAAGGCGCGGCGTCCAGGCGACGATTCGACCCGTCCCATGGTACGCCGGCGACGGGAAACATGTGCGTGGTGGTACAGAGAAGCACCCTGCCGCCGGCGCGCATGAGCTCGAGACCCAACGCACGCAGCAATGTCGACTTGCCGCCACTGCCGATAATTGCGGTAATGCCCGGCTCGATCTTGAGCGCGGAGGCAAGGTTTCCGCTCGTCGTTTCCATCTGTTCACCGCCGTATAATACTGTGATAATAAATAATCATCAGAGTAGCGGTCGAACCGCTTTTGCTCTGCTCAAACCGTAGCACAGGGAGGTGCCCCGGGAATGCTCGTTTATGTTCGCGGCGCCGGCGATATCGCCACGGGCGTCGCCGCTCGCTTGGTGCGCGCCGGCGTGTCGGTCGTTATGGCCGATATCGCGGTTCCCACGTGCATCCGCCGCACGATCAGTTTTTGCGAGGCCATTCGTCTGGGCGAGGTCGAGGTCGAGGGTATTCGCGCTCGCTTGGCACAGACGCCGGCAGAGGCACTTGCGATTACCGAGGCCGGAGACGTCGCCGTTGTGGTGGACCCCCAGGCCAAGATGCTCGGCGAGCTGAAACCCGCTGCCGTGGTCGACGCGATTCTGGCTAAGCGCAACTTGGGCACCACGCGCGACATGGCGCCTGCCGTCATCGCCGTGGGGCCGGGCTTTACCGCGCCGGTTGACTGCGATGCCGTGGTCGAGACCATGCGCGGGCATTTTCTCGGCCGTGTCATTACCCAAGGTTCGCCCCAGCCCAACACGGGCGTGCCAGGCATTATCGCCGGCTATGGTAAAGAGCGCGTTATCCACAGCCCCGCCGCCGGCGTGTTTCGGTCCGACCGCGCGATCGGCGACATCGTGAGCGCCGGAGACGTGATTGGCTACGCGGGCGATACGCCCATGTACACGCAGATCGATGGCTGCCTTCGCGGGCTTTTGGCGAACGGCGTGCAGGTGACTGAAGGCTTTAAATGCGCCGATGTCGACCCGCGCGGCGATGCCAACTATATCAACTACATTTCGGACAAGGCGACGTCGGTCGGCGGCGGCGTGCTCGAGGCACTCGCTATGCTCACCGATATCTTTAGAGGATAGAAGGCGGCAATGGAAAAGCTCGATGTTGTGAATGCGGCGCTTGCCGCCCTGCGTGCTGGCGAGACGTGCGAGCTGGTGGTCGTGGCCGGCACGGCGGGGTCGTCACCGCGCGGTGTGGGCGCATGGATGGCCGTCTTTGCCGATGGCAGCCAGGCGGGCACTATCGGCGGCGGCAAGATTGAGCTCTTTGCGCTGGATGAGGCGCGCGAGCTCCTGAGCGCGGGACAGTCGCGTCTGGTCCGCTACACCATGGGCGGCGAGAACTCCGATACCGGCATGATCTGCGGCGGAGCCATCTGCCTGTGCTATCTGCATCTGGATGCGACCCAGGCACCGTTGTTCCAGGAAATTGCCGACGTCTTGGTCTATCGGCGCATCGGCGACTTCGTCATCGACTTTGAGCCGTTTATCGCGAGCGCGCTCGAGGGCGATGTGGCCGAGTACCATGGCGAGGCATCGCGCCATACCATTGCCGGCTGCCCCGGGCTTTCGCTGGTGGAGGAGGGGAGTAAGGTCACCTACACCAACGCGGCCTCTGAGATTCCCGCGGCGCACATCGAGACGCTCTGCCCCGAGGGCCTGACCTATATCTTTGGCTGCGGCCACGTGGGCGCCGCGACGGCGCGGGTGCTTACGGCGGCGGGCTTTGCCGTCGTGGCGTGCGACGCCCGCCCCGGCACGCTGACGCCCGAATGGGTGCCCGGTGTCTACGACCGTCGTCTGGTCGACTACAAGAACCTGAGCAAGCAGTGCCCCATCGGCCCGCGCGACCTGGTGGTCGTCGCCACGGCGGGTCACAAGTCCGATATCGACGTGGTGATTCAGGCCATGCGTGCCAAACCCGCCTATCTGGGCTGCTTGGGCTCGCGTCGCAAGACGGCCTTTGTGCGCGCCCGCCTGGAGCAGGAGGGCTTTACGCAGGACCAGATCGACGAGCTGCACCTTCCGATCGGCGTTGCCATCGAGGCCGAGGACCCCGAGGAGATCGCCATCTCCATAGCCGCCGAGATGATCCACCTGCGCCGCACCAAACTCGTCCCCCGCAAGCGCTAATCGGATCCCCACCAATAAGTTGCGGTGAAATACGGATTGTTTAAGCCTGTTAGGCCGCCAAACAGTCCCTATTTCACCGCAACTGCTTTTTGGGATCCATTTGTGCGGGGGAGTTGTGGAGTTGTGCAGGCAGACGAGGTTTTTCTGGAAATACGCTCCCGATGCGCGTATAGTACCGATTGTTTTGTCGGCTCCTGCTGCGTCGAGTCCAAACCGCAAAATGCCATGAGCGGCGCGGATGCAGCCAGGAGGCACGAGGACAACCCATCGTGGCCACGCCCCGTGCTTAAAACCCCAAGAAGGAGTGAACAATGGCAGAAGAGAAGTATGTGCCGCGTCTGAAGACCAAGTACAACAACGAGGTCAAGCAGCAGCTTCAGGACAAGTTCCAGTACGAGAACGTCATGATGATCCCCAAGTTTGAGAAGATCGTCGTGAACATGGGTGTCGGCGAGGCCGCTACCGATTCCAAGGCCATCGACGGTGCCGTGCGCGACCTGCGCGCCATCACCGGCCAGCAGCCGATGATCACCCGTGCCCGCAAGTCCATCGCTACCTTCCGCCTGCGCGCTGGTATGCCGATCGGCTGCAAGGTTACCCTGCGTGGCGACCGTATGTGGGAGTTCTTCGATCGTCTGACCTCCGTCGCGATCCCCCGTATCCGCGACTTCCGCGGCATCTCCGCCAAGAGCTTCGACGGCCGTGGTAACTTCTCCATGGGCGTCACCGAGCAGCTCATCTTCCCCGAGATCGACTTCGACTCCGTCGATCACCAGCGCGGTATGGACATCACTTTCGTGACCACCGCCAACACCGATGAGGAGGCCAAGGCCCTTCTGGACGCCTTCGGTTTCCCGTTCAAGAAATAGGTTCACCTGCCCTATAAGCGCCGTTCCCACAAGGGGGCGGCGCTTGGGGCGAACAATACTCTATGTGAGGAGGATATAAGTGGCTAAGACATCGATGATCGTCAAGTGCAATCGCAAGCAGAAGTTCTCTACTCGTGAGTACACGCGCTGCCAGCGCTGCGGCCGTCCGCACTCTGTGTACCGCAAGTTCGGCCTGTGCCGTGTCTGCTTCCGCGAGCTTGCACTCAAGGGCGAGCTTCCCGGCGTTAAGAAGGCCAGCTGGTAAGTCACTACCAGCGTTTCAAGCATCAGTTTGGAACAGGGAAAACGCGCTAAAAAGGCTTTGCCGTTAAGGGCGGCGAAGAACCAAGAGCACGTGTTCATCAAGAACGAAGGAGAATCTGTATGAACCTTACAGACCCGATCGCAGATATGCTTACGCGCATCCGTAACGCTAACTCTGTGAACAAGGCCACGGTCTCCATGCCGAGCAGCAAGAAGCTCGTCGAGATCGCTCGTGTTCTGCACGAGGAGGGCTACATCGAGGGCTACGATGTCGAGGACACCGTTCCCCAGAAGACTCTGCACATCACGCTTAAGTATGGTCCCAAGAAGGCTAAGGTCATCAACGGCATCCGCCGCATTTCCAAGCCGGGCCTGCGTAAGTACACCGGCGTTGCCGACATGCCCCGCGTCCGCGGTGGCCTTGGTACCGCCATTATTTCCACCAGCCATGGCGTCATGACCGACCGCGATGCTCGCAAGCACAACGTCGGCGGCGAGATCATCGCTTACGTCTGGTAATTCGCTCGGTAGGTAGAAGGAAAGGAGATCACCGTGTCTCGTATCGGTAATAAGCCTGTCCAGATTCCCGCCGGAGTCGAAGTGGCAGTCAACGGCAACAACGTTGTCGTCAAGGGCCCCAAGGGCCAGCTCGAGCTCGATGTCTTTGAGAAGCTCGCTATCAACGTCGAGGACAACGTCCTCACCGTTTCCCGTCCCGACGACGAGCGTGAGACCCGTGCCCGCCACGGCCTCACCCGCGCCCTCATCCACAACATGGTTGTTGGCGTTTCCGAGGGCTTCGAGAAGAAGCTCGAGCTCGCCGGCGTCGGTTACCGCGTGCAGCAGAAGGGCAAGAACCTCGAGTTCTCCCTGGGCTTCTCGCACCCCGTGATCGTCGAGGCTCCCGAGGGCATCACCTTCGAGGTTCCCGACAACACCCACGTGAACGTCAAGGGTATTAACAAGCAGCAGGTCGGTCAGATCGCCGCTGAGATCCGCGGCCATCGTCCTCCCGAGCCTTACAAGGGCAAGGGTATCCACTACGTTGGCGAGCACATCCGCCGCAAGCTGGGTAAGGCCGCCAAGTAGTCGTAACCGACTCACTCGCATAAGACCAGCACCCCGTCAGGTGCTGGCAAGATCAACCTTTTTAGGAGTTTACGTATGAACAAGCATAAGGCGAAGCTGGAAGGCCTCAAGCGTCGTCAGCGTCGTGTTCGCGGCAAGGTCTCGGGTACCTCCGAGCGTCCGCGTCTTCGCGTGACCCGTACTAACGCCAACATCTATGCCCAGATCATCGACGACAGCAAGGGCTCCAGCCTGACGCTCGTCTCTGCCTCGACCCTCGAGGCCGAGTTCAAGGGCACCCACACCTCGAACAAGGAGGCTGCGGAGAAGGTCGGTCAGCTCGTTGGCAAGCGCGCCATCGAGGCCGGCATCACCAAGGTTGCCTTCGATCGCGGTGGCCGTATCTACCATGGCCGCGTCAAGGCCCTCGCCGACGGTGCTCGTGCCGCCGGTCTCGAGTTCTAGGAGGTATGTAGCACATGGCTCGTAATCAGAAGCAGCAGCGCGAGGCCTCCGAGTTCGAGGAGCGCGTCGTTTACATCAACCGCGTGTCGAAGACCGTCAAGGGTGGTCGTCGCATGAGCCTCGTCGCTCTCGTCGTCGTTGGCGACGGCAAGGGCAACGTCGGCGTTGGCATGGGCAAGTCCGCTGAGGTGCCCATGGCCATCTCCAAGGCATCTCTCGATGCCAAGAAGAACATGTTCCACGTGCCGGTGACCGAGCAGGGCACCATCCCGCACGAGGTTCTCGGCCACTTTGGTGCCGGCCGCATCATCATCAAGCCCGCTGTCGAGGGTACCGGCGTTATCGCCGGCGGCGCTGTGCGTCCCCTCTTTGAGCTTGCTGGCATCAAGAACGTCCTGTCCAAGTCCCTCGGTACCGACAACGGCCTCAACATCATCAAGGCTGCCGTCGAGGGCCTCAAGGAGCTCTCCAGCCCTGAGGACGTCGCGGCTCGCCGTGGCCTGACGGTCTCCGAGATGTTCGTCGGTAAGGAGAACTAAGCATGGCTGACACCATCAAGATCAAGCAGGTCCGCAGCACCAACGGTTGCAAGCAGGACCAGGTCCGTACTGTCCGTGCCCTCGGTCTCCACAGGATCCGCGAGGTTCGCGAGATTGCTGACAACGAGTCCGTCCGCGGCATGATCTTCAAGGTCAAGCACCTTGTCGAGATTGTAGAGGAGTAGCAAATGCAGCTTCACGATCTTACTCCCGCGCCCGGTTCCACCAAGAACCGCAAGCGCGTCGGCCGTGGCAATTCTTCGGGTCACGGCACCACTTCTGGCCGCGGCCAGAAGGGCCAGGGTTCCCGCTCTGGCGGCACCAAGGGTGCCGGCTTCGAGGGTGGCCAGACTCCGCTGGCTATGCGCCTGCCCAAGCTTCCGGGCTTCCGCAACCCCCGTCGTATCGAGTACACCGCCGTTAACGTTGAGCGTCTCGAGCGTAAGTTCGAGGACGGCGCTGTGATCGACGGTGCCGCTCTTAAGGCCGCTCGCATCACCAAGAGCGAGTTCGAGCCCGTCAAGGTGCTCGGCAATGGTGAGCTCACCAAGAAGTTCACGGTCAAGGTCGACAAGGTCAGCGCTTCTGCGCAGGCCAAGATCGAGGCCGCCGGCGGAAAGGTCGAGCTGCCGTGCTAAATGGTCTTAAGAATGCTTTCCGCATCAAAGAATTGCGCGAAAAGATTCTTTTTACCATAGCTATGCTCGTCGTGTACCGCATTGGTGCGCACGTTCCTGTGCCCGGCATTCCCTTCCAGGGGATGCTGGGCCTTTTCTCGACCGATAACAATTCGGTCGCCGCAGGTGCTATGGCCCTCCTGAATCTTTTCTCTGGCGGCGCGTTGAGCTATGTGTCGGTGTTTTCGCTGGGCATCATGCCTTACATCACCAGCTCGATCATCCTCCAGATGCTCCAGGCCGTCGTGCCTTCCCTGCATGAGCTTGCCCGCGAGGGCGAGGTCGGTCAGACCAAGATTACGCAGTATTCGCGTTACCTCACCCTGGCTCTGGCAATCCTCAACTCCGTGGGTTACCTCTTCCTCTTTAAGAGCTTCGGCATCAGCTTCAATGGCGCCGGCGCTCCCGAGATCATCTTCGACCTCATGATCGTCGGTACGCTCACCGCGGGCGCCATGCTGATCATGTGGATTGGTGAGCTCATCACCCAGCGCGGTATCGGCAATGGCATGTCGCTGATCATCTTCGCGAACATCATGGCCGGTCTGCCGCAGGCTATCTTCTCCAGCACCGAGGGCAATGCCGGTGGCATCATCACCATGGTGATCATCTGCGCCATCATCCTGCTGGTTATCCCGCTGATTGTTTTCCTTGAGCGCGGCCAGCGCCGCATCCCGGTCTCCTACGCTAAGCGCGTCGTGGGCCGTCGCATGATGGGTGGCCAGACCACCTACCTGCCCATCAAGGTCAACACCGCGGGTGTCGTGCCGATCATCTTCGCTTCGGCGCTGCTGTACTTCCCGGCTCAGATTGCCGTGTTCTTCCCCGGCATCGGCTGGATTCAGGCAGTTGCCTCCGCGCTTTCGACCGGTTGGCTCAACTGGGTGCTTAACGTTGTCCTCATCGTGTTCTTCGCGTACTTCTACACCTCCATGGTGTTCAACCCCGATGACACGGCCGATAACCTTAAGAAGCAGGGCGGCTTTATTCCGGGCGTGCGTCCGGGTAGGGCTACCGCGGCCTACATCAAGAACGCGCTCAACAAGATCACGCTTCCCAGCGCTGTCTTTTTGGCGCTCATCGCCATCGTGCCTTCGATCATCTTCTCCTTCACGGGTAACCATCTGATCCAGGCATTTGGCGGCACGTCCATCCTCATCATGGTCGGCGTCGTGCTCGACACGGTCGATAAGCTCGAAGGCCAGATCAAGATGTATGATTACGATGGATTCTTTAAATAGGCTAGAGGAGGATTGCTCATGAACCTCGTATTGCTCGGAGCTCCGGGTGCCGGTAAGGGCACCGTCGCACAGGAGCTCGTCGCCGAGTTTGGCGTCGCTCACATTTCCACGGGCGACCTGCTGCGTGCTGCCGTCAAGGGTGGCACCGAGCTTGGTATTCAGGCTAAGAAGTACATGGACGCTGGCGAGCTCGTTCCCGACCAGCTCGTGATCGACCTTGTCAAGGAGCGCCTTGCCGCCGATGACGCCCAGCAGGGCTTCATCCTCGATGGCTTCCCGCGCAACACCGCCCAGGCTGTGACGCTCGATTCCGAGCTCTCCGCCATGGGTCGCGAGATCGACTGCGCCCTTCTGGTCGATGTGGCCCCCGACGTCATCATCGATCGTCTGTCTTCGCGTCGCACCTGCCGCGCCTGCGGTTACACCGGCACCGCTGCCGATGCCACCTGCCCTAAGTGCGGCGGCGAGATGTATCAGCGCGACGACGACAAGCCCGAGACCATCAAGAACCGTCTCGACGTCTACGAGAAGTCCACGAGCCCGCTCGTCGACTACTATCGTGGCCAGGGTCTGCTCAAGTCGGTCAACGGTGACCAGGCTCGCGAGACCGTGTACGGGGATGTCAAAGAGGCTCTCGGTCTATGATCAAGATTAAGTCTGCAACGCAAATTGAGCAGATGAAGAAGGCAGGAGCGCTATCTAAGATGGCGCTCCGCCACGTTGGGGCCATGGTTCGCCCCGGCGTGTCGACCTTCGAGCTCGATCAGCTCGCGGAGCAGATTATCCGCATGCATGGCGGCACCCCGGCTTTTAAGGGCTACGGCGGGTTCCCCGGAACCATTTGCGCATCAATCAACGATGCCGTGGTCCACGGTATTCCCAACCCCGATATGATCCTGCGCGATGGCGATATCATCTCCATCGATACGGGAGCTGTCGTTGATGGTTGGGTCGGCGATAACGCCTGGACGTTTTTCGTCGGCACCCCCACGCCCGAGGCCAAGGCCCTTTGCGAGGTTACGCGCGATTGCCTAAAGGCTGCCATCGAGCAGGCTGTTCCCGGTAACCATATCGGGGACGTCGGGTATGCTGTTCAGTCCCTCGCCGAGTCCCACGGTTACGGCGTGCTTCGCGATTACGTGGGCCATGGCATTGGCCGCGTGATGCACGAGGACCCCAACGTTCCAAATTATGGAAAGAAGGGGAGAGGCGTTCGCCTTCAGGCTGGTATGGTCATCGCTATCGAGCCGATGGTAACGATGGGTTCCAATCATGTGAGCACGGGCTCCGATGGTTGGATCGTAACGACCAATGACCACCTGCCCGCCGCGCACTACGAGAACACCGTCGCCATTACCAATGACGGTCCGGTGATTCTTACCACGGATGCCCAAGGTGCTTGGTGCCCCTTGCAGGGCGGAGAAATGTAACAAGTTCCACGTAGTTGTGGAGCCATTACGAAGATATTACGATACGTGCATGCGTATTGTAGAATACTCAATCGCTGTCGTTTTCTAGAGAAAGATGATTGCTTGTGAAGAAGGAAGACGCAATTGAGCTCGAGGGTACGGTAAAAGAGCCGCTGCCCAACGCCATGTTTAAGGTTGAGCTCGAGAACGGTCATTCGGTTCTGTGCAACATTTCTGGCAAGATCCGAATGAATTACATCCGCATTCTCCCCGGTGACAGGGTTGTCGTGGAGCTTTCCCCGTACGACCTGACCCGCGGCCGCATCACCTATCGCTATAAATAGCGGCACGCATACACGCACTCCATTTCCGGCTGCAGGCTTAGCTCAACCTACGGTCGGATTGTGTGTGAAGACCAGCCATAGTTTTAAACGCCTGCGGCTGGGCGAGTAGATAGTAGGGAAGTAGTTTGAGCGCTACCGAAAGGAAGAACGATGAAGGTACGTCCTTCGGTCAAGAAGATGTGCGATAAGTGCAAAATCATTAGGCGCCATGGCAAGGTCCTCGTCATTTGCGAGAACCCCCGTCATAAGCAGCGTCAGGGTTAAGAGAGGAGACTACGTTGGCCCGTATTAATGGTGTCGACCTCCCGCGTGAGAAGCGCGTTGAGATCGGTCTGACCTACATTTACGGCATCGGCCGCACCACTGCGACGAAGATCTGCGTCGAGTGCAACGTTAACGTGGATACGCGCGTTAAGGACCTCACCGAGGATGAGGTTAACGCCATCCGCGATTATATCGATAAGAACCAGATCATGGTTGAGGGCGACCTCCGCCGTGAGCGCAACCAGAACGTCAAGCGCCTTATGGACATCGGCTGCAACCGCGGCCTGCGTCACCGCAAGGGCCTCCCGGTCCGCGGCCAGCGCACCCACACTAACGCTCGTACCCGCAAGGGCCCGAAGCGTCAGATCGGTGCTAAGAAGAAGAAATAAGGAGCGCTAGATAGATGGCTACTGCTAAGAAGAACGTTCGCGCTGCCCGTCTGAAGCGCGCGGACCGTAAGAACATTTCCGTGGGCCAGGCTCACATTCGTTCTACGTTCAACAACACGATCGTTTCGATCACCGATCCCCAGGGCAACGTCATTTCCTGGAAGTCGGCTGGCCAGGTGGGCTTCAAGGGCTCCCGTAAGTCCACGCCGTTCGCTGCCCAGATGGCTGCCGAGGCTGCTGCCAAGCAGGCCATGGAGCACGGTATGAAGAAGGTTTCCGTCTTCGTCAAGGGCCCCGGCTCCGGTCGTGAGACCGCCATCCGCTCCCTCCAGGCTGCTGGCCTCGAGGTCTCGAGCATCCAGGACAAGACCCCCATTCCGCACAACGGCTGCCGCCCCAAGAAGCGTCGCCGCGTGTAACTGAAAGGATCGTATCAATATGGCAATCGACAGGACTCCTGTTCTTAAGCGCTGCCGTCAGCTCGGGATCGATCCCGCTGAGCTCGGTTACAGCAGCAAGAAGGAATCTATCCGTCAGCCCAAGCGCCGTCGCAAGGAATCTGAGTACGGCATGCAGCTGCGCGAGAAGCAGAAGGTCAAGTTCATCTATGGCGTTCTGGAGAAGCAGTTCCACGGCTACTTCAACAAGGCCCGTAAGATGAACGGCGTCACCGGTGAGAACCTCATGATCATCCTTGAGTCTCGCCTCGACAACGTCGTCTTCCGTCTTGGCTTCGCCCGCACCCGCAAAGAGGCTCGTCAGTCCGTCCGTCACGGTCACTTCACCGTGAACGGCAAGCGCGTGGACATCCCGTCCTACCGCGTCAAGGCCGGCGACGTCGTCGCTGTCGGCGAGAAGTTCCGTGACCTCCTCCCCATCAAGGAGGCTCTGATTTCCTCCGAGCGCTTTGAGGTCCCTGGCTGGCTCGAGGTCGATATCGAGAAGCTGTCTGGTAACGTGCTCGCTCTGCCGACGCGTGAGCAGATCAGCGGTGATATCAACGAGCAGCTCATCGTCGAGCTCTACTCTAAGTAGTCCATCCGGGCTGCTGAGGCTGGAGGTAATACATGTCAGAATTCATTAGGCCTCAGGTTCAGGTCGAAGAGATCAACGAGACGTCTGCTCGTGTCTCCGTCGAGCCGCTCGAGCGTGGCTACGGCGATACGCTGGGTAACTCCCTTCGTCGCGTTCTTCTGTCCTCGCTCGAGGGTGCCGCCGTCGAGGCTATTCAGATCGATGGTGCGCAGCACGAGTTCATGACCATCCCTAACATGGTCGAGGATGTCACCGACATCGTCCTGAATGTCAAGGGTCTTGTCTTCAGGGCTCTCGGCACGACCGACGAGGCGACCGCCACCATCTCGGTTGACGGCCCCTGCGAGGTCACCGGTGCGGACTTCTTTATTCCGTCCGAGTTTGAGCTGGTTAACCCCGAGCAGCACATCGCTACGCTCACCGAGGGTGGCCATCTCACCATGAGCATGCGCATCGGCTATGGCCGCGGCTATGTTTCTGGCGAGGCCAACAAGCGCGACAACGATCCCATCGGTGTGATCCACGTCGACTCGCTGTACTCGCCGGTTTCCCGTTGCGCCAAGCTCGTTGAGGCTTGCCGTGTCGGTCAGCACACCGACTACGACCGCCTTGTCCTCGAGATCGAGACCAACGGCTCCATCGCCCCGCGCGACGCCGTGGTCCAGGCTGCCAATATCATCAACCAGCATATGGCCGCCTTTATGAACCTTGCCGAGACCCCCGAGGTCGAGGAGGAGGCTTCGATCTTCGCTCCCGAGGTCACCAACGACAACGCTGAGCTGGACAAGCAGATCGAGGATCTGGACCTTTCCGTCCGTTCCTACAACTGCCTTAAGCGCGCCAGCATTCACTCGGTCCGTCAGCTCGTTGAGTTCTCGGAGAACGATCTGCTCAACATCCGTAACTTCGGTGTTAAGTCGATCGAGGAAGTGAAGGACAAGCTTGAGTCCATGGGCCTGAGCCTGAAGGCTTAATGCTTCGCATATTTGAGGAGAAACTAGACCATGCGTCACAACGTTAAGAAGGGCCTGAAGCTCGGCACCGATGCGAGCCACACCAAGGCCATGAAGAAGAGCCATGCAAAGGCTCTCATCGAGAACGACCGCATCAAGACCACCGAGACCCGCGCTAAGGCGCTGCGTTCGGTCGTCGACCCGATCATCACTTGGGCCAAGAAGGGCGACCTGCACTCTCGTCGTCTGGCTATCGCCAAGCTCGGCGATAAGCAGCTCGTTGCCGAGATCTTCGACAAGGCTGCCCAGGGCATGTGGCAGGACCGCAACGGCGGTTATACCCGCATCATGAAGCTCGGCAACCGCAAGGGCGACAACGCTCCCATCGTTATCATGGAGCTCGTCACCGAGCCTTGCACGCCTAAGGCCAAGAAGGCTGCTCCGGCCCCCAAGAAGGCCGCTGCTCCCAAGAAGGTCGAGGCTGTCGAGGAGGCTCCTGCTGAGGAGACCGCTGAGTAGACTTTCCGTCTGCATAGGCTATATTCGAGGGGTACGTTCGCGTACCCCTCTTTTTTTGTCGCGATACCGTTACTTGTTTGTTGGGAGCGCCCATGACTGCGCCGTCTGATTTCAATTTGACCCCCGAGCTTGACGCCACGCTCGTATTTCGCGTGGCCTATGATGGCTCGTCGTATAGCGGATTTGCCGAGCAGCCGGGACAGACGACGGTTGCGGGTGAGCTGCGTCGAGCCATCGAGACGCTGCTTCGCCGTCCGATCGATCTGACGTGCGCAGGTCGTACCGATGCCGGCGTGCATGCCGTGGCTCAGTACATCAGCGTGCCCGTAACGGACGCCGAGCTCGCCCTTACGCGCCGTAGGTGGCTGCGGGCTATGGATGCCCTGCTGCCTAAAGATATCGCCATAAACGAGGTCTACAGGGCCCGTAAGGGCTTTTCTGCACGCTTTGACGCGCGTTCCCGTACGTATACGTACCGTATTGCCGATCGCGATGCGCGCCCCGTGCTGTCCCGTGGTGCCGTGTGGTGGCATCGCTATCCCTTGGACGTCGAGGCCATGTCTGCGGCCTGTCCCGCGCTTTTGGGTGAGCAGGACTTTAAGAGCTTTTGCAAGGTCGCCTCTGCCGTGGGCAAGCCTACGCACCGCTGCGTGATGCGGGCCGAGTTTGGCCATGAGGTTGCGTTTGGCGAGGAAATCCTGACGTTTACCATCGAGGGCAATGCGTTTCTGCATTCGATGGTCCGTACGATCGTTGGCACGCTTGTCGAGATTGGCATGCATCGCCGTAAACCCGAGTGGATGCGCGAGGTCATCGATGCTTGCGATCGTACCGCTGCGGGCCCCACGGCTCCTGCCTGCGGCCTTACGTTTATGGGCGTGGATTACGATCCCGCCGAGCTTGTCGTGCTCGACTACGGGAGGGCTTGACGCGCCGTTCGTCGGCATCTGTCATCTGTGGGCTGCGCGTGTGCAACATCTGTTCTTGGCGTGCAGTGCAACCGGTGTCTCATTGCTTTTATTTATGGGGTGTACCATGAACCACGGTTTGATTCATTGCTGTCGAGAGGACGGATAACTTGGTTCGACGTGGCTCGCATCCGCGACTTTCGGTGATCCTTGTGGTAGAAGGTTCGCCCAGCTATGCGATGCGTGCGCTCGAGAGTATCCAGAACCAAGACCTCTACGATTTGCAGATTGTCGTTGTCTGCCGCGATGCTGCGCCCGGTGTGCGCCATTCGCTTCAGGTTGCTGCCGACAGGGACATCCATATTGATTTGATTGACGTCGAGGACGCGAAGCGCGGTGCTTGCCTTCGTGCCGGTTTTGCTGCCTCGCGTGGCTCTCAAATCATCGCTATGAACGCCGATGAGTGGTTTGCTCCGCAGTCCCTTTCCAAGATGGTCGATATCGCGTGCGATACTGCGGCAGACATAGTGTTCCCCACGGTGTCGCTCGACCGCTATGATGCACATCGAGAGCGCCATTCGCGCGTCTTGAATGTTGCCCCTATTGTCATTGAAGACAAGTCTTCGATGGTGAGCGGGCTGTCCCAGTTGATTTTAGGCGGCCTAGTCGCTCAGACCTCTGGCGTGATGTACAGCCGCTCGCTGTTTGAGGCATGCCTTTTGTGCGACAAGGTGTTTCGCACAGTTGGGTTTATGGCGTGCGCGCTCTCGCGGGCGCAGTGCGTCTCCGGCTGCGGCGACGCTTGTTTCCACGCCGCGGCACCTAAGCTTACAGATGCCTTTGATCCCACCATGTATGCCAAGGTATCCGATGACATCCGAGCACTCGACGAGCTTGCGGACTCACTCTCGGAAGCAGATAGCGGTGGTCGGCTCAAGCTGGCAAGCCAAAAGTTCTACTTTGCCGGACTGGTCGCCTGCATCGAGAATTTGTGCCTGAGCCCGCATGGGTTGTCGTCAATCGAGCGTTCCGCCCGCATGCGTGATATGCTCGATGCGCCTCGAACCCGTCAGATGGTCGCCGCGCTCAAGGACAACCATCGGGGACTGGGTCTGTTGTTTGGGCCGATTGCCAGCGCCAAGCCCGCGCGCTGCGTGATGTGTACGCATCTGGCAGCTTTTCTTAACCGGACGGGCGCAAAAACCGCCTAAACGGCTCATTACGAAACAAACTTGCATAGAATTGTTTCGAAATGCGTTCTTATACACAAAAGCCTTCAAATAGCGTTAAACTATTCAATCACTGATTGATTGTCTCCGCCATCTTTTGGAGAGAGGGTTTGTATGGCTAAAAAACGCAATGGGCGCCAGGATGCCATTAGAGATATTGTGCGCAATAAGGACGTCCGTACGCAGCGCGTGCTGGTCGATGAGCTCCGTGCTATGGGCTTTGATTGCACGCAGGCGACTGTCTCTCGCGATATTGCCGATATGGGGCTGCGTAAGCTCCCTGAGGGCATCTATGTTCTGGCAGAGGACCTGCACCTGCAGCGTATGGTTTCCGAGCTCGTTACGGGCGTTCTGCGTACCGATAATCTGGTTATGATCAAGGCTCAGCCTGGCACGGCTTCCGGCATCGCCGCCGCCGTTGATGCGGCAGAGTTGCCCGATGTGCTTGGCTCGCTTGCCGGCAACGATACGATTTTGGTCATTGCCCAGACGGCCGAGGACGGCGAGCGTCTCGAGGCGCTGATCAATAAGCTGAGCAATTCTCGCAAGTAGGCGTGCGGGTCGTGAGCTCGGCTCTGTGCGCGCTGACATCGTGGCTTGTAAGGGGTATCGACGTTGGTCGGTACCCCCTTTTTTGTCTGCCGGTATAAAGACCGCCCATCAGGTCGCTTTAAACTAAAAAGGCCCCCGAGCAGTTTAATAAGCTGCTCGGGGGCCTTGTTGCTTATGGCCGGATGATTTCTAGCCGACCGTATCGTCAGGCGTGGGCGAGGGGTCGGGAGTGGGCGTAGGCGTAGGCGTGCCGCCATCGCCGCCGGTCGAACCTCCTGAGGTGCCGCCCGTCGAGCTACCGGTGGTACCGGTGCCGCCGGTGGTGTCGCCGCCCGTGGTCTC